>CAYQYB010000091.1:0-9446 GCA_964421535.1 uncultured Verrucomicrobiota bacterium | reverse complement strand
CGGGTGTTTTTGCCGGCGGAACAAAGCTCAGCCGCTCGGGCGAAACCATGCTTTCAAAAGTCGGGCGACAGCTCGGCGCGCGCGGGAAGGGCATCACCGTCACCGTGGTCGGCTGTACCGACAACGTGCCCGTGAGCGGAAAGAAAGAATACAAGGACAACAAGGCGCTCGGAATGCTGCGCGCCGCCGAAGCGCAGAAGGTTCTGCAGACTTCTTCCGGATTTCCAGCTGCGTCGTTCAAAACGGTCAGCTACGGCGCCGACTGGTCCCCGTATCCCAACGATACCGCCGCAAACCGCGCCCGCAACCGAACGGTGGTTCTGCGAATCGCGGGAATGTGACGTTTTTATGCATAACAATCTGCATGTCAATCTGTTGCAATCATGATATTGGGTGCGTTCAGCTTGAAAAACTGGGTGCGGCTTGAAATAAGGCGGCGATTCGGGCAAAAGAAATAGCCTTTGAGAGCCGGACCAACGTGAAACGCTTTTCTCTCTTATCGCTGTCTTTATTCCTCGCGACCATCACCCTGCAGGCTGTCGAGATTTCCACCCAGCCGGCGGAGCCGACGCGCGACGATGTGATCCATGTTGAAGTGCGCGGCTGCGCGCAGGGCGGTGTCCTTCACTGGGGTGTGAACGCGAAGGGGAATCAGTGGGAGAAGGCCATTGAGGCCTACTGGCCAACCGGATCCGTCGAAGAGGGCGTGGCCACGCAGACCCGGCTCGCGGGGCCGGACTCCCAGGGCGTGTGCCGGGTCACGCTGGGGCCTTTCAACCGCGACGAGCAGCTGGTGGGCTCGATCGATTTCGCGCTCCGCTGGGATGACGGAAGCTGGGAAAGCGCGGAAGGCAGCGACTATCACATTCCCGTGTCGCTCGCGCGAATCCGCGTCGAACCGTTACAGCCATCGCTGAACGACATCGTGAAGGTGATCGTCCGCCGCGGCAGGTCCGGCGGACAACTGCGTTGGGGAGTGAATGCCGTTTACGGAATGTGGAGCCCGCCGTCCTCCAACTACTGGCCGCGCGGTTCGAAGCCGTCGGACGACGGGCTGGCCGTCGATACGCCGCTGTCGTCTCCAGACGAAAACGGGGATTGCGTCGCGTTCCTCGGCCCGTTCAACCGGCCGGAGCAGGTCGTGAGCTCGCTGCACATGGCGGTCCACTGGGGCGACCAGTGGGACACGGATCTTGGCCGGAACTACAACGTGAGCGTGATGCGGAACTCGGGCACCAACAGCCCGGTTGTCTTCTTTTCGTTCCCCCGGATGGGGGCAGTCTTCTCGGAGGATTTCGTTGTGACCGCCAAGGTCAGCCGGGCCAACGGTATCAGCCTGTCGCTCGACGGGAAGCCCTTGGCCTACCTGAACGAGCGGCCGTTCGAGTGGCCCATGAAGGTGGAGGATCTGAGCTACGGCCGGCATCAGCTGATGGCGCGCACATTCCGCGGCAACCAGGCGGCGGTTGCGCAGGTGAACTTCTGGCGCGTGCCGCCGGTCCGGGAGGGGGATTTCCCCGACAACGCCCCGCTGGGCGCAACGGAGCAGGAGGACGGAACCGTCCTGTTCGCGCTTCACGCGCCCGGCAAGCATCTCGTTTCGGTCGTGGGCGACTTCAACCGCTGGGACCCCGCCGCCGATCTGATGAACCGATCTCCGGGCGGCACGTGGTGGATCGCGCGCTCTGTCGAGAAGGGCGTTCACCAATATCAGTACTGCATCGACGGGGAGAAGTTCATTGCGGACCCGTACTCGCGCGACGTCGAGTGGAAGGACGAGAAGGGCGAGGAAACCCATCTGCCCGAAAAGGCGAAGACGGTTCTGGCCGTTGGACAGAAACCGTTCGAGTGGTCCGACGCGGACTACCGCCGGCCGCCGCTGGACAATCTGCTGATCTACGAGTTTTTCCTTCCGGACCTTTGCCCGGGCCAGGGCTTCACGGGCGTCATCGCGCGGCTTGATTACATCAGGGACCTCGGCGTGACCGCGATCGAGCCGCTTCCGGTCATGGAGTTCACCGGCGCCACAAGCTGGGGCTACAATCCCGCTTTCCATCTCGCGCCGGAAACAACGTACGGCACGCCGGAGCAGTTGAAGCGGCTGGTTGACGAGGCGCACAAGCGCGGGCTCGCGGTCGTCATGGACATGGTGTTCAACCACATGGATTACAGCTCGCCGCTGTACCAGCTGTACGGGCTGGATTACGACGCGAGCCCCTACTTCCACCGCTTCCTCGGCGAGAACTGGGGCTTTCCCGACCTTCGCCAGGACTCGCCGGCATTCAAGAGGTACGTCGCGGATATGCTGAGGGGATGGATCGAGGAATACCACATCGACGGCTTTCGCTACGACGCGACGCGCTGGGTGGGATGGAAGGGATACAACGAGTGGGGCGCGGGCTGGTTCGCGTACGCGGCGAAGCAGGCGGACAGCAACAGCTGGCAGATCGCCGAACACCTGCCGGCGGATCCCGACCTGCAGAGCCGGACCGAGATGGACACCGGCTGGCACGACCAGTTCCGCTGGCAGCTGCGGGACATGATACGGAACGCCCGGCTGAACCGCGGCGACTTCGAGCGGATCTTGGACGCGCGGAAGCTCGGATTCAGCAACTCGTTCGAGCGGGTCGCCTACATCGAAAGCCACGACGAGGAGCGCTTTCTGCGCGACCTTGACCAGGCTGGATTCTCAACCGAGGAAGCCGTGCGGCGCGATGTCGCTGCTCTTGCGATCACCCTGACCGCGCCGGGCGTCGCGATGGTCTATGCCGGCGAGGAGTTCGGCGAATCCACACCGAAGGTTGTCGGCCCGAATCCGCTTCACTGGTCAAACATGGACAAGCCGATGTTCCGCGGGCTGTATGACGATTTCCGCGCCCTGGCGAAGCTGAGGACGAGCCACCCGGCGCTGCGCATGGAGACCGTCCTGCTGCAAACCAACGCGCTGCCGGACAACGCGGTCGTCTACGAAAGGGGCGCTCCCGGCGTGGGCGGTGTCGTGGTCGTCGCCAACTTCGGCCGGGAGCCGCAATCCGTCCCCGTCGCTCTCGCCTCGCCGGGACCGTGGGCCAATGTCCTTGAAACAAGCCAGCCGGCGATCGCCGGACCCACCAACCTTGTTGTCGAACTCCAGCCGGGTGGCGCGCTCGTCCTGTCGAGCGGCAACTAGAAATCCCCTGTTTGATTCCTTCCCGTTCCGGCGGATATTAGGAACGTGAAGACAATCAGTTCAGCATTGATCCTGCTCCTGGCGATATTCGCGGCCGAGGGCGGAGGAGGCTCAGCCATGCAGAAAGCCACGTTTGCCGGAGGATGTTTTTGGGGCGTGGAGGACGCGTTCATGCAGGTGCCCGGTGTCGTTTCGACGCGGGTCGGCTACACCGGCGGCCACATGGAGAGTCCTTCCTACAAAGACGTCTGTTCGGACGAGACCGGCCATGCCGAGGCGGTCGAGGTGACGTATGATCCGTCGAAGGTGTCCTATGAGAAGCTTCTCGACATCTTCTGGAGCCTGATTGACCCGACGCAGGTCGACCGGCAGGGGCCGGACTTCGGCTCGCAGTATCGCTCCGTGATTTTCTTCCACACTCCCGAGCAGGCGGCGGCCGCGAACGCGTCGAAGAAGCAGCTCGCGGACTCCGGGAAGTACCGCCGGCCGATCGCGACGGCCATCGAGCCTGCCGCGACATTCTGGCCGGCCGAGGACTACCATCAGCAGTACCTCAAGAAGCGCGGCCTCGGCAGCTGCCATGTTCCTTAAGGTGGTTGCGGAATACCCGGAATTCGTTACTCTTCGCGTATGAACGTCCGACGATTCCTGGCGCGGCTGTGCCTGCTTCTTTGCGCTTTCGAAAGCTCGTTTTCCTCCGAGGTTCCAGAGGCCGCCAATCCGTTCCCCGTCGGGGAGGGGCTCGTCTATCGCGTCTACTGGGGAATGATCCCCGTCGGGGAAACGCTGATCACGACCGAGTGGGTCGAGGAGGGAGGACGGAAGCTGATCCGCATCCGCCTTCGGACGCACACCAACAAGTGGATGGACAAGATCCACAAGATTGACGACGACGTGATCAGCGTGGTCGAACCCGGCACGCTGCTGCCCGTGCGGTCCGTGGAGATCGTCCACGACAAGGACCGCAACGCCGAGGAGACCACGACGTTCGACCACGCGAACCGCGTCGCCCACTGGCAGTCGACTCTCGACGGCCGGACCTCCAACTACGTCATCGAGGCGGACACCCGGGACATCGTTTCCTTCCTCTACTTCATGCGATCGAAAGAAATGGCGCCGGGAGACGAATCGCTCGTAACGATCGCGGCCTACCAGACCCTGCACCAGATGCGGCTTCGTGCCACAGCCCTCGAGGAAGTGGATCTCAGCAACTACGACGAGGTCCAGTGCCTCGTGGTTCGCCCGGAGGCGGTGAACGCCAGCCTGTTCGCGCGCAAGGCGCCCCAGATCGTGTGGGTGTCCCGGGACGCGCGCCGGCTCGTGGCGAAGATGGACGCCAAGGTCGTGGTGGGAACCGTGCACGTCGTGCTGTACGAGGTCAGCGGGCCGGGAGATGATTCCTGGGTGAAGAGAAAGTAGCCCGGCAGAGGCCTACAGTCCCGCCGTGATGACGTCGGTCGGGTTCTTCTGCAGGATCGTGAAGTCGGACAGGATCTTCAGGGCCTCGTTCAGGATGATGTCCTGGTGGTTCTTGTCCTTCTCCGGGTCCTTCCCGTCCGTCTTCTGCAGCAGCTTCTGGAGTTCCTTTTCGCTGCGCGCGAAATTGAGCCGCTCGTCCAGGTTCAGCGAGATCTCGCTCGCCTTCTGCCGCTCCCCGAGCTGCTCGATCAGGCTGCGGTAAGCCACGAACTGCGGATCCTTCTGCTGGCGCTCGACCGACTGCTGCTTCAGCACGGGCAGGATGGATTCGAGATCCGCCGTGCGGCGGTACAGGGCGGGGAAGACCGTGGACCACATCAGCGCGTGAGGCAGGTATTCCTCGCCGACTTCCATCGAGTCGAGAATGGACGGCGTGACGATGTCCGGCGTAACGCCTTTCATCTGGGTGGAGCCGCCGGCGATGCGGTAGAAGCTGGCGGTGGTCACTTTCAGCGTCCCGAGCGACGGGTCTCCGTTCTTGAGATTGGCCATGCTCTGGACCGTGCCTTTGCCGTGGGTCTTCGAGTCGCCCACGACGATGGCGCGGCCGTAATCCTGAAGCGCGCCGGCGAGGATTTCCGAGGCCGAGGCGGTCTCGCGGTTGACCAGGACGACGATCGGCCCGTCATAGATGGTGTCCGGGTCGTCGTCGCTCAGAATCTCCGTGGCGCGTCCGTCGCTGACCTGAACGACGGGGCCGCTGTTGATGAACAGGCCGGTCATCTCCACGGCCTCTGCGAGAAGTCCGCCGCCGTTGTTCCGAAGGTCGAGAACGATGCCGCTGATGCCATTGGTCATCAAATCGATCAGGATCTTCTTCACGTCCCGCGACGAGCTGCGGAGCTCCTTGCCGTCCTCGCGCTTTCCCTTGATGTCCGCGTAAAACTCCGGGAGTCGGATCACGCCGAATTTTCTCGTGACCCCGTCGCACCCCTGGATCGCCTTGACCTCGCCCTTGGCGGCCTGTTCCTCGAGCTTCACCTCGTCGCGGATCAGGTCGATCTTCTTCGTGGTTGCGCCCGTGGGGTCAGAGGCCGGGATGACCGTCAGGACGACCTTCGTGTTCTTCTCGCCGCGGATGATGCGGACCGCCTTGCTGAGCGGCCAGTGCAGGATGCTCACGGGCTCTTCATCGCCCTGCGCGACGGCGACGATCTTGTCGCCCGCCTTCAGGCGCCCGTCGCGTTCCGCCGGTCCTCCCGGGATCAGGCGCTCGATCTTCGCCGCGCCGTCCTCGGAGCTGAGGAGCGCGCCGACGCCGACCAGCGAGAGCTTCATGCTGATGTCGAAATCCTCGGCGTTGTTGGGCGAGAGGTAGTCGGAGTGCGGATCGTACGATCGCGTGAAGGCGGTCAGGTAGCGTTCCAGCACCCACGCGGGATCGTAGTCGTTCAGGACGGTGAGGTATTGCCTGAAGCCCTTCCGCACGGCGGCTTCCGGCGTCAGGTTCGCGTCGCTGACGCTTTCCTCCTCGTTGGTGGCGGCGGCCGGCCCGCTGTTGGTGTTCGCCGCCTTCTCTTCCTCGGCCAGGGTATCGGCGACCAGCTTCGTGGCGTACTGGTTCTTGACCTTCTTGCGCCAGAGCTCATCCCATTCCGCCTGGCTGGCCGGCCAGGGACTGTCCTTTCGCTTCCACTCGTACATTTCCTTCCGGGTCATGTCGAATCCGTTGGTCAGCAGGATGTCGACGTAGTCGACGCGGTTGCTGAGGCGCTGAAGCAGGACGTTGTAGACCTCGTAGGCGAAGCTCACGTTCCCGGACCGAAGCCGGTCGTCCAAGTTGGTGGCATGCGTCCGGAACTTCTCGATGTCGGAGGCGAGGAAGATCGAGTGATCGTAGTCCAGGGAGTCCAGGAAGGCGTCCAGCGCGTTCGTCGCGATCTGGTCGTTGCAGACCTGGTGGCTGATGTGCGTGCGGGGCAGGGTCCCGACAAGAATCTTTGCGGCGTCCGACTTCTCGGGGGCCGGCTCGGAAAGGGCCCAGGACGCCTGAAAGGCGCAAACCAGGCCGCAGAAAACCAGCCAGAACGGGCGCAAGATTCGCGATTTCATAGACATCAATGTATGCCGAAAGGTCATTGTCGTTAACGGAGCGCAGAATGTAGCCATCTTGCCGCCCGTGTAAAAGACATCATTGTGAAAAAAACGTTCAGCAAAGGGTCGCGTCCGGGCTTGGATTTCCACGAAAACGCGCTAAGATGGCGGAGTTCCGAACCGATTCGTGTCGATGTGAAAACGACGACTTTCTATGTAGTCTCCGCGGTTGCCGGCGCCGGCATTCTCTTCGCGCTTCTCCTGGGGGATTTTCCCGCCGGCCGCGACGGCGATCGCCCGCCGGCAGTTTCCGACCTTCGGAACGACAGCCGCACTCCTCCGGCAAGGCTGGTCGCGGAACCGTCGCGGCAGGCTCCGGCAGGAACAACCGGCGCCGCCGATCTGGCCGTGCGCGCTTCGCAGCTGAACGAGGAGAACCTGAGGCTGCGAACGCAGAACGACGAGCTTCAGAACCGTCTCGTCGCCGTCCTGAACTGGATCCTGGCGAACTTCAGGGGCAAGTACCCGCTCTCGGAAGCCCACATGGCCAAACTGCAGATTCCGCCGCTGACGGACGACTATGCCCTGCATCCGGACGCGATGGACTTTCTCAAGGTCACGCCGGACGAGGAGCAGAAGGTGAACGACGCGTTCGCGTACGCGCACCAGACCCTCAAGGAAATCGAGGCGGCGATCATCACGGTCACCAATCCGCGCCCCGACAAGGTCATTCTCCACATCCCGACGTTTCCTGAAGACGGAAAGATGCTCCAGGAGGACCTGTACGCGGCGCTCGACACGACCCTCGGGCAGGACCGGTTCGACCGTTTCCTGCAGGTGTCGGAAACCGGCTTGAAGCAGAGTTTCTACCAGTTCGGCGAGGCGTCGCGGACAATGGTGTTCGAGCTGGCCTATGACAGCACCTCGACCACGCCTCAGTTGAAGATCAAGGACGGTTGGGTGATCGATCTCGGCCCGAACAGCCGGCAGGTCACGGCGGTCGAGTCGTATGTCACCAACCTGCCGCCGACGTACAACGCCTATCTCGCCTGGCTGCCGGAATACGTCGGAATGTACGCCGCGCCGAAGGCGCAATAACCCACCCCGCCCTGCGGGCACCCCTCCGCAGGAGGGGAAGAAGAAAATCCCCTCCTGCGGAGGGGTGGCGAAGCCGGGGTGGGTGTGAACGTCGGCGTCTACTGCGACGGATTCTCCGGCTTCTTCAGCGTTTCCAGCTTCTTCATCTCCTTCGCGAGGCATTCCTCGCAAAGGCTGTGGCTGACCCATGTCATGTTGCCCGGCTTTACGTCCATCCACTTGCCGCAGTACGCGCACTTCACGTACATGAGTTCCGCGGATTCTTCGGGCGGTTGTCTGTCTTCAGCCACGGGCATCCCTTCTCAGTCCAATCCTTCCTTTATAATCCTGGGCGCGCCGGACAACAATAGAAAAGGCTTCCGCTGTCCCGCGCCGGCGGTATAGTCGCGTTCATGCGGCGCATCATTGACATCCACACCCACATCTTCCCGGATCATATTGCCGAGCGCGCCCTTCAGCAGCTGACGGGCCGGTCGGGTGAGACCGCCCATATTGACGGCACCGCCGCGGGGCTGGAGCGGTCCATGATGCAGAACGGGATCACGATCAGCGTGACCCAGCCGGTTTCCACGAAGCCGTCGCAGACGCCTGCCGTGAACGGGTTCGCCATCGAGCTGAACACGCGGCCGTCCCTGGTCAACTTCGGCACCCTGCACCCCGACTACGTCGAAAATCCGTCGGAGATCCAGCGGCTCGAAAACGCGGGGATCAAGGGCGTGAAGTTCCACCCGGACTACCAGGAATTCTTCGTCGACGAGGAGCGCATGTTTCCGCTGTACCGCCAGATGGCCGACGCGGGGCTGATCGCTTTCTTCCATGCAGGAGTAGACATCGGTCTGCCGCCGCCCGTTCATTGCACGCCCGATCGCCTGGCGAAGGTCCTCGACCGCGTGCCGGATCTGACGGTGGTCGCCGCGCATTTCGGCGGCTTCAAGATGTGGGACGATGTGGAGAAACACCTGATCGGCCGCGATCTGTGGCTGGACACCTCCTTCACTCTCGCGTGGTTCCCGGCGGAGCGGTTCGTAGCGATGGCCCGGCGGCACGGCATCGAAAAAATCCTGTTCGGCACCGATTCCCCTTGGGCGGACCAGGGCGAGGAGATCAAGCTTCACGAGGACAGCGGCCTGACCGAAGAGGAGCTTGCGGCCGTCTTCTACGAGAACGCGGCGAGACTGCTGGGGCTGTGAGTTCCGAGTTTCAGGTTGAAGGTTCCAAGTTGGTGGACGTCGTCCAAACTTGGAACTTGGAACCTGCAACGTGGAACTTCATCCGTCCGTCAACACCGCGCCGGTGCTCGCGCTCGTGGCCATCTTCGTGTAACGCGCGAGCCAGCCGGTCTTGAACCGCGGCTCGGGCGGACGCCACGACTGCCGCCGCCGGGCGAATTCCTCGTCCGACACTTTGGCCTCGAGCTTCCGCCCCAGGATGTCGATGGAAATGATGTCGCCGTCCTTCAGCAGGCCGATCAAGCCGCCTTCCGCCGCCTCGGGCGAGACGTGGCCGATGCACGCGCCGCGTGAGCCGCCGCTGAACCGGCCGTCGGTGATCAACGCAACCTTGTCGCCGAGGCCGCGGCCCATGATGTAGCTCGTCGGCGAGAGCATTTCCTGCATGCCGGGGCCGCCCTTCGGACCCTCGTAGCGGATGACCACCACGTGACCCG
>CAYQYB010000090.1:0-9451 GCA_964421535.1 uncultured Verrucomicrobiota bacterium | reverse complement strand
GAGCCAGTCGGCGTTCTCCTTGGCCGAGCGAGCGTTGTCCATCCTGAAGCACCCTAGTTCGGTCCAGTTCTTCCTGGACGGGTGGTGCTCCCGCAGCAGTTCGGCGGGGCCGGTCAGCGTGATCAGGACATACTGATCCAAACCCGTTTCTTTCCACTCGAACCCTCTCGACTTGAGGACGGAGCGGGTGGCCTCCGCGTCGCGGCGGTCGCAGATGAAACTCGTGACGCCCCGGATCACGACCGGTTCGGGGATCGTCGTATCTCTTGCGGTCAGGTCGTTCACCGTCCGCTTGAGGTTGCCGGGGACGGTCGTGTCAAAGCGGTCGGGCGCAGCCGCCCACACGCGGGCGGCAAGCCATCGCGGCGCGTAGAAGCGCTGGGTGCCCGCCGAATCGAGCGCCGCGATGCAGGACGTCACATCGGGCCATTCGCTTGTTGCCGGCCTGGGTGTTTCCTGCAGGAAGCGGATTTCCGCGATGTCGAAGGGATAGGGGATATCGGCATCGCCGACGTCGAAGGTGATCGTGAGGCGCTTGACGCCGGCTTTTGGCGCGGCAAAACGCAGTTCCTGAAAGTACTGGAGGCCGTCCACCTGCGCGTAGCGGCCTGACCAGAACCAGCAGGTGGCTCTCTGATGCGGGAACAGCGTTTGCCATTCGGGCCCGCTCCGGCGTTGTCCCTGGATCGTCATGTACGTCGGGTAGCGCTCCGACAGGCTCAGGAACCGGACGCCGCAGATAGGCAGGGGCTTGCGGAAGGTGAACGTGGCCACGATGTTGGTCTTCCTGTCGACCTGCCCGGACCATCCGGAGTCCATGCACAGATCCGACACCGCGTCCAGCGCCAGCCGGCCGCTGCTGTCCGTCGCGGATTCGATCTGGCTGCTGTCCGCGTAGGTCCAGTTGTTGGACGGCGGCCGGATGTCATAATCGTAGGGGAATCTCTCCACGCCGCCCTGTTTCGAGCTGCTGCGGGTTGCCTCGAGGAAAGTCCGGAAGCGCTTGAAGTCGCCGAGCACGGCGGGCCGCTCCGCGAGTTCCGCGCGAATGGCATACGGCGCGTAGCGCTCGTTGGGGAGCCGGGCGACGCAGAGCTTCTCGCCCGAGGAAAAGTTCATCCAGTGGTATCTCACCCAGTCGCCCAGCGCGACGCCGTCGCAGAGGGGCGCCAGCTCGTCCGCCACTTCCTGCGACTGCTTGAAGGTCACGCGCTCCGCGAGCATGGTCCGCCACGCCGTCTGGAGTCCCGGGGTGTACGCCGGAAGAATCGCCGCGAAGAGAAGGATGCCGGCGGCGACGGACTTTCGCGTCACGATGCGGCTGCAGACCACGCCGGCCATGACCGCGAGCGCCGGGAGAATGGGCAGGAGGTAGCGGTGTGCGCCGTTGAACCGGGCGTAGTGCGAGCGCGCGTAGAGCAGGACCATGACGATCACGAGGATGGGAAGCGCCGCGCGGAAATAGAAACGGCCCGCGTCCTCCTTTCGCGCACGATCCCGGACGATGATTGCGGCATAGGCCACCAGGACACACAGGAATAGCGCCGCGCGAACCTTGGCCCACCACGGAGCGATCGGGTCGAAACCAGCCAGCACGAGGAACTGCTGCCACAGGCTCTGCATTCCCTCGTCGAGTTCGACCTTGCCGAACGTGCCGGCGAAATCGAAGCTGCCCCACTGGTGCGTGATGTTCCACAGCCACCACGGCAGGCCGCCGAGAACAAATCCGAGCAACCCCGGGAGAACGCCGGCGAGCATGTTCGGGCGGAACGCGATCAGGAGGACAATGCATGCTGTGATCAGAAAGGCGATGACGAGCTGGTTCGACCACCAACCAAGCCCTGCGACAACCCCGAGCGCCGCGTAGGTCCACGGCGAGACGCGCCGGCCGGCGCGGACTGACGTTGCGATCCGGCAGGCCAGCCACAGGGCGGCGATCCCGGTGACCATCATGGTCATGTAGCCGCCGCGGGGGACGATGAAGAAGTACGTCACAAACTCCGGCATGATCGTCACGTAAACCATCGCCAGCAGGCCGGCCCATCGCGAATCCGTGTCATGGCCGAAGAGGTAAAGAAGAGGGAGCACGAGCAGCCCGGTAAGCGCGGTTCCGAGGTAGACCATGAACGTGGTAGGTCCGAAAAGCCAGACCAGCACGGCGCTCACCGCCGGCTCCAGGCTTCCCATGTAGGGCTGGCCGTAGAAGAAGACCGGGAAGTCGCGGCCTTCAGCCATGTGCTTGGCCATCAGGGCGACGAGGCAATGATCCTCGTTCCCCATGTACTGCATCGTCCACGCGTAGAAGACGCGGAGGGCGAGCGCGAAGAGAATGATGCCGGCGATGGCCGGCGTCCAGTAGCTCCGGCGCGGCGGGCGGTGATCCGTTTCGTCCATCATGAATCCTGCTGGGTTATGGTCTGACGGTCAGCGCAACGGGCAGTTCCGCGGCCCGCCGCTCTTGGGGAAGTTCGGTGTCAACCGCGCTCCGCCACACGGCGGATTTCCGGCCCATCCGGATCGAGTAGGTGCCCGGGGCTGCGGATGCAGGCACGACGACCTGGCGCGTCTGCGAGAGGACCTCGTCGAACGGCTGGCACTGGATTTCCTCCTGCGCGGCAGTGCCCAGCACCGTGTGGTCGTCCTGGAACATGTTCCCGCCGTTCGTGAAATGGACGAAGACATCCGGAAGCTTCTTTCGGAGCACGGCCGGCGGGCATCGCCAGTAGTACGTGACCTCCAGCGTCCCGCCCCGCTTCACCTCGCGCGAGGAAAGCGTGAGCCCGAGGAACTCGACCCCGTCCGCGTAGCGCATCGAGGCGGCCGTTTCGGGCTCGGTCTGGCGGCGCAGTTCCGCGGCATGCTCTGCCGCCTCCGGCGCGCGGCCGGCTTTTTCCAGTTCGGCGGCGAGGGCCTTCCGCGCCGGCTGATGTTCCGGCCACTCGAGGAGCACTTCCTGCAACTCGCGGATGACGGCGTCCGGCGCGGCCTGCTCCTTCCGCTCCATGATCCTCCGGTACAGCCAGTCCGCGTTCTCCTTGACCGCCGGGCCTCTCTTCAATTCAAAGCATCCAAGTTCGGTCCAGTACAGCACCGGGCGCGGCGTGACCCAGAGCTTCGGGTCCGGCTGGATTTCCGACAGAAGGACGTATCGTCCCATCGGCGTTTCCCGCCACAGCATGCCGTAGTTCTTGAACAGCGCGCGCGTCCGGGCGGCATCGCGCTCATCCATGATCAGCCCCGTGAACTCGTCGAGACGCATGGGCTGGGGGATCGACCGATCGCCCAGGGTGATGTCGTACACCGACCGCTTCAGCAGCGAGGACACCGGCGCCTCGACGGCGCCGTGCGTCGCCGTCCAGATCCGTTCCGACAGCCATCGCGGGGCGTAGATCCGCCGCACGCCCTGGCTGTGAATGGTTCCCACGCAGCTGTCGACCGAAGGAAGCGCCGGGTCTTTGCGGCCGGCCGATTCCATAAAGAGGATCTCGGCCGTGTCGAGGATGTGGTCCAGCTCGCGCCAGCCGGCGTCGAAGGTCATCCGAATGCCGCGGATTCCCCTCGGCGGCGCGGGGAAGCGATACTCGGCGTAATACTGGATGCCCTCGAAGAACGGGCACGGGCCGGACCAGAAGTAGCCCGTGGCCCACGTCGGCGGGAGCAGGAGCTGCCACGGCCCGTTCTCGGCGGACTGCGCTTCGATCTTCAGGAAAGCGGGGTAGTGGTCGGTGAAGCTCAGCAGGCGGATGCCGCACACGGGCCGCGAGTCCCGGAACGTGAACGTCATCGAGCGGGGAGTCCGCTTGTTCACCTCCAGCGACGCCTGCGTGTCGATGAACGAATCCGTTGTGGCTCCGAGGATGGATGCGCCCTGGTCGTTCTCGGCGGAAGCGACGAGGCCCGGCTCGACATATCGCCAGGCGTCGGACGGCGGCTCGAGGGCGTAGTCGACAGGGAACTTCTCGATGACGGTTTGAACGCTTTTGCCGCCGGTGGCCCTCAGGAAATCGCGCACGCGGCGGAACTGGTTGATGAACGCCGGGCGGTCGGCGAGCTCCGCGCGCTGGCCGTAGGGCGCGTAGCGCTCGCTGGGCAGGTAGGCCACGCACAGCTTCTCGGCGGTGGCGAAGTTCATCCAGTGATAGCCCCAGTCGGCGAGGCAGACGCCGCCGCACAGCGGGCCCAGCTCATCGGCCAGCCTTCTCGCCCGCGCGTGGAGCTCGCGGTTTTCCACGTAGTCGCGGGTCATCCCGTTCAGCACGAGGATGTGGCTGGGCAGCACGGCGACGAAGACCAGCACGCCGGCGGGGATTCGCCGCCACACGAGGAAGCGGGAGCAGACGACGCCGAGCATGATGGCCGCGGCGGGAATGAGCGGCATGATGTAGCGGCTCGTTTCGAACCGCGCGTAGTGGGAGGTCGCGTAGATCAGCACCATGAGGATGGCCAGGATGGGAAGTGCGAGCTGGTAGTAGAACCGCTCCGTGTGTACCCGCTTCGCCGCGTCCCGGACCATGAGGCCGAGGAAGGCGAGAAACAGGACGGCGAAAAGGAGCACGCGCGCCTTGTGCCACCACGCCTCGATCGGCGTGAACTCCAGGAGGATCAGGAGCTGGCCCCAGAAGCTCTGCATCCCTTCGTCGAACCCGACCTTGCCGAACGAGCCGGCGAAGTCGAAGCTGCCCCAGGCGTGCGTGACGTTCCACAGCCACCAGGGCAGCGCGCCGAGGAAGAACCCGGCAAGCCCCGGCGCCACGCCGGCCCAGAGCCGGTTCTCGCGCGAACCGATCAGGAGGATCGCCGCGGCCGCGAGAAGGAAGACGATGACGAGCTGGTTGGACCACCAGCCCAGCCCGGCCAGCACGCCCATGGCGAAATACAGCCACAGGGAGATCCAGCCCCCGTCCCGCCCTTTTGCCGACGCGCGGCACGCCATCCAGAGCACCGCGAGGCCGCAGACCATCATCGTCATGTACCCGCCGCGCGGAACGACCGAGTAATGCAGATTCGTGTCTGAGCCGACGACCCCGTAGAGCATCGCGAGAAGCCCGGCCCACCGGCCGCCGGCATCGCGGCCGTAGCCGTAGAGGAGGAGAAGGAGAAGCGATCCGACGACGGCGGTGCCGAGGCAGACGGCGAACCCGGTCGTGCCGAAAAGAAGGCACATCAGCGCGCTGACGGCCGGCTCGAGGCTGCCCATGTAAGGCTGGCCGTAGAAGAAGACGGGAAAGTCCCGCCCCTCGGCCATATGCTTGGCCATCAGGGCCACGAAGCCGTAGTCGGAGTTCGGGCTGTACTGGGCGACGGCGCTTTTCACGACGCGCAGTCCGAGCCCGGCCAGGAAGATGGCGACGACGGCGATTGTCCAGGGATTGAAGAGTTTGCGGAGTTTCATATGTGTTGCGTCAGGGTTGGGCGGTCAGCGATACGGGGACCACGATGGCCTCGCTTTCCACCGTCGCGTCGGTCTCCGGCCGAACACGCCGGCCTCCGTCCAGGAGCCCGATGCGGACCGCGCTGATGGTGTCGCCGGGCGAAAGGGAGGGCGGGACCTTGATGATTCGGCGCTCCACGAAAACCTCGTCGAACGGCTGCTTCTCCAGTTCGTGTTTGGGCGTCTTTTCGAGGAGGCGATGATCGTCCTGAAACACCGTCTCCGTGTTCCTGAAGTGGACAAACACGCCGGGGGTCCTCCTGAGCGCGGGCGGGCGTTTCCAGAAATACTCGACCGCGAACTCGCCCCCGATCTTCACGTCCCGAGAAGGAAAACTCAAGCCGAGCAATTCGACTCCGTTCGCGAATCGGACGCGCGCGGGGAAGCCGGGCACGGTCTGCGATTTCAGTTCCGCCTCGTGAGCCGCGGCGTCGTCCGCTCGGCCGGCCGCGGTCAGCGCGGCGATCAGCGCCTGCCGGGCCGGCTGGTGGGTCGGATAGCTGGTGACAGCCTGCGAAAGCAGGTCGATCCGGTTCGTCGCGGACGGCACGGCTTTCCCAAAGAGCCTCTCGGCCTTCGCCTTGCGATACCAGACGGCATCGTTGGCGAAGCATCCGAGCTCCGTCCAGCACAGGGCAGGATGATTCGCCGCATCGCCGTCCGGATCCGGTTTGCGCACGACGATCAGCGCATACGGACCCAGCGCGGATTCCTCCCACTCCAAGTTCAGCTGTTCGAGAACGGCGCGGCTTCCCGGAACATCGCGGGGATCCATGAGAAATCCCGTGGTGTCGCGAAGAACAAGAGGATAGGGGTTTCGCGAGTCGTAGGCCGGGAGATCGTACATCGAGCATTGGAAGATCGACGGCGCGCGGACGGCGATCCCGCTTCCGGTTCCGCGCGCGGCCAAGCGGTTCACGAGCCAGCGCGGCCCGTAGAAATGATTCACGCCGTTCGTCTTCAGTGCATCCGCACAGGCGTCGACCGTCAGCGGGCGGGTATCGGCGGCGGGCGCTTTCCTGAGCAGGAGGATGTCGCCGATCCACGGGTGATAGGGGGTGTCCACCGGCTGCAGGGTCAGCCGAATCCGGCGCACGCCGCCGGCGGGCGAACTGAACCTGAATTCCGGGAAGAACTGGATTCCGTTGTAGATGGGGAAGGGGCCGGACCAGAAGAAGAACGGCGCCCCGGTCTTTGGCAGCAGCGTGAACCACTCCCCATCCTCGGCCGACTGGCCTTCGATCGTGAGCTGGTGCGGCCCGCGGTCGTCGGGCGTGAGGAATCGGATCCCGCAGAGATCCACGGGCTTGTCGAAGGCGTACGTCAGGCTCACGGGCTTGCCCGGTTCAACCGTGGTGGCCCAGCCGGTCCCGAGATCCCGGTCGGCGAGGGCGGTCCGGAAGTCGGCGCCCCCGTCATCCCGGCACTCAACGATGTCGGCCGCGCGCACGTAGTCCCAGTCGGCGGGCGGCGGCGCCAGCCCGTAGGTGACCACGATGCCGTCCGCGAGATTCGTGTGCCGGCAGGAGCCCGCGGTGTTCCGGACGAAGGTTTCAACGCGCCCGAACCCGGAGAAGTACGCGGGCCGGTCCGCCAGTTCGGCGCGGACTGTCCGGGGATTGTACCGGTCCTTCGGCATCATGGGCGCGATGAGGACTTCCCGCGACGCGAAGTTGATCCAGTTCCATTCGCCGCCGCCGATGCAGACGCCGTCGCAGAGCGCGGCGATCCGCGGGGAGTTCTCCTCGACCTCCATCCAGAGGGCGCGCTCCGCGGCCTTGTTCTCGAACATGGACGGGAGGACGTAGAGGTGCTTGGGCATGGCCAGGGCGAACAGCAGGAGACCGATCACGAAACCGAACCGGCGCACCACCCAGTCCGCGCTCACCGCGAGCATGATCGCGACGGCGGGGAACATCGGAATGAGGTACCGCGGCTCGGGCGGGCATCCGTAATCCGTGCGGGCATACAGGTAGATGTTGAACGCGCACACGATCACGGCGGCCCACCGCGCGGCGGCCTGCTCCCGGCTCCAGCGGTTGGTCATGTCGCGAAGCCAAAGGAGGAAGAAGCCGGCGATCAGCCCGATCAGGAGCAGGAACTGGATGTTGTTCTGCCACAGACCGCGCTGGACTTCGAACAGGCTGCGGAACGCCTGCCCCGCGCAGCGAAGCCCGAACAGGATGGACCATTTCTGCGTCGAGGTCGTGAAGTAGCTGACGCTCTGCCATTCGTGGCTCAGGTTCCACAGCCACCACGGAGAGCAGCCGACAACGAAGGCGCCCGCGGCGACAAAGACGCCAGGCCATCCGTTTCGTTTTCCAAGCGTTGGAAGAAGGATCAGCGCGGCCGCCGCAAGGAAGGGGACGACCAGCTGGTTGGCCCACCAGCCCAGTCCCGCCGCCAGGCCCATGCCCAGGTAGTTCAGCATGGAGACGGGGCGGCCTTCCGAACGGCCGGCGGCAATGCGCGTGGCGAGCCAGACGGTGATGAGCCCGCATACGAACATCGATGCGTAGCCGCATCGCGGGATCACGGTGAATGAGAAATACGTGCTCGAGCCGACCGCGCAGTACGCCATCGCGAGCAGTCCCGCGCGTTTGCCGCCGGCGGCCCGTCCCCACAGGTAGATGAAGGGAAGCGCGAGCGTTCCGAAAAGCGCCGAGGCCAGCGCGATGACGAGGCTTGTCGTCCCGAACACGCGGCACAGCATGCCGGTGATCAGGGTCTCGAAGCTGCCCATGTAAGGCTGGCCGTAGAAGAAGACGGGATAATCCAGGCCCTCGGCGACGTGCTTGATCATGATCTGCACGGTGGCGAGGTCGGAATCGAGGGAGAATTCCCACGAGACGCCCTTCAGCACCCGGATTGCGAGCGCGATCAGGAATACGAGTCCGACGGAGAGCGGCCAGACCCATCGCCTGGTGTCTGAAGGGCCTTGTCCGGACGGTTGTGTGTTGTCGCTCATCTGCACCGCATCCCCGAGAAATCCTGCGAGGCGAGGCGCCAATAAACCAAGACGGACTGCACGAAGGCAAGGTTAAACCCCGCCGCAAGAGGCCGGGTGCGGATCACGGTGTGGCGGTCAAGGAAACCGGAATATGCACGGCCCGGCTTTCCGCTTCGAGCTGCGTGTCGGGACGGATTCGGACCTTCCCGTCCCGGAGCCCCAGGCGGATGGTGCCGATGCGGTCGCCGGGCGAGAGGGTGGCCGGGACCGCGACCTGGCGCCGCTCGGCGAACACTTCCTCGAACGGCTGGTACGCCAGTTCGTTCCCGGGGATATCCAGGAGAAGCCCGTGATCGTCCTGGAACTCCGTCTCCGTCCTCCTGAAGTGAACAAACACCTTCAGGTTCCTGTTGACTGCGGCCGGGTACTTCCAGAAGTAGACGACGGCGAGCTCGCCGCCGATCTTCACGTCCCGCGACGGAAAGCTCAGGCCCAGCAGTTCGACGCCGTTGGCGAAACGGACGCGCGCGGGGATATCGGGGACGGTCTGCGCCCTCAGCTCCGCCTCGTGAGCCGCGGCGTCATCCGTTCGGCCTGCCGCGGTCAGCACGGAGATCAGCGCCTGCCGCGCCGGCTGGTGATTGGGATAGCACTGGACTGCCTCGGCGAGCAGGTCCACCCGGTTCGTGCCGGCCTTCATGGCTTTCTCGTAGAGCCGCGTGGCTTTCGGCTTGCGATACGACATCGCGTCGTTGGCAAAGCACCCGAGCTCGGTCCAGCAAACGGCGGGCTCGTTGGCCGCGTCGCTGTCCGGATCCGGCTTGCGCACGACGAGCAAGGTGTACGAGCCGAGGGGTATCTCTTCCCATTCCAAATTCAGGTTTCCGAGAACCTCGCGGCTTCCCGGCGCGTCGCGGGAATCCATGAGGAATCCCGTTGTCTCGCGAAGAAGAACGGGCTGCGGGTTTCGGGAATCGATTTCGGGTATGTCGTCGAACCGGCACCGGAAAATCGAGGGCGCTTTCGTGACCACCTTGCCGTCCGGCTCCTGTGCCGCCATGAGGCCGACC
>CAYQYB010000089.1:0-9518 GCA_964421535.1 uncultured Verrucomicrobiota bacterium | reverse complement strand
GGCGGCGGTGGCCGGACCCGCTTCTGGATTTCGGGCGAGACCTCTATATCCCTTGGATGATGAACCAGGGCGCCGCGCTTTACCGCGATATCGAGCACGCGTACGGGCCTCTGACCCAGCACCTCAACGCCGCGCTGTTTCGACTTTTCGAGCCGAGCGTCATCACGATGGCATCGCGGACACCGCGCTCGCGGCTCTCCTCGGCATTCTCTTCTACCGGATCGCCCTCGTCGCCGCAGGACGCGCAGCGGCGTTCTTCTGCACGCTGGTTTACGTCGCGGTCTTCGCTTTCGGCAGCTACACCAAGATCACCAACTTCAACTTCATCAATCCCTTCTCGCACGAAGCCACGCACGGCTTCATCCTCTGCATGGCGGCGCTCCACGCATGGCAGATGGCGTTCCAGCGCAGGAGCCTGAAGGCCGTGGCGTTCGCCGGATTCTTCGCGGGGCTTTGTTTTCTGACTCGCGCGGAAACGTCGCTCGCGTCCCTCGTGCTGTCGCTGACGGGCCTCGCGCTCTGGAAGATCGCAAACCGGAAACTTGCGGTCGCAACGACCCTCTTCGCTCTCTGCTTTCTCCTCCCGATCGCCGGTTGGTTCTCTTACGCCTTCATCAAGACCGGCGACGCCGGCGCGGCCATGCGAAGTGCGGCCGGCGCCTGGGTGGTGCTCGCGCAAAGCGGCGCGCTGGCGATGCCGTTCTACCGCAACCTGATGGGCACAGACGCGCTTGGCACCAACCTCGTGATGATGGGCACCGAGTTCGTCGGCGTGCTGCTGGCGGCGGGTCTCATTGTCATCCTGGCCCTGCGACTCGGAAACCGCCCGGCACTTGGGATCGCCATGGTTGCCATTCTGTTTCTCTTCATGGTGTTCGGCCGGACGCAGTGGATCAGCACAGGCCGTTCGATCCCCCTGCTCGTCGCCGGGGTGCTCGCGCTCAATCTCTGGCGACTCCGCCGCGGCACGGATTCCGGCCAAGCCATCCAATTCATCCTGTGGTCCGTGGTGTCGCTCGCGCTCCTCGCGAAGATCATCGCGCACGTGCAACTGTTTCACTACGGGTTCTACCTCGCTCTTCCGGCAGCGCTCCTTCTGCTGGCCGCCGCAATTGCGGAAAGCGGGAGCGCGTGCGCGGCCATGGCGGCCCGGCTGCGCTGCCCGCACTCTCCCGCGGCCGCACCCGTTGTCGTCTGGACCGTCGCGGCATTCGCGGTCGCGCTGACGGGGCAGTCCCTGTGGGTCAGCCTCGGCAACTACAGCTTCCACACGGTCCCCTTGGGCAAAGGGGCCGACCGCATCCTCGTGCTCACGCCTCAATTCGACGAACGCGTTCCGGCCGTGGGTGAGTTCCTCGAATGGACCGAGCAGAACATGGCGCCGGACGCCACCTTCACCGTCGTGCCGGAAGGTGTGTCGCTGAATTTCCTCAGCAGGCGCCGCAGCAGCGTGCGGTACGTGGAACTTCTTCCGTTCGAGTTCACAACGTTCGGGGAGCGCGCGATCATTTCCGAGTTCCAGTCGCACCCGCCCGATTACATCGTCCTCGCGGACCGGGATATGACCGAATACGGTGTGGAGCGTTTCGGCATCGAAGGCTACGGCGCGGAGTTCATCAAGTGGGTGCGGCAGGAGTACTCGCCCGTTCTGCAGATCGGCCCGCAGCCGTTCACCGGTCCGGGGTTTGGAATGGAAGTCCTCAAGCGCGGACGCTTGACAGAACAGCACCCGGAACGGCACAAATAGCGTTCACAAGGAGACGCCGTCAGTGACCCTGAAGGAACTTCTCGCCCAGTCCGTCCGGCAGCGCGACGATGCCGTCGCACTTCGCTACAAGCAGCAGGAGCGCTGGCACACGGTTTCCTACAGGGAACTTCTCGCGCGGGTCTGGCGCGTCGCTGAGATTCTCGGCCGCTTCGGCGTCAAGCCCGGCGACCGCGTTGCCATCTTCCGCGAGAACGCGCCCGAGTGGCCGGAGATCTATTTCGGCATCGCGGGCATGGGCGCGACCGCCGTGCCGGTGGACGCGAAACTGCAGGAGCAGGAGGTCGCGCACGTCCTCCGCGATTCGGGCGCCAAGCTGATGTTCAGCGACGCGAAGAACTACCCCCTCCTGCGCGACGTCGAGCCGCACATCCCCGACATGCACACGATCGTGCTCGTGGACGGACAAGAAATCCTTCCGATCCAGAGCCGCCGGATCAAGTACTTCGACTACGCCCAGCTCATCAAGGAAGTGTCCGAGAACGCCGGCAGCGAGCGCCGCGCGTACGACCGGCAGCACCCGAAGGACGACGACGTCGCGTCGTTCATCTACACCTCGGGCACGACCGGCCGGCAAAAAGGCACGATGCTCACGCACCGCAATTTCACATCCAACGTCGAGAGCTGCCGCAGGGCGATCGACGTTCGCGAGACCGACAACTTCCTGCTCGTCCTGCCTCTCCATCACTCGTTCGCGTTCACGACCAACCTGCTTCTGCCGGTCGCGGTCGGCGCCGAGATCAGTTTCGTCGAAAACCTGAAGACCGTCGGCGAGAACATGCGGGAGGTCTTCCCCACCGTCCTGATCGGTGTCCCGCTGCTGCTGGAGAAAATGTACAAGCGGATCTGGAACGGCCTGAAGGAGAACAAAGTGGCGTACACGATGTTCAGCCTCGGGCTCCGCAAGCCCGTCACCCGGGGCATCGCGCAGAAGCTCGGCGGCAAGCTGCGCCTCGTCATTACCGGCGGCGCGCCGTGCGACCCGGAACTGCTGGTGGGCTTCGGCCGCCTCGGGTTCGCCATCCTCGAAGGCTATGGCCTCACGGAAACCGCCCCGGTGCTCACGCTCAACCCGCAGGGCCGGCCGAAGGCCGGCACGGTGGGCAAGCCCCTGCCGGACGTGCAGGTCACGATCCTCGATCCCGACTCGGACGGCGCGGGCGAAATCGCCGTGAAGGGCCCGAACGTCATGAAGGGCTACTTCAACAATCCCGAGGCGACCCAGGCGGTCTTCCACGACGGCTGGTTCCTCACCGGAGATCTCGGCGTCGTCGATACGGAAGGCTACGTGACCATCACGGGGCGAAAGAAGAGCCTGATCGTCAACCGCGAAGGCAAGAACATCCATCCCGAGGAGGTCGAGCACCAGGTCTGCAAGAGCCCCTACATCCGGGAGGCGCTCGCGCTCGGCTACCGCGAGGCGGACGAGCGCGTCGGCGAACACGTCGGCGTGATCGTCGTCCCCAACCAGGAGTCGATAGACGAGCTTTGCCAGCGCGAGAAGAAGCTCATGACGGAACGGGACATCACCATGATGATCCGCAACGAGGTGAAGAAGCACTGCGCGGAGATCGCCGAGTACAAGCGTCCGCGCCGGATCCAGATCCGCTGGGAAGAGTTCGACAAGACCTCGACCGGCAAGGTGAAGCGCTACCTCTACGCGATGGGCTCGGACGACGTCGGCTGGACGAGGCACGGGTAGAGACCAAAGCGCTGACCCACCCCGGCTTCGCCACCCCTCCAAAGGAGGGGATTTCTTTCGCTCCCCTCCCACGGAGGGGTGCCCGCAGGGCGGGGTGGGTTATCGCCAACCGCTATCCCAACAACTCCCCGACCTTCAACTTATGTCCGTTGAGATAGTCCCGGCCGCTCATCGGCTTCTTCCCCTCCGGCTGGACTTCCAGAAGCCTCAGCGCATCCTCGCCGCACGCAACCAGCGGGCCGTCGCCGGAAAGTTCGAGCACCTGCCCCGGCGCGCCGCGCTTGCTCTCGACGCGCGCCCTCAGCACGCGAAGCATGTGCCCCGACCCGTCCGGCACCTCGCAGAAACAACCCGGCCACGGCATGAACCCGCGGATGCGGTTGCGGATGGCCGCCGCCGGCTGGGGCCAGTCGATCCGCCCATCCTCCTTCTTCAGCTTGTGGGCAAACGTGACCTGCGACTCGTCCTGCGGCTTGCGGACCACGCGGCCGTTGCGAATCAGGTCGAGGGCGGCGACGAGGAGCCTCGCGCCGACGGCGGCCAGCTTCGGCTCGAGCGCGAGCGACGTGTCGTCGTCGTGGATCGAGACGACTTCCTGCAGGATGATGTCCCCGGCGTCCATCTTCTGCGTGACGTAGAGAACCGAAACGCCCGTTTCGGTGTCGCCATTCGCGATCGCGTACTGGATGGGCGCCGCGCCGCGGTACTTGGGAAGAATCGACGGGTGGACATTGATCGCGCCCTTCGCGGGCAACGCCAGCAGGTTCTTTTTCAGGAACTGTCCGAAATCCACGACGACCATCAAGTCCGGCGAGAGCGCCGCCAACTTCTCCACGACATCCGGCGCACTCGCGTTTTCGGCGGCAATCACGTTCAGGCCGCGCCCTTCCACAAACTGCTTCACGGGGCACGCCGACAGATGAAGGCGACGGCCGCTCGGGCGGTCCGGCTGGGTGACGACCGCGACGACGGAGTCCGAAGGATTGTCCAGCAAGGCTTTCAGCATCGGACACGCCAACTGGCCGGAACCTATGAAAATGATGCGCATGCGAGTTGCGTGCATTCTAACCATGAATTGACACGAATAAATACGAAAGTAACCTTCCGGCGGACTTCAATGCGCAATCAGGGACAAACAGGCCGGGCGATCCTCAGGCAAACGCCGGAGAGCGGCGCGGGGCGTTGGATCGAGTTCGTCGATCCTGTGGAGACAATTTTCACGTGTCGTCTATCCGAAGTCCTGCCGGCGCTGCGGCGCGTTGAAGAGGCGGTCGGCCGCGGCCTGTACGCCGCCGGCTTCGTGGCCTACGAGGCCGCGCCGGCCTTCGACCCCGCCCTGCGAACCCGGGAGCCGGGGCCGCTTCCGCTCCTGTGGTTCGGGCTCTACAGAGAGTGTCGCGAACTCGGCCCGGAACTGGACGATCTGCCCGAGCCCTCCATACCCCAGAACTGGCAGGCCGATACAACGGAAGACGAGTATGCCGGGGCCATCGCGCGCATCAAGGAGCTGATCGCCGCCGGCGACACGTACCAGGTCAACTACTCGCTCCGTCTGCGAGGCGCGTTTCATGGAGACCCATGGGCGATGTTCCGGGACCTGATCCGGGCCCAGCCCGTCCCTTTCGCGGCCTTCGTGGACACCGGAGAGCACGCCATCTGTTCGGCGTCGCCCGAACTGTTCTTCAGGCTGGATGGCGAACGCATTGCGTGCAAGCCGATGAAGGGCACGGCCGGCCGCGGCCTGTGGTGGAGCGACGACGAACGCCGCGGCGCCGCCTTGCGCGAATCGGCAAAGAATCGCGCCGAGAACGTCATGATCGTCGACATGATGCGCAACGACCTCGGCCGGATCGCCCGCACCGGCACCGTCGAAGCGCCCCGCCTCTTCGAGATCGAGCGATACCGCACGCTCTTCCAGATGACCTCCACGGTCACCGCCCGCACCGACGCGCCGGTGACGGATATTTTCCGCGCCCTCTTCCCCTGCGCCTCGGTCACCGGCGCGCCCAAAGTCCACACCATGCAGATCATCGCCGAACTGGAGAAAGCGCCTCGGGGCATCTACACGGGCGCCATCGGATTCATCGCCCCGGGACGCCAGGCCCAGTTCAACGTCGCCATCCGGACCGTTCACATGAACAGGCAGGCCGCCACGGCGGAATACGGGACCGGGAGCGGGATCGTCTGGGACTCCTCGGATCGCGACGAATACGACGAGTGCCGCGTCAAAAGCGCGATCCTCCTGAACCCGGAGTCCGAGTTCTCCCTGCTGGAGACGATGCTCTGGACCGCGGGAAGCGGATACTTCCTCCTGCGCGAACACCTCCGGCGCCTGTCCGAATCCGCCCGTTACTTCGGCTTCCGGATCGACCTCGACGAAATTGATCGCCGACTCTCGCGAGCCGCCGCGGCCTTCGCGGGGAACCGATGCAGGGTCAGGCTGCTGGCGGACGGGAAAGGAGGAATCCGGATCGAATCCGCAGCACTCAAGCGCGGGCCCAGGACGTGGAATGTCGCGCTCGCCGCCGCGCCCGTGGATCGCGACAACCGCTTCCTCTACCACAAGACCACGAACCGCGCGGTGTACGAGAGCGCCCGCGCGTCCTTCCCCGATCATGACGACGTGATTCTCTGGAACGATCACGAGGAAGTCACCGAGTCCACCATCGCGAACATCGTGATCCGGCGCGGGAACCGGCTCGTCACGCCGCCGCTCGACAGCGGTCTTCTGCCCGGCGTCTACCGGCAGCACCTTCTCGAGAAAGGGAAGATCGAGGAGGAGACGATTCGCGTGGAAGACCTGGCACGCGCCGAGCGCGTTTTTCTGATCAACTCCGTCCGCGGATGGATTCCGTGCAAGTTATCGATTGATCTTCCGTAGCCGCCGGCGCAAGCCGGTGGCAATTCCAGCCACGCCCTTGCGGGCACGGCTACTGTCCGCTATTCTATTCTGTAGAACAGAGTCCGGGCCATGAACGCGAAGCCTACACACATCAAGGCGCAGGAGCTGACGGAAGCCATCCATCGAAGCCGTCTCAAGGCGCCGTCGACGATCGTGTTCGGCCGCGGCAAGCTGTACGAACTCGGCAAGCTGGTCATGCCGCCCGCGTGGGGCCAGAAGGCGATCCTCGTCACCGGCAAGCAATCCGCCGAAGCCTCCGGCGCGCTGAAGACCGTCGAGGCCATGCTCACCCGCTACGGAGTCCAGGCGATCCCCTTCTCCAACGTCGCGCGCGAGCCCACGACCGCCATGGAGGTCGAAGGCGCGAAGCTCGCCCGGGACAACAGCCCCAAGCTGGTGGTCAGCATCGGCGGCGGGAGCGTGATCGATTGCGCCAAGGCAATCGCCGCGCTCGCGACCAACGAGGGACCGGTCGAAGATTATCTCGAAGGAGTGGGCCGCGGGCTGCAAGTCACGAACCCTCCCGTCCCGCACATCGCCATTCCGACCGTCGCGGGGACCGGTGCGGAAATGACAAAGAACGCGGTGATCGCGTCTCCCGAAAAGGGATACAAGAAGAGCATGCGCGCGGACGGCATGATCCCGACCATCGCGCTGATCGACCCCCTCCTGACGATGACGGTCCCGCCCGCGATCACCGCGGCGGGCGGCATGGACGCGATCACGCAGTTGTTCGAACCGTGCATGACGCTGAAGCGCCGCCCGGAGACCACCACGCTGGCGCACGAGGGATTGCGCCTCGCGCGGACGGCGCTCGTGAAGTGCTTCGACGAAGGCGGGAACGCTTTGGCGCGCGAGCAGATGTCGCTCGTCAGCATGCTCGGCGGCGTGTGTTTGGCCAACTCGGGACTCGGGATGGCCCACGGCATCGCGGCGGGGCTCGGCGCGCTGTTCGGCGTTCCTCACGGACTCGCGTGCGGCATTCTGCTGCCGCACGCGATCCGCTACAACCACACCGCCTGCGTCCCCGAACTCTCCCAGGCGGTCACCGCATTCCTGAACCAGCCGCGCCCCTCCGCGGGAGCGATCGATGAAGGCATTGCCGTCATTAACGAGCTGAACAGCCGCCTTGCTATCCCGCGCGACCTGAAGCACTTACACCTGAGCGAAGAAGATCTCAAGAGGCTGGCGACCGCTTCCATGGGCAGCAGCATGCTGGGCAATCCTGTGCCGATGACCGAGCTGTCCGTGCTGGCGTTCCTCAAGACGATCGCGTGACAAACGACCGAACGCCCAACTCCGAACGCTGAACGTCGAAGTGAACGACTTCAATGTTCGACGTTACCCTTCATTTCTCGTCGCAACAAGGACCTGCTGGCAGCAGCCGCTGGACCGCGCCACGCGCCAGCCGTTTCGGCGGAACAGGCCAATGATCGACGCCACTTCGTATTTCACGTGTTCGTGAGTCCGGCCCTCGGCGCGGTGAATTCGATCCATGATACGGAAGCCGTGCGCGTTGAAATCCGACAACACGATCTTCCCATTCGGCTTGATTACGCGAAGGGCTTCGCGAAGGACGCCACGCAGGTTGCGGATGTGATGCAGCGCGTTCACGGACACGACCGCGTCGAAAGACGCGTCCGCAAACGGCAGATCCGCTCCGTCCGCGACCACGAAACGGATCTTGTGCCTCACGCGCTTGTGCGCGGTGTTGAGTTTCGCGCACTTCTGTTCCCCGGCATTGGGATCGACCGTGACGACCCTCAAGGCTTTGCGGGCCAACTGAACAAGAAACCGTCCCTTCCCTGTGCCGATCTCGAGCACGCGGCCCAACAAGCGGCCCGCGCGCTTGAGCACATATTGGCCCGACTCGGAACTATCGTATCCGTTCTGGCGATAAAGCCCGTCTCTTTCCTGCAAGCGCGCGTCATTCTCAATCATCCGCCGACGGTTGTGTTTCATTTCGCATCTCCGTTGAACGTCAGCTCGCGGCCCGCCGCGCACTCGGTCACGCGATCCGGCAGGCGTTCCCGAAGGAACCGGACAGCCCCGTCGCCGGTGCAGTGGCAGGGAACGATCACCCTCGCTTCAGATCGCTGCAGCGCTTCAAGAGTTTTCTCCAGCCGCAGCGTCGAAGCCATAGCCAGATGCATCCCCCCCACGACGGCGTGAACGGTCGACCGCCCCGTCAGTTCGCGAATGTAATCCAGCGTGTTCACCACGCCGGCATGGGCACAGCCCAACACCACGATCAGGCTCTCCGGCGCGGCCAACCACAGCGCCTGGTCATCCGGGATTGGATCAGGCCGCTGTTCGCCCGCATCCAGAAAGAACGGGCCGCCCGTGTCCTCGAATCCGCTGCGGCGCGGGATTGGGCCGGTCACCCAGACGCCGGGCAGCACTTCCGTCGGGCCCGTGACGCCGATAAAGCGGGTTTGTCCCGAACGCAGGACCGCGGCGGCGGGATCGGGCATCTTGATGGAGCGCGGACTATGATCGCGGACACTGAACCGCTGGGTCAGAACCTCGGGATGCGCGTAGACCGCCGCGGACGGGCTGCGGCTGAGCGCGAACGGCAGGCCGCCGGTGTGGTCGTAGTGGCCATGGCTCAGGACGATTGCGAGCGCTGACTCAAGAGGAATCCCCAAGGCCGCGGCATTGGCCTCGAGCGCCGGGCCCTGCCCGGTGTCGAACAACACGTTGCCCGCGTCCGTTTCCAGCCAGAGGCTGAGCCCGTGTTCCGAGGCAAGGCCAGGCGCGGAATGGTTATCGACCAGGACAGTGATTCTCATAACCGGTTTATGACCACGTTCAACGCCTTCTGCGCCTTTTCTCCGCAACTCGCCCGCGCTCCATGACACTTCAGGCCGCGCAGTTCGCGGGCCACGGAATCCATCGCGCGTCGAATCTGTTCCAGACTCGCCCCGCGCAGGAAGGCGAAGCCAGCGGCCAGCGCGGGCGCCGCCTTCGTCGCAAGCCCGCAGGCATCGGAAATGCGGCTGCGCTTCTGCGTCATGTGGATCACCGTCAGAAGCGAAAACACAACAGCCGGCAGAATTCGCGGATCGCGCTCGCGGTACAGCTCGTACAACGGGACTCCGAGCAGGATGCCGTGGTTTCCCGAGCCCACGACGGTCATGATGGCCGCC
>CAYQYB010000088.1:0-9613 GCA_964421535.1 uncultured Verrucomicrobiota bacterium | reverse complement strand
CACGGCGCGAGCGGATACGGCGTGGCGGTCGAAGGTGGAGCCGCGCCTGCTGGATGAGGCAAAGAACGGCGGGCCCGTCGAGTTCCTCGCCGTCCTCGGCGAGCAGGCCGCCGTCGAGGGCGCGCGGCAACTCGCCGGCAAATCCGCAAAAGGCCGCTACGTCGTCGCGCGGCTGCGCGACACGGCCGATCGATCGCAGGCGGACCTGCTCGCGTGGCTCAGCCATCAGCGCGCCGACTTCAAGCCGTACTGGATCGTCAACACGGTCTGGGTGCGCGCCGGCGCGGACGTATTGCAGGCGGCCGCGGAGCGCGCGGACATCGCGCACATCTACGCGAACCCGCGCGTGTTCATGGCGCCGGAGCCCGGGGAGAAGTCCGGGCCGTCGCCGGCGGGCGCAACCGCCGTCGAGTGGAACATCAGCAAGGTGCGCGCCGAGTCGGCGTGGGCTCTCGGTTTCAGCGGCCGGGGCGTGACGCTCGGCGGAGCGGACACGGGCTACCAGTGGAACCACCCCGCGCTGATCCGCCAGTACCGCGGCTGGGACGGCACGAACGCGAACCACAACTACAGCTGGCACGACGCCGTGCACACTAACCTCGGCGCACTGACTCACCCCTGCGGGTACGATTCGCCCGTGCCGTGCGACGACTACAACCACGGCACGCACACGATGGGCACGATGGTTGGCGACGACGGCGCCGGCAACCAGATCGGCATGGCCCCGGAGGCGCGCTGGATCGGGTGCCGCTGCATGGACAACGGCTGGGGCACGCCCGCTTCGTATCTCGAGTGCCTGCAGTGGTTCATCGCCCCGACGGACCTGAACAACGAGAACCCCGACTCCGCGCTCGCACCCGCCGCGATCAACAATTCGTGGGGCTGCCCGACAAGCGAAGGATGCACCGACCCCAACGTGCTGCTCGTGGCGGTCCAGAACTTGCGCGCCGCCGGGATCCTCGTGGTGAGTTCCGCGGGCAACAGCGGAAGCTCGTGCGGCACCGTGCGGGATCCGATCTCCATTTACGACGAAAGCTTCACCGTCGGCAACACGACCTCGGCCGACGACATCTCGGCCAGCAGCAGCCGCGGGCCGGTGACGGTGGACGGCAGCGGCCGGCTCAAGCCGGACATCTGCGCACCCGGAAGCGGAATCCGCTCGTGCTACAACAACGGCGGTTATGGAAACATGTCCGGCACGAGCATGGCCGCCCCGCATGTGGCGGGCCTTGCCGCGCTGATCGTTTCAGCCCGCGCGGCCCTCCTCGGCAACGTGGACGCGCTGGAGCAGATCATGCGCAGCAACGCCGTTCCGCTGACGACCGCTTCGCAGACCTGCGGCGGCGTGCCCGGCACCAACGTCCCGAACAACACGTTCGGCTACGGACGCATCGACGCCTACGCCGCCGTCACGAACGCGCGCGTGTTCACCAATGTCTACGTCGTCGCCGTGACCGCCAACTCCGGCGGCACGGTCAACCCCGTCGGCCGCGCGCTGGTGCAGTCAGGCGAGACCGTGCGGATCGAGGTGCGCGCCAGCAACTATTTCCGCATCACCGCGCTGTACACCAACGCGGCTCCCGCGGCGGTCACGAACAGCGTCCAGTTCGATTACGCGTGGTCGAACACGATCGAGGACGGAACGTTCCAGGCCGTGTTCGCGGCGAACCTCGCCACGAACGCCGTGCCGGAATGGTGGCTGGCCCTGAACGGGTGGACGAACGACTTCGACGCCGCGGCGACGAACGACGCGGACGGCGATCACGTCGCGACGTGGGAGGAGTACTACGCCGGCACGGACCCGACGAACGGCGCGTCGTTTTTCCAATGTTTGGAAATTTCGCGGACAAATCTTCCAACCCTTGGAAAAATCGTCCGCTGGAACGCCGTCAGCGGCCGCGTGTACTCCATCGACGGCTCGACCAATCTCCTGGCCGGCTGGCAGGAGCTGACGAACAGCCTCGCCGCGCCGGCCAACGCGTGGACGGACACCGTGGGCGAAACGGATCGCCGCTACCGACTGCGCGCGCAGCCGTAGAGTCCGTCACCGGCCCGGCATGTGCACGATCTTCCGCGGGTCGACCGGCCGCAGGACCGCCGCCAGCTTCTGGCCGCCGCCTCCGGCCGACGCGGGGACCACGATCAGGTAGTTCCACCAGTTCGCGATCGCCGCGCCCAGGTCGTCCGCGGCCATGTGCCGGTTCCGCCCTTTCGGCGAGCCGTCCGTGTACGCCTGGTGCCAGTTGTTGGGGTCGTACGTTTCGAAGAACACGTTTCCGGAAACGCACCGCCAGCCTTTGACCACGAGGAAGTGCCCACTGGCGTAGTCGTAGAATCGGCCGGTGCGCTGCTCGGCGCTGTAGTTGCGGGTGAGATACGCCGTGCTGATGCACAGGATGACGACGTTGCTCGCCGACAGGACCTGCATGAGCTGGTTCGTGCCCGTGAAGCTGCTGGTGGTGTTGGGAATCGAGTGCAGGTTCAAGTAGTTGATGATGTCGGACGTGTACCACCAGCCGCCGCCCGCATAGTACGTGTTGCGCGCGTCCGCGGCCGTGTTCGTGAACGACGAGTCGCGCCACTTCATCGCCATGGTCACCGAGGACGGCCCGCAGTTGTTGCCCGAGCACGCGCCGGTGTCCGCCTGGTCGATGTACCACTCGTAAGAGCGATCCAGGTGGGCGTACCCGCTTTGGGCGCTCCCCAACCCCCACGCAGACAACACGGGCTGCTGGTAGTAGTACGACCAGTCGTACCAGAACACGGCGTTGGTGAATTCCAGCACGCGGAAGAACGCGCCGCCTTGTCCGGCCCCCGCGCAAGCCGTCTCGGTTTCGCCTGTTGCGCCGACGGCCGGACCGACGTCCCGCCAGTAGCGGGTCTGCACGCACGCGTTGGACTGCATCTGGTAGGCCCAGCCGTTCGTCGTGCGGCACCGAAGCTGAATCTGACCGTTGGAGACCGTCGCACCGACGACGGCGCCTCCCGCCGCGCGCGCAAGCGACGCTGAACCCAGGAACAGGACCAACGCGATGATGGACCTCGTCTTCATGACCCCTGCACTATGATATGCGTTCCACCGCCGCCTGTTCAGCCGCCCGCCCGCGGGCAAAAGCCCGCCATTGATAATCACCGGGCGCGCGGTATCCTTGGGCAGGCGGAAATAACTCCAACGGAGGGGGGGGGTCATGGGTATCCTTGTGGGCGGGTTTCTGGTTTTCTTCGGCGTAGTGTGGACGGGGATCATCCTGGCGGTGTCGCACGGGATTTCGTCGTCGGGAGCGCCGGCGCAGGTCAACACGACCCTGCAGCTGATGACGGGCGTCGGGGTCGCGATTCTCGTGATCGGCGTGTTCCTTCTCGTCACCGGCCTGATCCGCGGGAAGAAGAGGCGGAAGCTGGCCATGGAGATCTTCCAGCGCGGGACGCTGGTCAAGGGCAACGTGACGTTCGTGGACAAGGACTACAGCGTGCTCATGAACAACAAGCCGATCTTCTCCATCGTCGAGTTCACGTTCCAGGACGGCGCGGGCAGGACGTACACGGCGCGGAAGACGGGCGTCAACTCGGACCTCGTCATCCGCAACCGGATCGAGGTCGGCGGGCAGGTTGCGGCGAAGTACCTCCCCGAAAATCCCGACATCAACATCCTCCTGCTTCAGGATCCGGCCGCGGGCCAGGCCAACGCGTCTGTCTGAGCCTGAACGCCGGGCGCCCAAGCGCTATACGCGGCCTTTCCAAGGCGGGTACTTTTAGCTATCGTGCATCATCGGTTGCGGGAGCGAGCCCATGGCAAAGCCGGAAGAGAGTCTATTCAGCGCCACGATGCGGATCGACCTGCCGCACGACATCGGCCCGGACGATGACGGCGGCAAGAAACCGGGCGGCAAGAAGCTGATCCGGATCGTCCGCTCCACGACCGGGCACGCGCCCTCGGGCACCACCGATTTCCAGGCCCTGCTCCAGAACATCTACGATGCCGTGCTCATCACCGACACGCACGGACAGATCGTGAACGTCAACACGCGGGCCATCCAGTTCTTCGGCTTCGAGGCGTCGGAGCTCACGAGCCTCAACGTCCTCCAGATCATCTCCGGCGCCACCGAGGAGCTGCTGATCACGATTTCCAAGACCCTGCAGAGCGACCGGTTCGTTCTCATCCAGGCCTGCTGCAACCGCAAGGACGGCTCGTTCTTCCCCGCCGAGATCTCGGTGAACCGGCTGCGGCTCTCTTCCAACGACTGCCTCAGCTTTTTCGTCCGCAACGTCACCCTGCGCAAGGAGGCCGAGGAGCAGCTCCGCACCAGCGCCACCGCGATCCGCAGCTCCGGCAGCGGCATCGCCATCGCCGACGTCGACGGCAACCTGCAGTACTGCAACCCGGCGATGATGCGGCTCTGGTCCCTCGAGGAGCACGAGATTCCCGGCACCAACGTCCGTCACTACCTCGCGGAGCCGCGCGACGCGGACGAGATGGGCGCCGCGGTGAAGCGCGGCGAGACGTGGAGCCGCGAGGCGGTCATGAAGCGCAAGGACGGCGGCGGCTTCTATGCCCAGGTCTCGGTGGTCCCCAACGTCAACCCCGAGGGGTCCCTCTCCGGCATGGTGATCTCGCTTCTCGACATCAGCTCGCTCAAGCGGGCGCAGGACGCGCTCGAGGATTACGCCGAAAGGCTGCGGCAGAGAAACGCGGAGATGGAGGACGACCTGCGCATGGCGCGCGAGGTGCAGCTGGCGTCCCTCCCCCAGGAGTATCTCTGCTTCCCCCGCGGCGCGACACCGGACCAGGCCCCGCTCACGTTCAGCCACCTCTACCACCCCAGCGGGATCGTCGGCGGCGACTTCTTCGACATCATCCCGATTTCCGACACCAAGGCGGGCGTGCTCATCGCCGACGTCACCGGCCACGGCGTGCGCGCGGCTCTCATCGTCGCCACGATCCGCGGGCTGATCGAGCAGTTGAGCCCGGCCGCCTCGGACCCGGCCGATTTCTTCACAAAGCTCAACCGCGCCTACGCGAGCGTGTTCACCCAGAGCATCGACATGATGCTCGCCACGGCGCTGTACCTGGTCATCGACACGAAGAGCGGCCAGGCGCTCTGCTCCAGCGCGGGCCACCCCTCCCCGTTCCGCCTGCGGCGGAAGGACAACACCGTGACGCTGCTCGGCTTCTCCAAGGACATCCAGGGCCCCGGGCTCGGGCTGTATCCGGGACACGAGTTCCGCAGCCTCAAGTTCCACGTCGAGCCGGGCGACCTGATCCTGCTCTACACGGACGGCCTGTCCGACGTGATGGATGAGCAGCGGCGCTTCTACGACGCCACCCGGATGACCGCCTGCCTCTCCGAGAACAAGACGAAGCCGGCGGCGGAACTTCTGAAGGAAATCATGGCCGACGCGCAGAAGTTCTCGGGCCGCGAGGACTTCGAGGACGACCTCTGCCTGCTCGCCGTGGAAGTCCAGAAGCTGGGGTAGGCCGCCTCCCCAATACCGACAACGCCGTGTCAGGCCGTCACGATGAGGAAGAATTCGTAGACGCGATTTCGAAATCGCGTCTACTCGAGAGGAGCGATCGGTCACAAGGCGAGCTTGAGGCTCAACCCGAGAATGTTCGCTTCGGACCATTCGCCGCTCTTCTTATTCGACTGCAGCATGTAGTAGATCTCGGCTTTCAGGGGCGCGGCGATCTTCGACGAGAGCCCGACGGATACCCGGTTCTGGTTCCAGTCCTCCACGATGAAATCGTAGAAGATCTCGTCGTCCACGTAGGGCTGGATTTCGAAACGCGACCATTTCGACGCCCAGCATGCGCGCAGCCGGTTCCGATATCTCCAGCCATCGTCCGCCGCCTCCCTCATGCGGTATTCCATGCGGTTCCGGTCGGATAAGGCGAGCGGCCCCATCGTCCGAAGAAACGTCCCGTTGAGATGAGGCCTGTTCTCGTCTCTCCACTCCCCCTGTTTCTTCTCCTGCACATACCGGTAATTGGCGCCCAGCTCGAACCAGGGAACCACCTTCCCCGACACCCCCAGGTCCGTGTGAGCGTAGTAGAGCTCGTTCATGTCGTCGCCCCAGTAGAACTCGGTCTCGAGCTTTGCCTTGAGGCGATCGTCGATCTTCGTTTCGACGGAATCCGTGTTCCAGAACTGCCAGTCGCCGTCGTCGTAGGCGCCGGCCGCGCCGCAGGCGAAAAGAACTCCCGCTCCGCACATCAATTTCAGAATCGTCCTTTGCACGTGTTTCTTCACTCGCTTCTCCTTCGGCGCACATCGCCTCGAATGATGGTCACCTGTCTATAAGCGTCTCCTCCCGAACCAGGGTTCAGCGAATCGTCGGAAATCGTCCGCGGCTCGTCTTTTCCTTGATCTCGCGCCCGAAAACTGGAAAAGCAACTGCGATGCAGGAACTGCCCGACCACGAACTCATGGGAAAAATCCGCGCCGGCGATCAGGATGCGTTCGCCGCGCTGATCCGCCGCCACCAGGCTCCCCTGCTGAACTTTTTCCGCCGCCTCGGCGCTTATACTGAATCGGAAGACCTGGTCCAGGAAGTCTTCCTGAGGCTTTACCGGTATCGCGACCGATATGAACACAGCGCCAAGTTCACGACGTTTCTCTACACGCTGGCCCGGCACGTCTGGGCGGACCGCTGGCGGAAGGTCCAGCGTATCCTGCGGATCGAACAGCGCGCGAAACAGGAGCTGACCGAAGTTGACGATGGAAACATGGAGCAAGTCAGGAACTCGATCGACGTCGAACAGGCGCTCGGTCACTTGCCCGAGAGGTTGAGGATCGTGCTCGTGATGAGTATCTGCCAGGGGATGCGTTACAGTGAAATCGGCGAGGCGCTCGGGATCCCGGAGGGAACCGTGAAGTCGCGCGTGTTCCTGGCGCTGAAGCGGCTGAAGGAGATTTACCATGGCCCATCATGAATCCTGTCCGCGCGAATGCGACATCCCCGCGTTCCTCGGCGGCGAGCTGTCGGCCGAAGAGCGGGCGGCCTTCGAATCGCATCTGCACGCCTGCGCGGCCTGCCAGGCCGAGGCGCGGAAGTACGAGGAGCTGATCGCCGAACTGCGCCGGCCGTTGCCGGACGCGAAACAGCGCGATCTCTCGCCCGACATCCTTGCCCGCGCACAGGCCGGCGGCCGCCGCGGCACGACGCTTCTGCGCATCGCCGCGCTGTTCCTCTGCTTTGTCGCGGCGGCGGCGATCGTCTGCCTCCTGCGCCCCGAGGGCAGCTCGAAATACGATCAGCGGGTCAGCGCGGCCATCGAGTGGCTCTGCTCCGTCCAGGAGCCGGACGGCCATTGGGACGCCGCGAAGTGGGGCGCGCAGAAGAACTACACGCCGGGCATCACCGCGCTCGCCGTGCTCGCGCTCTTCAAGAACGAACCGGATGCTCTGGGCGGGCCGCATTCCGGCGCCATACGCCGCGGACTTGAATACCTGCTGAGCCAGCAAAACGAGGAGGGCCGGATCGGCGCCGTCCACAGCGGCACGCCCTACAACCAGGGCATCGGGACCCTCGCGCTTCTCGAGGCGTGCGGCCGGGCGAAGGATCCGCGCTGGGAATCGGCTGCGGCGCGCGCCCTCGCCTACATCCGCTCCACCCAGCAGCCCTCGGGCGGCTGGGGCTATCCCCGCGGGCCGGCCGATGCCGGCAACACGTCCATCACCGTCTGGCAGCTGCAGGCGCTGCTGAAAGCCGGCTCCATGGGCCAGTCCGAGGTGCGCCCGCACATCGAGAAGGGAATGGCGTGGCTCAGCGCCGTGGTGGACGCGGACGGTCGCGTCGGCTACAGCCGGACCAGCGACTTCCCGTACGGGCACGAAACGCTGACCGCCGCGGGAGCGCTCTGCTTCCTCAGCGACAAGAGCGCGGCGCCCTCCCCGCACCTCCCGAAGGTTCTTCGGGCGCTCCGCGATGCCGCGCACCGCCAGTCCGACGTGGACTACTACCGGCTCTACTTCATGACGCAGGCGCTCGCCGCGGCGGGAGAAGCCAACACGGACGCGGCCGCGAAACTGCGCGACGCGCTCGTGGTGTGCCAGGCGGACGCCGGGAGCTTCGATACGCGGGACCGCTGGAGTTCCGCCGGCGGGCGCGTGTACGCCACCGCGATGGCCGTGCTGGCGCTGTAGCGGCTGTACTCCAAGGGCTGGAAAATTCCCCGACTTGGTAGGGCGAAGCCTCCGGCTGAGCCGCTAGATTCTGAACATCGGCTCGGCGAGACGCCTCGCCCTACCGGAAGAAGATCGGGCTGAAGCAAATCCACAGCGCGACGATGATCGCGCCAAGGAGGATGCTGAGCCCGGCGTTGAACTTGTCTCCGAAGTCCGCCGCCAGCTCCTTCGTGTCCACCGCAAACACCTTCATCTTCTCTTCCGCCGGCGGGCGCGTCATGTAACTGACCGCCACAAAAACGGTCGCGGAGACCAGGAAAAGCAGCACCGCGAAGTGGAGGAAGTTGATGGTCGCGTAGGCCTTCGTGAAAGGACAATCGTTCGCCCAGGCCCAGCCGACTTTCACGCCGATCTCGGCGATGAATCGGAATGCGCCAAACACAAATCCCGTGATCAGCGCCGCGAGCGCGCCAGCGCCGTTCAGCCGCCGCCAGAGGAGCCCCAGCAGAAATACGACGGCGATCGGCGGCGAGATGTAGGCCTGTACCGATTGCAGGTAGACGTAGAGCTGGTTGCTCATCTTGCCGATGAACGGCAGCCAAAGGACGCCGATGACCACGACGACCACGGTGGAGAACTGGCCCGCGCGAACCAGTTCCTTCTCGGACGCGGCCGGCCGGAACTTGCGGTAGAAATCCATGACCGCCAGCGTCGAGCTGCTGTTGAAGACGCTCGAGAGCGAGCTCATCAGGGCCGCGAGCAGAGCGGCGACCACCAGCCCTTTGACTCCGACCGGCAGCAGGCGGTCCACCATCGTCGCGTACATTTCGTTCGGCGCGATCTCCTTGAACAGCACCGCACCCGCGAGGCCGGGAAGCACGAGGATGAAAACGGGCAGGATCTTCAGGAAGCCGGCGAAGATCGTCGCGGTGCGGGCGCTCTTCACGTTGTCCGCCGCGAGCGTCCGCTGGACGATCATCTGGTCCGTGCACCAGTACCACACGCCGAGGATCGGCGCCCCGAACACGATGCCGGTCCAGGGGAAGTCCGCGTCAGAGAAAGATTTCCAGACGGAAAAGAACGATGCGGGCAGTTTTTCCGTCAGCCCCGAGAACCCGCCGACCTCCGGCTGCGCGAGCGCGACCCACGTCAGGATCACGCCGCCGCCGATGAGGATGACGCACTGCATGAAGTCCGTGTAGATCACCGCGCGCAGGCCGCCGAAGACGGTGTACACGCCGGTGGCGGCGAGCAGGACGACCGCGCCGACGTACATGTTCCAGCCGAGGATCGTGCGCAGGACCAGCGCGCCGGCGTACACGGCCACGCTCACCTTCGTGAACACGTACGCGATCAGCGAGATCGCCGAGAGGTAGTTGCGGCAGCCGCGATTGTAGCGGCGCTCGAGGAACTCCGGCATCGTGAACACGCCGGTGCGAAGATAGAAGGGAACGAAGAACCAGCCGAGGATGAGGAGGATGAAGCAG
>CAYQYB010000087.1:0-9731 GCA_964421535.1 uncultured Verrucomicrobiota bacterium | reverse complement strand
GGGGTTCGTCTGGGCGGCCAGCAGGGACAGCTCGCCGCACAGGACCGTCGCGGCGCAGATCACGGCCAGCCGGCGCGCATTCTGCCCTGCTTCACGCTCGTCCAGGCAGCCCATCATTTCAAGATTCTTTCGGACGAAATCGAGGTCCTTGCCGCTGCCGATCGTGCCGACGATGATGTTCGGGACGGTCGCGGAGAAATACAGCGTGTCGCCCATCACCTGGGCGTGCACGAAGCCCTGCGAGCCCTCGACGATGTTCGCCGCGTCCTGGCCGGTCGCGAGGTAGAACGCCAGCAGCATGTTGGCGTAGTGCGCGTTCGCGCTCCGGATGCCGCCGGCGATCATCGTACCGATCAGGTTCTTCTTGATGTTGAGGTCGACCAGCTTCTCCGGCGTCGTCTTGAGGACGCGCGAGCAGACGTCGCGCGGGATGCGGATCTCGGTGATCACGTTCTTGCCGCGGCCGAGGATCCCGTTGACCGCGGTGGCCTTCTTGTCGGAGCAGAAATTGCCGGACACGGAGACGTACTTCAGGTCCGAGTACTCCTTGAGGATCCACTCGATCAGCGCGTCGGCGGCCTTCGTCACCATGTTGTGGCCGGACGCGTCGCCCGTCTGCATCTCGAACCGGACGTACATCAGGTTCGCCACGCACTGGGTGTGGATGTCCAGCAACTGCGCGAACCGGCTGGAGGAGGACACGACGCCCGCAAGCTCCGGCTGGCGGTTGGCGAGGGCGGTGGCGGTGCAGACGGCGGCTTCCGCGTCCGGCGCCTCGAGGAGGATCGAGCGGGTCATCCGGTCGTCCACCACGACGGCCTTGATGCCGCCGGAGAGCACGGACACCTTCGCGCCGCGGTTGACGGAAGCCCAGAGCGGGGTCTCGTAGGTGGCGAGGGGAACCATCACTTCCCCGTCCACCTCGGGCCCGGCAATCTTCACCGGCCCGACAACCTGCATGGGGACCGTCGCGAATGTAGTTTCTTGCGGTTTCATAGGTTACGTTGTTTGCATACACCGTTTACGTGGCCAAACAAAGCAAAAATCCATTGACCGAACTCCTGAACGGGCGTGCGGACGCGCGGATGTGAAGCTGTCCGCACGCCGGTTGATACATGGGAGTTGCGGCGGGTGTTCGCGGGTGCGATCTTCCGGCCTCGAAAGAAGACGGTGCCATTGCGATGGAGCACGCTCTGGCCCCGAGGCGACTTCCAGCGCACGTATTAAGAACCATAACCCGTTTGCTTTCAACGGATAACCCCTTATTTATGGGACCGGTACCTTTTTATTCTTGCCAAGGGAAGTTTGAACGTGCAGACTGCCGCGCAATTTGTTGCAGTACGGGCATGAACAACATAATTCCACCCCCGTCGGATCAAGTAACCGCAAAACGAAAACGCACGCGCACCGCTCTTGCTGCGCTCCTGTGCGCCGTGTTGGCGTGCCTGTTCCTGGCCTCCTGCGTCGGGCTCAAGCCCGCGGCGGCGCCGGAGTTTTCCTTCATCTCGGTGAAGGACGGCGTCACCGTGACCGAGTCGGGCAAGCCGATCGTCCTCGAGGGCTGCAACCTTGGCAACTGGTTCCTGCTCGAGATGTGGATGATGGAGATGGACAAGGAAGTGCACGACCAGCACGAGTTCGAGGGGGTCCTGACGCAGCGCTTCGGCAGGGAGAAGAAGGACGTCCTGATGGAGATGTATCGCGCGAACTGGATCACCGAGCGCGATTTCCCGATCATCCGCTCGTTCGGATTCAACGTCGTGCGCCTTCCGTTCCACTACTCGCTCCTGATGGACGACGAGCACCCGATGGTGCTCAAGCCCGACGCCTTCCGCTGGCTGGATGCGGCCGTGGACATGGCGGCGAAGAACGGCCTGTACACGATCCTCGATCTCCACGGCGCGCCGGGCGGGCAGAGCCTGGACCACACCACCGGCTGGACCGGCCAGAACAAGCTGTGGCGCAACGGCGACTACCAGCGGCAGACCGTCTGGCTCTGGAAACAGCTCGCCGAGCACTACAAGGATCGGCCTGCGGTCGCCGCCTATGACCTGATCAACGAGCCGTTCGGCGACGGCAAGCCCGACAACCACGAGCCGGCGCTGGTGAAGCTGACGGACGACATCTACAAGGCGGTCCGAGAGATCGACACCCGGCACATCATCATCCTCAACGGCACGACGCGCGGCGTCGGCTGCTACGGCAATCCCGCGGACCATGGCTGGCAGAACGTCATGTTCGCCGAGCACTACTATCCGGGCGTCCTGGCTTCCTCGCCGACGCTCGAGGCCCACCGGAACCTGCTGAGCCGTGACCTGCCCTACAACGAGCGCCTCTTCAAGCAGATGGGCGTGCCGCTTCTGATCGGCGAGTTCAATGTCGTGTTCCGGTTCCTCGGCGGGGCCACGCTGATGCGACAGTACTACGATCTCTACGCGTCCAAAGGCTGGTGGGCGACGATGTGGTCTTACAAGCTGGTGAAGAAGGCGGACGGCGGGATCCAGCACCCGTGGTACATGGTCACCAACCTGAAGCGGATGCCCGCCGTCTCGATCCGTACGTCCAGCTACGAGGAGATCCTTGAGCTCTTCCGCTGGTTCGGGTCCATGGAATACCTGACGTTCGAACCGCTGCGCTCGGCGATGACAACCAACGACCCGGCGCGCATCCACATCGCGAGGGAGCCGTTCCCGATGGACGCTCCGTTCAACGACCCGCTCGGCGTCTGGCAGGGCACGGACATCTCCAGCCGGCCCGCCGGCGGTCAGAAGGTTATATCGGAGTCCGATATAGATGTGTACGGCGGCGGCCGCGACCTGTGGAACGACCACGACGAGTTCCGCTTCGTCTGGCAGAAGGTCGACGGCGATTTCGACTTCGAGTCGACCATCGAGAGCCTGGACGAAACGTTCATGTACGCCAAGGCCGGCATCATGGTCCGCGGCGGGCTCGAACCGGACGCGCCGCACGTCCTGATCCACGTATTCCCCAGCGCGCAGATCGACGTGGGCTGGCGCGAGACGAAGGGCGCGAACATGAAGGAGCGCAAGTTCCCGATCCGGGAATTCCCCGTCCACCTGCAGTTGAGCAAGAGGGGCAACACGGTGGGCGCGGCGTGGTCCGTCGACCGTATCCACTGGGTCAGCGGAGGCACGTATGAGTTCGACTGGCTGGCGGGCGAATGTTACGCCGGCCTCGCGGTGTGCAGCCACGACGACCGCTACCTTGCCCGCGGCGCTTTCCGGAACATCAAGCTTTCCAAGGTCGCGCCGCGCGAGCCGGAGCCCGCGGCGGAAGCGGCGCCCGAGGCCGCGCCGGCCGAACCCGGCGATCAGCCGCAGGACGCTGTCGCGCCGGTCGCGGACGAGACGCCCGCGCAGGAAACGCAGTGATTTCAGGCAAACAACAACCCATAAGAAAGGAGCAGTTGCCTTGAAGAGCAAGCTGGCGGTGGTCGGGATACTGATGATGGCGGCGGTGGCGGCGCAGGCGCAGATGCTGAATTCGTCGTTCGAGAACGCGGGGCAGGCGGACGACCAGGCGGAAGGCTGGTTGCGCTGGGGCGATTGGATGAACCGCGAGTCGGGTTGGACGCCGGTCAAGGATGGCGTGTGCCTCATCGGCTACCATCACTGGCAGATCGAGAAGGGCGACAACTCGGGCCTGTACCAGGACATGAAGGTCGAGGCGGGCAAGAACTACACGTTCAGCATTTACGCGAACGCCGACATCTCGGCCGACTCCAAGAACGCGGAGAGCGTGGAACTGCGCCTCGAGTCGACCGTCAACGGCACGCAGGCGACCGTGTCTTCGAAGACGTACAACCTTTCGGATATTGCGACAGGCGCCGACTGGAGCAAGCTGCAGGTATCCGGCGTCGCGCCGAACGACAGCTTGCGCGTGCTGGTCATTGTGAATCCTTCCAAGGAATCCCCGCGCGGCGGCGCCGTGAAGTTCGACGCGGCCGAACTGGCGGCGAAGTAGCCGCTGTCCTTTAGGATGTTTTGGGAGCGCCCCGGGAACACCGGGGCGCTCTTTTTTTCCAAGCATTGGAAAAACGCGTCGGATTTTTTCCAAGGTTTGGAGAAAACGCCGGCGATTGCGTTCCGCGTCGCAATGCGGTAGCCTCGGCCGGAAGCTGAAGTTCAAGCATGCCCTGCCGGCACGGTGGGCCCATAGCTCAGTTGGTCAGAGCAGGGGACTCATAATCCTCTGGTCGTAGGTTCGAGTCCTACTGGGCCCACCGTGCCCCTGGTGCAGGTTCTTGCCATCCCCGAGTCCTGTTCACAGTTGCGGAAGTTCCGGCTACTATTACCTTCCATGCTCAGCATTCGAATGACGCGCATCATGGCGGTTTCCGGCTGGCTCCTGTCTGTTGGCGCCGCGTCCGCACTGACGCCGTCGAACATCGTGGGTGAAATCACCGTTGCGAATTACACATTATTCCACACGAACCTGTTCGTCCACACCAACGAGAACCGCGGGTTCACGTCGACCTCCCCGCGCGTGCCCGCGAACCAGCACGACCCGGCGCGCGATTTCATCCTGTCGAGTTTCACCAACATGGGGCTGTCGGCGGCGCTGGATCCGTTCTGGGGCGGCGGCTACACCAACTGCAACAATGTCGTCGCGGTGAAGCCGGGCCTCAACCCGTCCAACTTCGGCTGCTACATCGTCGGCGCGCACTACGACTCGGTGAACTCGACGTCCTCGTCGGTGACGAACCGGCCGGGCGCGGACGACAACGCGAGCGGCGTGGCCGGGGTCCTGGAGATCGCCCGCGTGCTGAGCGCGTACACGTTCAAAGCCACGCTGGTCTTCATCGCGTTCGACAACGAAGAGGCCGGGATGAACGGGTCCTATCATTACGTCGCCGACAGCACGTCGCCCACGGACGGCGACCCCCTGAGGATCTGGCGGACGAACGTCCGCGGCATGATCAGCCTGGATATGATCGCGTACAACCCCGCGGGCGTGAACTCGAACAAGGCGCAGATCTACGGCGGCAACAGCGACCCGGCTCGGCCCGTGCGGACGAACCTCGCGAACGCGCTGGTGCAGTTCGGCGGCCTGGCGTACGACAACAGCGGCGCGAACAACTCGAGCGATCACGGGCCGTTCTACTACGCAGGCATGGATGCCTGCCTGCTCATCGAGTACAACCACGGCTCGAACCCGTACTACCACTCGAACTACGACTCCGTCGATTCGGCGAACTACATCGACTACGAATTCGCGACGAAGATGACGAAGGCCGTCGCGGGTTATCTCTGCTCGCAGGCCGGCCTGGTTCCGCCGGCATCGGCGGCCGCTCCGCAGGTTCAGCCCGGCGGCGCGAACGTGGTGGTCCGCTGGGACAGCATGGCCGGCCTGGTCCAGCAGGTGGAATACCGCGATGTCTTGACCGGGGTCGACAGCTGGAGCGTGCTGGGCACGTACACGAACGCGAGCGGAGCGTGGTCGCTGACGGTGACGGACGAGGTGGACGGCGTCAGCCGGCGCTACTACCGCGTGCGGAGCTGGTAGGAACTACATCAGCCCGCGGTCGAAATTCCCGATGTGGCCGGACGGAGGGTTCTTCCCTCTTCGCAGCGCTCGCCAGAGGTCCAGGACTTCCGGCGGCTTGTACGGCCGGCTGATGAAGTCGGCGCGCAAGGAGACGGCGCCCGCGGATTTCAGATCGTCCAGCCGCCGGCCGAGGCAGAACGGATCCTTGCCGATCAGGATCGTGCGGCAGTCGCGGTTCACCGCGATCACGTCGTCGCCGTGCGAGGAAGTCATTTCCAGCGGCTCGCGCCGGCATTTTGCCGGTCCGGGGCAGGGGAGGGCTTCGGTGCGGACGCAGGTCTCGGAAATGAACAGAGGTGTGTCCTGGTACACGACGACCGTGGCCTTCTCTCCGAATCCGGCAAGGAGCTGCTCCATGTTGTCGAGCCCATCTTCCGGCGACAGCGTGAAGCGCGTCGCGCCCATATCCATGACTTGCCGGGCAGCTTCGGAATTTGTCACGTATACGGACCAATCCGTCGCCAAGTTTCCAGTTTCCAGTTTCAAGTATCTCCACCCGGCCACGTTCGCGATTTCCCACTTCGTCCAGCCGGCCCGCTGGAGTTCGACAATCTTGCCCGCGATCTCTTCCTCCTCCCACTTCCGAGTGATCATGGGGAGTGCGAGCCGGACGCGTTCGCGCGGCAGCTTCGCGAGCTTTGTCTTCAGCCGGTCGAGCGGATCCAGCGCGATCTCGACGACGACTTCCTCGCCCCAATCGTCTTCCGTGAAATCGTCGAGATGGCCGACGCGGTCGACCTTAATGGACCACAGGAACCCCGAGTTTCCAGTTTCCAGTTTCGAGTTTCCAACGTCCACGTTGTCCTGAACCCGACGGATCTGCAGTGCCAGTTCCTCCGCCCGCTTCTTCTCCGCCTCCTCCGCGAGCTGCCGCCGCAGTTCGTTCATCTGCGAGACCGGAACGAACAGGTTGCCGGGGTTCTCGAGCTCAAGACGGCCGAGGACGAAACGCGTGTCGCCGAGTTTCTCGAACGCCCCGCGCGCCGCCGCCTCGGTCTTCTTCACATCCTTGGCCGGGCTGAACGAACCGGCGATCGCGGCCTCTGTGCCGGCGGCGCGCGCGACCAGCTTGTCCGACGCGACCTCGATCGAAACGTCCAGGGAGCGGCGGCTGCGGAATGCGCCCGGCTTGGGCCGGTCGAACGGGTACTTCTGTTTCACTTCCTGCGACGACGCATGGTAGACCGTCGCGCCGCGCGGGATTTCCGGGTGCTCGGCCGGCAGGATGACCTCGACCGATGTGTCCGCCTGCGCCTCGAATGCGTGCTTGTACTCTCCCGCGAGGCGCAAGGCGTCGACCGGGAAGCCGAACGGTTTGGCCTCGCCGGGAATATCGATCTGGAGCCCGTCGTGCACTTCGATTGCGCGGCTCGTCCGGAACCGGAGCACGCGGTTGTCGATGACCATATCCACCGTGCCGATGGGCGTGCCGCGATGGCCGACGGTTTCGCTGTCGACAACGCCGTGAACGTCGCGGGAGCGTGCGTAGAGTTCGGTCCACGGCCGGCTGAAGATGGTCTGGATATCCGCCTCCAGCTCCTTCATTCCGGCGGGCGACAGCTTTCCGTCGATCAGCTTGCGGTAGTAGTGGGTCGTTGCCGCGACGTACAACGGACTCTTCATGCGGCCTTCGATCTTGAACGACGTGACGCCGGCTTTGGCGAGCTCGGATATCTCCTGCGGCAAGGCGAGGTCCTTCATGGAGAAAACGAATCCGCCTTTGCCGTCGCGCGTCGTGAACTCGTCGCGGCACAAATACGCGCAGCGGCCGCGGTTGCCGCTGCGGCCGAGGCGGTGGGAGGAGAACAGGCACAGGCCGCTGTACGAGTAGCAGAGGGCGCCGTGGATGAACGTTTCGGTTTCGATGCCGGGGACCGTCTCGACGATTTCGCGAATCTCGCCGATCGTGAGCTCGCGGGCCAGCGTCGCGCGCGCGAAGCCGAGATCCTTGAGCGCCTCGACGCCGGCGCGGTTGTGCACGGCCATCTGCGTGCTGCCGTGGAGGCGGAGGGCGGGGAAGTTCTTCTTCGCGAGGCGGAACACGCCGAGGTCCTGGATGATCACGGCGTCCACCCCGATGTCGGCGAGCGTGCCTAGCTGTTCGATCAGGCCGGGCAGTTCATCCTGGAGAACGAGCGTGTTGAGCGTCACGAAGATCTTCCGCCGCGGCGCGAGCGAGTGGGCGTAGGCCGTGATCTCGTCGAGCTCTTCGGGCGTGAAGTTGGCGGCGTCGGCGCGGGCGGAGAACTTCTTCAGGCCCAGGTAGATCGAGTCGGCGCCGTAGTGGAGCGCCGCGTAGCCGGCGTCGACGCTGCCGGCGGGGGCCATGAGTTCGGGTCGGGTTTGCATCGTTGGGACGTTACACCAGACGGAAGGGAAGGGAAAGCCTGGCCGAAAATCCCCCTTTTTTCGCATTGCCATCGAAAGTCGCCACGGCATTATTAGGACCCGCCGCCGCTCCGGCGGCTGAACAGGGTTCGATCAGCGGCCGAAACAAAGGAGGGCATATGTTGCTCGGCATTCAGGACGTCTGGGTCTGGCTCGCCTATATCCTCAGCATCCTCAGCACGGTGCTGTGCGTCATCTATGGGCTCATCAACTGGAACAAGGGCGAAGAGCCCGTGAAGCCGGAGGATGTGAACTGGGCGAAGGAAGAAAAAACGGAAGTTGAGGACGCCGTCTAAAGCGGCCGATCCGGGAGGACCGAACTCATGGACCTTTTCAGCATCATCGTCGTTCTGATCTACCTGATGGCCACGGGCTACCTGGGATACCAGGGATATCGACAGACCAAGACCGCGGCCGATTACCTGGTCGCCGGCCGTAGCGCACACCCGGTCATCATGGCCCTTTCGTACGGAGCCACATTCATCAGCACGTCCGCGATCGTCGGCTTCGGCGGCGTGGCGGCGAACTTCGGCATGGGCCTGCTCTGGCTGACATTCCTCAACATCTTCGTGGGCATCTTCATCGCGTTCGTGGTGCTCGGCAATCCGACGCGGCGGATGGGGCATCACCTTGACGCGCACACGTTCCCCGAGCTGCTGGGAAAGCGATACAACAGCAAGTTCATCCACGTCTTCAGCGCGCTGATCATCTTCTGCCTGATGCCGCTGTACGCCACGGCCGTGATCATCGGCGGCGCCGAGTTCATCGGCCCGGTTTTCGGCGTCGCGTTTGAAACGGCCCTCTACATCTTTGCGCTGATTGTCGCGGCCTACGTGATCGCCGGCGGCCTCAAGGGCGTCATGCTGACGGACGCCCTGCAGGGCGCGATCATGCTGGTGGGAATGATCATCCTGCTGTTTGTGACGTACACGATGCTGGGCGGCGTCACGGAGGCCCACAAGGCGCTCGGGGCCATGGGCGACCAGGTGCCGAAGTTCCTTGCGGCGATCGGTCACCAGGGCTGGACCTCGATGCCGAAATTCGGATGGTCGCCGGCGGGCACGCCGATGCCGCAGGCGGTCCAGTATCACATGTGGTGGATCCTCGTGAGCACGATCGTCATGGGCGTGGGCATCGGCGTGCTGGCCCAGCCGCAGCTGATCGTCCGGTTTATGACGGTCAAGTCCAAGCAGTCGCTGAACCGCGCCGTTGTGTCGGGCGGCATCTTCATTCTCTTCATGACCGGCGTCGCGTTCGTGGTCGGTGCGCTCTCGAACGTCTATTTCGAGAACAAGGAAAAGATCGAGTGCAAGATCATCAACGACAGCGTGCTGATGGACCCGGGCGCGGACAAGAAGGGGAAGCTGGCGCTGATCCCGGCAGACGCGGCGGAAGACGTGAAGTCCCGGAGCGTCCAATTTGTCAGCTACCGTCTCCCGCGCGAGGGCGAGGACCAGCCGATCCGGTACGCTCTTCGGACGGACAAGATGGTGATCGTGAAAGGGACGGAAGGACAGCCGGACGTGATCGAGCCTCATCTCATCTCGATCATGAGGTCGGTGACCCTCGGCACGACCATGCAGGGGAACGTCGACACCATTATTCCCCGGTACGTCAACTCGGCCATGCCGCGCTGGTTCAGCATCATCTTCCTGCTGACACTGCTGGCGGCGGCGATGAGCACGCTGTCCAGCCAGTTTCACACCATCGGCTCGGCGATTGGGCGTGACGTGTTCGAGCAGGCCGTTCATCAGCGGCACTCGGCCAAGTCCATC
>CAYQYB010000086.1:0-9770 GCA_964421535.1 uncultured Verrucomicrobiota bacterium | reverse complement strand
CTGGCGCACGCCGCGGTCGAGCAGGCGCTCGAACTCGGGCAGCAGGCGGCCGAGGTCGAAGAACCGCACCGGCGCGTCGTTGCACGAGATGCAGTACTCGCATTCGAACGGACAGCCGCGAGAGGTTTCAACGTAGATGAGCCGGTGGGATATGTCAGATGGGTCATACAGGTCGTATGGGAGCACGAGGCGATCAAGGCTCGCGTGACCGGCGCGGATGAACGTCTGCGCCGGCCGCCGGCCTGAAAGAAGCTGACCGCACAGCTTCGCGAACTCTTCCTCGCCTTCGCCCGCAATCACGAAGTCAACCAGCCTGCAGACGTCCGGCTGATCCTCCTCAAAGCTCACCTCCGGCCCGCCGAGGACGATGAGGAGGTCCGGCCGTTCGCGCTTCAGCGCGGTCACGACCCCGGTCAGCGGAACGACGTTCCAGACATAAACGCCGAGGCCGACGATCTTCGGATTCTGCTCCAGGACCGCGGAGACGACTTCCGCCGATTTCCGTTTGATGTCGAATTCCATCAGATTGGCACGATTTCTGAGCGGGCCGAAATTCGCAAGCAGGTAGCGCAGGCCGAAGGCGGGATGGCTGAACTTCGCGTTGAGCGTGGCTAGAACAATGTCCGGCATGCGCCCAAGGTGCCGGGGAGCGGAGGCAGGGTAAAGCGGAAAAACTAGGCGGTCTCCCGGCCGCACATCCAACGAAGCGCGAAGGGGGCCATGAAGGTCGTGACGGCGATGACGATGATGAGCGCGGCGTAGATCTCGTTGTCCAGGATTCCGCTGGTCCGGCCCAGTTCCGCGAAGATCAGGCCGACCTCGCCGCGCGGGACCATCGCCATGCCGATGAGCCAGCGCGAGGAGGCCTTCTCCCCGGGGAGGAAGAGGCCCGAAGCGAGCTTGCCGATGATCGCGACCGCGAGCAGGGAGAGGGCGAGGATCCAGATGTGCGATGAGCTCCAATCCACCGCCCGGAGGTTCAGCGACAGCCCGACCATGACGAAGAAGATCGGCGAGAAGAGATGCACGATCGGCTTCATCTGCGCTTCCAGCCGGTGGGCGAAGCTTTCGTCGCCCCGCAGTTTCAGCTGAGCCGCAAACGGGAGGCTGAACCGCCGGGTCAGCGCGAGGCCGGCGGCGAACCCGCCCAGCAGTTCGGGCGCGCCCGCCGCGTGCGCGATCCACGCGAACAGGAGGAGCAGCGAGACGATGGTCGAGGGGATCATGCCGGGAATTTCGCTGGTCGCCTCGAACCGCTGGATGATCGACGCCAGCACCTTCGCCGCCGCGGGCGCGAGCGCGATGAAGATCAGGATCGTGAGCATCACCTTGCCCGTGGCGATGAAGTTGACGGCGCCGCTCTCCGAGAAGTTGTAGAGCATGGCCAGCAGGATGACGCCGATGATGTCGTCGACGACCGCCGCCCCGATCACGATCTGCGCCTCACGCGTCTGGTGGCGGTTCAGTTCGGTCAGCACGCGGACGGTGATGCCGATGCTCGTGGCGGTCAGCGCGCCGCCGATGAAGAGGGAGACGAGAAGAGGAAGGTTGAACGCCCAGAAGCTGACCGCGAATCCGCAGACAAACGGGACGACCACGCCGGCGACCGCCGCAACCAGCGACTTCAGCCGGGCCTGCATCAGCTTGGAGAGGTCCGTCTCGATGCCGACCTCAAAGAGCAGGAGGATGATGCCGATCTCCGCGAGCAGGCGGATGGTTTCGTCGGGCTTCAGCCATCCGAGGATGCTCGGGCCGATGAGGATGCCCGCGCAGATCTCGCCGATGACGGCGGGGATCTTCAGGCGCGCGACGGCCTCGCCGAGAATCCGGGCGGAGAGCAGGATGATCAGGAGCTGAAGAAAGAAATTATGAGAGTCCATTTCCTGTTCCGATTCCTTTTCCTCATGATCTCCAAGACTCCGCGAGTTTGCAAACGCGTTCGAAAAGAAGACGGCGGGATTCGGCGATGGCCTTCCCGGTCGACATGCCGCGTTCGCGGAGCGCCACGGCCGTGGTGATCCCCGCGCGCTCGTACTCTTTCCGGGCGATGCCCACGCTCCCGGCAACGACCGCCACCTTCACGCGCCGCTTCCGGGCGGCGCGTGCGACGCCCGAAACGACCTTGCCCTGAAGCGACTGGCTGTCGAAGCGCCCCTCGCCGGTGACGACCCAGTCCGCGCCGTGCAGCGCTTCGTCGAGGCGGCAGGCCTGCATCACCGCATCTGCGCCGGAGACGAGCGTCGCGTTCAGGAAGGCCGCGGCACCCGCGGCCAATCCGCCTGCCGCGCCTCCGCCGGGGATGTCGATCCGCCGGCCCAGCGTGCGGTTGACGATCACGGCGAAATGCTTCAGGCCGATGTCGAGTCGGGCGACCATGTCGGGCGTCGCGCCTTTTTGCGGGCCGTATACGCGCGCGGCCCCGCGCGGGCCGGTCAGGGGATTGTTCACATCGCAGAGAACTTCGAGCGGCGGGATCTTCCGGTCTGCCGGCGGCACGATCGCCGCGATCCGCGCGAGTTCGCCTCCGCCGAGTCCGATTTCGCGGCCGCGCGCGTCGAGGAATCTCCAGCCGAGAGCCATTGCCGCGCCGACGCCCCCGTCCACCGTCGCGCTTCCGCCGACGGCCAACCGGATCTTCCGCGCTCCCTTTCGACTCGCCGCGGCGATCAGCATTCCCGTGCCGTATGTCGTGGTCTTCAGCGGGTTGAACTCGCCGCGCCGGAGCAGGGTCAGGCCGCTCGCGGCGGCCATTTCGACGACCGCGGTGCGGGTTGAGGGAATCCACGCGAAGCCGGCCCGCACGCGGCGGCGCGGCAGGGGGCCCATGACCGTGGCGCGAACCCAGCGCCCGCCGAGAGTGGAGAGCATCGCCTCGGCCGTTCCTTCGCCTCCGTCGGCCATCGGCTTCGAAACGACTGTCCAGTCCGGATGAATCGACAACAGCGCTTTCCTTGCGATGGCGCAGGCTTCGCTTGCCGGGAGACTTCCCTTGAAGGAATCGAACGCGAGGGCGATTTTCATTATGCCAGCCAGACGGATTGGTAGGGATTCAGACGGATTGCATGGCCGTCCGTCTCGGGCTTCCTGTTCAGAATGAGATCGAGCCGGTCGCGAGCCGCGGGCGCGGGCACGGCGACGGGCCCGCCCGAGCAGTTGCTGATGGCAAGGATGGACTGCTTCCCGTCCGGCGAGGTCCGCTCCACGGCGAACACGCTCTCGCCCAGATCAGCGATCTTCTGCGCGCCGTCGGGGTGGAAGGCGGGTTGGCCGGCGCGCAGACGGAGAAGGCGGGTATACTCCCCGAACACCAGCGCCGCATCGCTCTTGTCATCCTTCAGCGCGGCATCGAGTTCCTCCTGGCTCCACTTCCGGCGGTTGAGCGAGCGAGCGCGCCCGGTCCGGCGTGCTCCCTCCTCGTCGTTGCGGGCGGCGACCAGGCTGTTGAAGTAGACCGCCGGGATGCCCTTGAGCGCCATGGGGATCGTCTGCGAGCACAGGAAGCGCTGGATGTGTGCCGCCGCCGGTTCGCCGTTCCCGCGCATGGCGTCGAAGTACGTGATGTTCAGCTCGTAGGGGCTGTCCGTCCCGTCGCTGTTCCTGCGGGTCGAGACCTGCGCGCCGAGCGACTGCATGCGCGCGACGAGGGAGCGGATCTCGGTGTCGGGGAGAAGACCCTGGAGCGGCCGCAGGCCGATGCCGTCGTGCGACGCCGTGAAATTCAGGACCGTGCAGCCGGCCGGCGGCGCGGGAAGCGCGGATGCCCACGCGCTCAGGTGCCTGGCGGTGCCGGACTGCAGGGCGTGCAGCAGGAGCGGCGGCAGGGCAAACTGGTACGCGATGTGCGCCTCGTCGCCGTCGCCGAAGTAGGAGTAGTTCTCGGCCTGGGGGACGTTCGTCTCGGTGAGGAGCAGGACGTCCTGCGCGTCGGCTTCAAGGAAATCGCGGATAAGCTTCCAGATCTCGTGGGTCTCGTGCAGGTGGATGGATGGCGTGCCGGCGCGCTTCCAAAGGTAGGCGATGGCGTCGAGGCGGATGACGCGCGCGCCCATGGAGACGTAGAAGAGGAGGATGTCGAGAAGTTCGAAGAGCACGTCGGGGTTGGAGAAGTCGAGGTCGATCTGGTCCTCGCTGAACGTCGTCCACACCGATCTCTTCCCGCCCGGCGTCATGACGGGCGTCAGCAGGGGGAGGCTCCGGGGGCGGACGACCGCGGACAGGTCGGCACCCGGGTCGGGCTCGATGAAGTAGCGCCGGCCCGGCGCGATGCCGGCGAGGTAATCCTGGAACCACCCGCTCGCCCGCGAGACGTGGTTGAGCACGAGGTCGAACGCGAGGCGGAAGTTCTCGCCCAGGGCCTGGACGGCGGGCCAGTCGCCCAGCTCGGGATTCACGGTGCGAAAATGAACGACGGAGAAACCGTCGTCGGAGGAGTAGGGAAAAAACGGCAGGATGTGGATCGTGCTGAAGGCGTTCTTGAGGCGGCTGTCCGCGAACCTCTTGAGCGTTCCCAGCGGCTTCTCGCCCGGCGCGCGGATCATGTCGCCGTAGGCGATGAGCACGGCGTCGCGCTGATCCCACCGCGCCGCGGGGGCCGGCCGTGCCGCGGCGGCGACGCCGTAACGGCCGGCCATCATGGCGAGGCGATCGAGGCATCGCTCCGCCTGTTCCCCGTAGAGCCCGCGCAGCCGGCCGCGCAGACGCTCGAGGGTCTGCTGGGAAAGCGGCGGGCTCATGACGGGTAGAGGCTCCCTATGTTCGCGATCAGGATGCGAAGGCGCTGGCGCAGTTCTGCGTAGCTGAAATGCCGCGCGGCGATGCGGTAGTTGTGCTCGACGGTCTTCTTCCTGTACGCCGCATCCTCGAGGAGGTGGCGGACCTCGTTCACGACGTCCATCGTGAGATACCCCTCCATGACCGGGAGCTGGAAGCCCTTGGGCTCGATGTCGCGCTGGAAGATCGCGTACCGGTTGACGAGGACGGGGACCTTGAAGTAGACCGCCTCGAGGAACGCGTTGCCGAATCCTTCGTACAGGCTGGGGTAGGTGACCAGCGACGCGTGCGGGTAGATGTCCCAGAGCGTGTAGACCTTCTTGCCCTCGCTGTCCAGCTTCCGGGTGTCGCTCACGCGCGTGGCGAGGAACCGCAGGTCGACGCCGGCCTGGCGCGCGTACTCGGCGAGCATGTTCCGGTACTCCAGGCCCTCGTCGCCCGCCTCGTGGGTGACGACGAGCTTGTACTTCGGATCGCCGAGCATCTTGACGAGGTTGACGGCGTGCTCGATCCCCTTGCGCGGGACGACGCGCGTGGGCTGGAGGATCATAACGTCATCCGGGCCGAGGCCCAGGTCGGTCCGCACGTCCGCGGCGTACGCGTCCGGCGGCGCGGGCGGATGCTCGAAGTCCAGCACGTTGGGGATGACGACCGACGACACCGACTTCCGCCGCGCGAGCTCCTCCTGCGCGTTCTCGTTGATGACCACGTGCTGCAGGTCGCGGTCGCGGGAAGGGAAGGCCATGTCGAGGAAGTCGTTGATGGCGTTGACCGAGTACCGCGTCCTCTCCCAGTAGAAATCGTGGTGGTGCCCGATGCAGGGGATGTGCGTCTCCGCCATGAACTCGGCGATCGCGACGCCGAGGGGCACGTGCATCGGGATGCTCAGCACGTTCTCGAAGATCAGGATCTTGAGGTCGAAGCGGCGGACGAAGTCGTAGATCGTGGACTTCAGGTAGTCGGCCATGGCGTGGATGCGGTCCGTGACGACCCGGTCGCGCGCGGTCTGTCCCCAGATGCGGCCGCCGATCCAGAGGTTCTCGGGATGGCCGAAGAAGGCCTCGGGGACCACGGCGCTGGACTTCTCGTCGCGGTCCAGGCGGCCGGCGTACCAGAAGCACTGGTGGTCGTCATCCCGCAGGACCGACGCCCACTTCGCGCTCTCGAGGGAGACGCCGTCGGTTCCGGCGAAGCGCGTGGAGACGAACCCGATCCGCTGCGGGGCGATGAACCGACTGCTTTTCCAGTTCTTGATGCCCAACATGAATGCCTCCCTCAGACCGTCCCGTCGAAATGGTGCTGTTTCAGCCATGCCAGCATTCCGCGAACGCTGCCCGTGGCCAGGTTTATCGAGGTGTCCGCGCCGCCGTAGTAGACCTTGAGCGTGTCGCCGTCGCCATCAAGCACGGCGCCGCAGGGGAAGACAACGTCGCTGACGTCGCCGGTGCGCTCGTAGGGCATCAGCGGTCCGAAGATCCATTCGTCGCCGCGATGGACCACCTTGGTCGGATCGTTCAGGTCCAGGAGCGCAAGGCCCAGGCGGTAGAGGCACCCCGACGCGGTGTTCCGTACGCCGTGGTAAAGGATCAGCCAGCCTTCCGGCGTTTCGATCGGCGGCGTGCACAGACCGATTTTGCGGGCATCCCACCAACCGCCTTCTCGGGCCGGCATCAGCACCTTGTGGCTTCCCCAGTGACGCAGATCCGGGGAAAAAGAAATCCACATGTGCGCAGATCCCGAGGCCGGCACGGGCCGGTGGATCATGGCCCAATGTCCGCCGAAGCGGCGCGGGAACAGCGCGGCGTCCTTGTCCTCCGGGGGCATGACCATGCCGTAGCGGTCGAAGTTCTTGAAGTCCTCGGTCGTTGCCAGCGCAACGCCGGGCCCGCCCCGGGAATACGCGGTATAGGTGACAACGTACTTCTTTGTCTCCGGCACCCAGACGATGCGCGGGTCTTCGACTCCCCAGATTTCCTCCGGATGTTCTTCGGACCTGCCGAGAAGTGCGGGCGTTGGGTCGATGACCCAGTTCGAAAAGCCGTCCGCCGAACGCACGGCGGACAGATGCGATAGACCGCGCCGGTCTTCGACGCGGGCCAGCAGGAGCGTTTCGCCCGTATCCTGGAGGCGGACCGCGCCGGGGTTGAACACGGAGTTCACTGGGTACGGCCATGTCCGCGATGTGAGGAGCGGGTTGCCGGACCAGCGCTTCAGCAGATCGTTTTCCTGCGCCAGGTCATTTCCGTTCATGGGTTTTTCGCTCATGGGGTGATCCTTGTTCATGCGGTGGGAGAGTTCGGCTCGTCTTCCAACTCGCTCATGGTCAGCACGCTGAGCAGCCAGACGATCGTCGATTCGGCGCCCTGGTTCTGGTTGATCCGGTCGGCGTGCAGGCCGTCGTGGCAGGCTCCGGTGACGTAATCGTAGAGGGGGACGTGAAGGTCGTTTCTTCCGAGGAACCAGTCGAACGCGCGTCGCGCGGACTTCAGCCAGCGTTCGTCACGCGTGGCCCGGTAGGCCGCGAGGCAAGCGTCGAGCATGGTGTAAGCCTCGACCGGCTGTTGGTCGAAACGCGCCTTCTCCTGTCCGCGCGAGAACCAGCCGTTGGTGCCGACCGCCACAAAGTGACCTTCCGTGGCCGTTTGAACGCGGTCCAGCCAGTCCAACGCCCGCAAGCCCATATCGAGCATCCGGTCGTGGGGCAGCCATTTGCCCGCCTCGATGAGCGCGTGGGGAAGTCGGGCGTTCGCGTAGGTCAATACGTTCTCGGGCCATGGCCAGTCATCCGACTGATTCTGCTCAAACTGCTGGAGAAGGCGCAGGGCCAGCTCCTCGCGCTCACGGCGGAACGCCGTCGCGCCGCTGAAGTGCCGGAGATACTCCTGGATGCCGAGAATGGTGAAGGCCCATGCGCGCGGCGAGGTGAAAGAGATGACCGGCGCGATGGCCTCTTCGAGCAGTTGCATGGCCAGGCCGCGATGCCCTTCGCTCAACGTGTGAGCCACGGTCTGCGCGAGCGCCCAAACGGCGCGCGCATGCACGTCCTCGGTCGCGGCGGGCGCCACCCACTCGCACCGATAATCGAGGAAGTTCCGGAAACGCCCCGACTCGTCGTCGAATGCATGGTAGATGTAAGCAAGATACTTCGCTTCGAGGGCGGTCCAGTCGGTGACATGCGGCAGTTGCATGTTGCCCTTTACCGCCACAATCAGAGCCCGCGCCTGGTCGTCGGTGCTATATCCAAAATGGCGATTCGGCACGGAGAACTTCGCGTGCTGAATGATGCCGACGGAATCGGTCAGCACCAGCAGGTGGTGGGGGTTCAGTTCGGGGAGCTCCGCGACGCGATCCTGCGCGGCATTGGCATGCGCCAGCGGCTTGGGCCGCTTCAGCCGGTCGTCGCGGACGGTCTGCATCAGCTCGATGTAGGTCCGTGCCGTTTCGTTCCAGATCATCGAGCGCCCGAGGGTGTATCCGCGTTTGCGCATTGCATGCCGGTCCGTCTCGTTCGCGATGAGGTTGATGACCGTGTCGGCCAGGGCGTCCGGATCGCGGAAGGGAACCATCTTGCCGCGATCGTCGGCCAACATGTCCTCCGCGTACCAATACGGAGTGGAGACCACGGCCTTGCCGGTGCCGAGGGCGTAGGCCAGTGTACCGGACGTGATCTGCGCGGGGTTCAGATAGGGAGTGATGTAGATGTCGGCACATCCCAAGTATTCGCACAGCTCGCTCAGTTCGACAAACCGGTTCATGAAGATGACGTTGGCCTCGAGCCCGAGTTCGCGAACCCTCTGCTGAAGCCCGAGCCGGTACGTTTCGCCCTGTTCGCGCCGGACGTTGGGGTGTGTTTCGCCGAGGATGATGTAGACGACGTTGGGATACGCCTTCACGACCCGGCGAAGCGCCTCGATCATGTACTCGAGGCCTTTGTTGGGAGACAGCAGCCCGAATGTCAGGAGCACCATGCGTCCTTCCACGTTGAACTGGTCCTTGTAGTAATTGGGATCGACGAACGGCATGTCGGGGATGCCGTGGTGGATCATGGCAACCTTGGATTCGGGGATGTGGTAAATGGTTTTCAGGTATTCGACGGCCCGGGGACTCATGACGACCAATCGATCGGACACTTCGGCAAGATCCAGCAGGACCTTCTTCTGGTCGGGATTCGGTTCGACCAACACGGTGTGCAAGGTGGTGATGATCGGCATGCGGACCTGCCGGAGAAGCGGAATCAGGTAACGCCCCGCGCGGCCGCCGTAGATTCCGTATTCGTGCTGGACGCACAGGACGTCGGGTTGGCTCAAGCGGATGAAGTCGGCAGCGAGGTCATACTGCTCCCTGCGCTCTTCCTCAATCTCGAAGCGGACAAGCGAAGGGTAGGAGTAGCCTTCGTTCCGGTCGTTCATGGCGACGGCGAAGCACTGCGTATCCGCAGCCACCTTGTTCACGGACTCGCAGAGGTCGGTGGTGAATGTCGCGATGCCGCACCGCCGCGGCAGGTAGTTGCCGAGGAACGCGATCCTTTTCAAGTTAGTTTCCGCCATGAGTTCGCCTTTCACCCTCTTCGTGCAGCATCATACTATTGGCCCCGCTTCAAGGGACAGTCAAGCGAGACGGACTTTTTGTTTTTGCGGTCCTTGTGATGAAGCCGGTCGCGCCGACCCGAAAAAATGGCCAATTAGGGTGGACGTGATACGCACACGAAACTAAGATGGACCGACAGAGGGATGCACAATAGGTACAGGAAAAGGCGATGAGAGTACTTGGGAAAAGGAATCTGTGGCTGGTCGTGTGTTGGTTATTGTTGGCGGGGGTTGTGCTGGGCGCTGACTATCTGTCGGGCCCTAGCGTTCGGTTTCCCATAGCGTTTCTCCTGCCCGTGATGTTCGGGGCGTGGTACAGCGGGCGCGTCTGGGGGCTGGTTTTCGCCGCAGTTCTCCCAGTCTTTCGCCTGTCTTTCGTGCTGGAGTGGACCGGGGCGTCGGCGATGGTGCTTG
>CAYQYB010000085.1:0-9851 GCA_964421535.1 uncultured Verrucomicrobiota bacterium | reverse complement strand
CAGACGAACCCCGGCGAGCTCATGCGCGCGCACGTGAAGATGGAGAGGAAAGGCTGAACAGAAGGCAACGAAGAGAACAAAGTTCTCCGTCCCCCCTCTTCGTTCCCTTCGTTATCTTCTGTTGAGGATCGTATGCAGGACCCGACCAACGAGCGAAAGCTGAAGCACCTCCGGACAATCGAGAGCGATCCCGGGACGGATCGGCGCAAGTTCTATTTCGACGACATCCGCCTGAAGCACCGAGCCCTCCCGGAACTGGACCTCGCCGAGGTCGATCCGTCGATCGAGTTCATGGGCAAGAAGCTGTCGTTCCCGCTGCTGATCTCGTCGATGACCGGCGGCGACCACGACCTCGTGCGCACGATCAACCAGAACCTGGCCATCGCCGCGGAGAAGACGGGCGTGGCGATGGGCGTCGGCTCCCAGCGCGTGATGTTCTCCCAGCCCGCGGCGCGGAGCAGCTTCGAGGTCCGCAAGCACGCCCCCACCACCCTCCTGTTCGCGAACCTCGGGGCCGTCCAGCTCAACTACGGATTCACGCTGGACATGTGCGAGGAGGCGGTCGCGGCGGCCGGCGCGGACGCGCTCGTGCTGCACCTCAACCCCCTGCAGGAGGCGGTCCAGCCCAGCGGCAACACGAATTTCGCGAAGCTGGCCACTCGAATCATCAATATCGCTGAACGCCTGAACAAGCCGGTTGTCTTAAAGGAGGTGGGCGCCGGACTCTCCGACGATGACGTCCGGCTCGTCGCCGACGAGGGCATCCGCTACATCGATGTGGCCGGCGCGGGCGGCACCTCGTGGAGCCGGATCGAGCACTACAGCCTCGTCGAGGATGAGCGCGAAGACCTCGGCCTGACTTTCCAGGATTGGGGCATTCCCACACCGCAGGCACTGATGAGTTTGAAGAAATACCGCGATCGCATCACGCTGATCGCCTCGGGCGGCATACGCTCCGGGCTCGACATGGCGAAGGCCATGATCCTCGGCGCATCTCTCTGCGGAATCGCCGCGCCGTTCCTCAAGCCCGCGATCGAGTCGGCGGACAAAGTCGTGAAGGCGATCAACACGCTGAAGCGCGAGTTCGTCACGGCCATGTTCCTACTGGGCACGGGGCGCGTGAAGAGCCTGCTCGGAAACGAGGAACTGCTTTTGAAATAGCCCTCACCCCGGCCCTCTCCCGGAGGGAGAGGGTGACAAATCCTCATCCTCTCCCCCGGGGAGAGGAAAGAGGTGAGGGATTGAAATTATGAATATCGGAATCGACCTGATCAGCTTCTACACGCCGCACTACTTCCTCGACCTGAAGACGCTCGCGGCGGCGCGCGGCGTGGACCCGAACAAGTTCTACACGGGCATCGGCCAGGAGAAGATGGGCCTGCCGCCGCCGGACGAGGACATCGTCACCATGGCCGCCAGCGCCGCCCTGCCCATACTCGAGAAGATCGACCGCAACGACGTCGAGCTGCTGATCCTCGGGACCGAAAGCGGGATCGACCAGTCGAAGGCCTCGGCGATGTTCGCGCACGGCCTACTGGAACTGCCGACCCGCTGCCGGTCGTTCGAGGTGAAGGAAGCCTGCTACGCCGCGACGGCCGCCCTGCAGATGGCGATCGCTTGGGTCGCGCGGAACCCGGCGAAGAAGGCGCTCGTGATCGGGTCGGACGTCGCGCGCTACGACCTGAAGAGCCCCGGCGAACCCACGCAGGGCGCGGGCGCGGTGGCCATGCTGGTCACGGCGAATCCGCGCGTGCTGGCGATCGACCCGGAGAGCGGCTACTACGCCGCGGACGTCATGGATTTCTGGAGGCCGAACTACCGCGACGAGGCGCTCGTCGACGGGAAGTACTCCATGCTGGTGTACATCACCGCCCTGCTCGACTCGTGGAAGCAGTACGCCTCGCTGACCGGCCGCGCGCTGAATGACTTCGCGGCGTTCTGCTACCACCTCCCGTTCACCCGGATGGCGGAGAAGGCCCACGCCAAACTCGTCAAGGAATCCGGCCGCCCCGCCCCGAAGGAAGCCGAACTCCAGAAGCAGATCGGGACCTCCCTGCTGTACAACAGGATCACCGGCAACACGTACGCCGCCTCCCTGTACGAGGGCCTCAACGCCCTGCTCGACAACACGACGGACGATCTCGGCGGACAGCGGATCGCGCTCTTCAGCTACGGCTCCGGGTGCATGGGCGAGTTCTTCAGCGGGGTCGTGCAAAAGGCCTATAAGCAGCACCTCTTCAGCGCCAAACACCGCAATTTACTGGACAACCGCAAGGAACTGACCTACCAACAATATGAGGATATTTTCCAGCTTGCGTTCCCGACGGACGGCGGCGACCACACGTTTGCGCAGTATCGGACCGGCCCGTTCCGGATGTCCGGCGTCAAGGATCACAAGCGGTTGTACGAGAAGGTGAAATGAAGGCGATTGCCCCAGGCAAACTGATTCTGAGCGGCGAACACGCGGTGGTGTACGACAAGCCCGCCATCGCGATGGCCATCGACCGTAGCGCGCAGTCCGTCATTCTGCCCGCGGATGCCGGGGACGAGATTTCCTTCGAGCTCCAGGACCTGAGCCAGAGCGAGTCGTTCACGATCCGCGCCCTCCGAGAACTGAAGAACCGCCTCGCGAAAAACTACCACCTCTTCCTGGAAGGCAAGATGGGCATCCGCGACGTGCTCTACAAGCCGGTCGAGCTGTTCCAGTTCGCTTTCATCACGATCCTCGACGGCCTGCACCTGAAGATCGCGAACGGCGTGAAGATCCAGTTGCACTCCAACATTCCCATCGGCTGCGGCATGGGCTCGTCGGCGGCGACCGTGCTCAGCGTCCTGCGCGGCGTCGGCCATTACTTCCGCGTCGAGTTCCGCCCCGAGTGGTATCACGCGTACAGCATGGAGGCCGAGAACCTCCAGCACGGACACGCCAGCGGCGTGGACACGTACATCTCCCTGCACGGCGGCTGCGCGAAGTTCCAGAAGGGCGAGGCGCAGAAGCTTCCCCTCCCCCGCCTGCCGATGCACCTGGTCCACACGGGCGTGCCCGAGACGACCACCGGCGAATGCGTCAGCCGCGTGCGCGAGAATTTCGGCGACAGCAATATCTGGAGCGAGTTCGAAGCGGTGACCAACGCCATGGAAAAAGCGCTGGCGTCGAACCAGCTCGACGACATCCAGAGCTGCATCCGCGAGAACAACCGCCTGCTGGCGGATATCGGCGTCGTCCCCGGCCGCGTGCAGGAGTTCATCTCCGAGGTCGAAAGCACGGGCTCCGCGGCGAAGATCTGCGGGGCCGGCGCCGTGGCCGGCGACAAGGGCGGCATCGTGATGGTCTGCTCCGAACAGGCCCCGAAGCAGCTCTGCGACAAGTACGGTTACAACATCGTCTCCGTGAGGGGTGAGCCCCTTGGCGCGCGCATCGTTTAAAGCCTCCGCGCCCGGCAGCCTGATGCTGCTCGGCGAACACGCCGTTCTCCATGGCCAGCCGGCGCTCGTCTGCGCCGTCGATCGCCGGATCCACGTCACGCTCACTCCACGAAGCGACCGCACGATCCGCATCACTTCATCGCTCGGCCGCTACTCCACGTCTGTCGATCGCATCCAGCCGTCGAAGAATTTCCGCTTCGCGATCGCCGCAATCCGGCGCTTCGCGAAGAAGCTGACGGCGGGCTTCGACCTGCGCATCGATTCCGAGTTCTCGCACAAGATCGGGTTCGGTTCGTCCGCGGCCGTGACGGTCGCGACGCTGGCGGTCCTGTCGAAATGGCTGAATGGTTCCGTCAGCCCGCGCAAGCTCCTGCTCGACGGCGTTGCCGTCATCCGCGAAACGCAGGGGCTCGGCTCCGGGGCGGATGTCGCCGCGAGCGTCCACGGCGGGATCGTGCTGTACCGTGCACAACCCATCCAGGCGCGCAAGCTGAATGCGTCGCATCCGCTGACGGTCATCTACTCCGGCAGCAAGATGCCGACGGTCGAAGTGGTCAAACTCGTCGAACGGTCTCGGAAGGCGAGCCCGGTGGTGTACGACGCGATCTTCCGGATGATGGGCCAGAGCGCGTTGCAGGCCGCGGCCGCGATTCGCCGTAAGAACTGGAAAGATGTCGGGGCCATCATGAGCCTCAACCAGCTGCTGATGGCGGCGATCGGCGTCAGCAGCGGAAAGCTCGCCGCGATTGTTCGCCTGCTTCTTCTCGACCCAGCCGTCCTCGGCGCGAAGATCTCGGGCTCGGGCCTCGGCGACTGCGTGATCGGACTCGGAAAATCGAGGCGCGCGAAGTGGCCTTACGAAGCGCTCCCGGTTATGATTTCACGGCAAGGCGCAAAATGAGCCTCACGAAAAAAGACGTCGTCCGCCGCATTCTCGGGAATAAATCTTCCAACCCTCGGAAGAAAGGGTCCGCGTTCGCTCCGTCGAACATCGCCTTGTGCAAGTACTGGGGCAAACGGAACGACGAACTCAACCTGCCGGTCACATCCAGCCTGTCCCTCTCCCTCGGCAAGCTGGGATCCAGGGTAACCCTCAGCCTGCGCGACACGGCCGACCTCGTGACGCTGAACGGCAAGCGGCTGTCGCCCGATTCATCGTTCGCCCGCCGCGTCTCGGACTTCCTCGATTTGTTCCGGCCGGACAAGAAGACGTTTTTCAAGATCGCGGCCGTTAACACGATCCCGACGGCCGCGGGCTTCGCGTCATCCGCATCGGGCTTCGCCGCGACGACTCTCGCGCTGAACGAACTCTTCGGCTGGAAGCTGAACGACCGGGACCTGTCCATTCTGTCCCGCCTCGGCAGCGGCAGCGCGTCCCGCTCCGTCTACAACGGTTTCGTCGAGTGGCGCGCGGGCAGGCGCGCCGACGGGATGGATAGCTGTGCAGTGCCGCTGAAAGCAAGATGGCCGGCGTTGCGGATGGGGCTGATCGTCATTTCGGACAAGGCGAAGAGCATCGGCTCGCGTGCCGCGATGAAGCGCACGCGCGAGACGTCCGCGCTCTACCGTTCGTGGCCGCGGAAGGTGGCGAAAGACATGACGCTTCTGAAGCAGGCGATCCGCCGCCGCGATTTTCCAATGCTTGGAAAAACCGCCGAATCCAACGCGCTGGCGATGCACGCGACGATGTTCGATTCCAAGCCGCCGGTCATCTACTGGCTTCCGGAATCCGTCCTCGCAATGCGGAAAATCTGGCGGCTGCGGCAGACGGGACTCCACGTTTACTTCACGATGGACGCCGGGCCGAACCTGAAGGTGCTGTTCCTTAAGAAGGACACGGCGTCGGTGAAGAAGACCTTCCCGAAGATCCAGATCGTCGAACCGTTTTCGTAACGCGTCGCAACCCACCCCGCCCTGCGGGCACCCCTCCAAAGGAGGGGATTTGTTTTAGTTCCCCTCCACCGGAGGGGTGGCCGGAGGCCGGGGTGGGTGTTACTTGGCTTCCGCTTGGAATCCGATCTTCTTCGCCTTCTTCTCGTCCGGCGTCATGAGCTGGCGGATGACGCCGACGAGTGAACGGATCTGCTCGTCATGGCCTTTCGATTTGCGCTCGAGTTCCGCCACCTTCTTCGCAAGCTCGCGGTGGCTCGACAGCATCTCGCGCAACCGCACGAACGCGCGGACCACGAAGACGCTCACCTCGACCGCGCGCTTCGAATTCAGCACGCTCGCGAGCATCAGCGCGCCATGCTCCGTGAAGGCATATGGCGAACCGGGCGAGAACCTGAGCGACCGGAGGTGGTCGCAATTTGCGACCACCTCTTTCTTCTCCTCGGCGTTCAGCCGGAACATGAAGTCGTCCGGGAAGCGGTCGGCGTTGCGCTTGACCTGCTCGTTGAGCCGTTTCGTCGGCACGCCGTACAGCTCGGCGAGGTCGGCGTCCAGCATCACCTTCTGCCCGCGAACCAGCAGGATCATCCGATTGATCCGCTCCGCCGGAACCAGCGCTTCCTTCTCAGCCATGGCTCACGCTCGCTTTCATGAGGCGGTCACGTTTTGTGACCACCCTTTGCCTTCGCCTTTTTCAACTCATCACCCGCCCAGCGCGCCTGCCGCGCCATGCCGGTCAAAATCCGGATGTCGTTCACGGTCAGCGTGCCGCGCCCGAGCGCGCGCTTGAGGCCGAGCATCATGTGATCGGCCTTGTCTTCCTTCATAAAGCCGATCGTCAGCAGCGCGGCCCGCCACAGGTCATACATCCGCTCGCGCATCACCGACGGCGCCTCCGGCGACTTCTCCACGACGGGTTCCCAGAGGCCGGACATGACGTACAGCTCGTAGCAGCAGACCATGACGGCCTGCGAAAGATTCAAGGAAGAGTATTTCGACGACGACGGGATCCGCATCATGTGCGTGCAGAGCATGAGGTCGTCGTTCGACAGCCCGTTGTCCTCGGGGCCGAACACGAGCGCGACTTTCGACTTTTCCGCGGCGGCCAGCAGGCGCGGGGCGAACTCGCGCGGCGTCTGCGCGTGATCGCGGTACAGCCCGATGCGGGCGGTCGTCCCGATCACGAGCCCGCAGTCCGCCACGGCCTCCCGGAGCGTCGGGAACTCCTTCCGCTTCTCGAAAATGTCGTCCGCGTGCATCGCCATCTTCTTCGCTTCCTCGACATCCAGCGGATGGGCCGGCGCGGCGATCACGAGATGGGAGAGGCCCATGTTCTTCATCGCGCGGCACACCGAGCCCACGTTGCCGCCGTAGAGGGGGCTGACCAGGACGATTTTGAAGTTCTTCAGAGACATGCGGCACAAAGTAGACATTCCCGCGCTTCAACTCAATGCTGACTTTGCCCGATGGAACCACGGATAGACACGGATCAACACGGATGGAAAACCACGAAACACAGTAAAGACACGAAAGGCAGGGCGATGCGCTTGCCCGCCTGCGGTGGGTCCCGCCGAGCCGCCCGGAATTATCTGCCTGGCGCGGCGGTGAACGGAATGAGGTGCCCGCGAATGCGCAGATGGAAGAGCGGATTTTCAACGCAAAGGCGCGAAGCAGGACGGAAAAGCAACAAAGCTTTCACCTCATCTTTTCTTTGCGTTCCTTTGCGGCTCTGCGTTAAAAAATCTTCCCTTCAAATTCGCGATCAAATCCTCTTCACCCGCTTTCGTGTACTTCGTGTGTTTCGTGGTTCACCCTCTTCCATCCGCGCTCATCTGCGACATCCGCGGTTCAACCTCTTTCAGTTCCCCTCCGTGCCTCCGTGATCTCCTTGGTTCCCCTCTTGCAGAAGCGGCTCGCAGAGCCGCTGCCACACCATCATCTGCGCCTGTCTGCGTCATCTGCGGGTACTCCCTCCGTTCTCCGACGCGCCCTACCTTTCGTGTTCATTCGTGGTTGAGTGCGCGCCTTGCCCTGTCTTTGCCTTTCCGCTTACTATGGGATCTCATCATGACAATCGTGTGGATCACCTGGGGCATATCCTGCGCGCTGTGGCTGATCGTTTTCTTCCGCCTTCGTTTCTTCGAACGCCACATCCCTTCCCTTGATTCAACGAGCGCGCTGCCCGATCCGCGCGGCGGCTGGCCCTTCATCTCCGTCATCGTCCCGGCCCGCAACGAGGAGAAGATCGTCGGCGAATGCCTGTCCGCGCTGGCGGCGCAGGACTATCCGGGCTTCGAGATCGTCTTCGTGAACGACCAGTCCACCGACAACACGCTGGCCATGGCAAACGCCGCGCTCGACGGCTTCCGTTCCGGCAAGGTCATCGACGGCGCACCGCCGCCTGCCGGCGAAACGTGGGTCGGCAAGAGCTGGGCGCTCGCGCAAGGGGTGCGCCGCGCGAGTGGCGACTGGCTTCTGTTCATCGACGCCGACGTCGTCCACCATCCGCTGACGCTGAAGAAGTCGGTCGCCAAGGCCGCGGAGCTGGGCGTGGACGCGTTGAGCATGTTCCCGACGATCCACTGCCGTTCGTTCTGGGAGAAGATGATCATGCCGCTGTTCGCGACGCTTTCCGTCCTCGTGGAGCCGCTGGACGGCGCCAGCCACCCGGAAAAGCGCGCGGCGCGGCTGTGCGGCGCGTTCATCCTCATCAAGCGGGAGGCCTACAATTCCGCCGGGACCCACGCCGCGGTTCACGACCGGATCCTCGAGGACATGGCGCTCGCGCAGATCCTGAAGAAGCAGGGCCGACGGGTCTGGCTCACGTACACCCGCAACCTCGGCCGGACGCGCATGTACGAGCATTTCCAGGAACTCTGGCACGGGCTCAGCCGGCTCAGCCTTCCCCTCCTCCGCTACTCCGTTCCGCTGCTGATCGTCGCGTGGATCGCGGCCGTCGTCGGCACGCTCGTCCCGTGGATCGCAACAGCGGCCGGACTCGCACGCCTCAACTGGCCGCTGGCCGGCGCGGGCATCGCGCTGTGCGTCCTCAGCCGCCGGGCGATCCAGCCGGTCTTCACCGTGGTCAGAACACAGCCGGGGTACGCGTGGCTGCTGCCGCTGGCGGCCGTCCTGTACTGCCTCGCCGCGACCCGCGCCGCCGTCCGGCATTTCACGGGACGGGGGCTGGCGTGGAAGGGACAGGCGTACCGGACGTCCTAATCGTCCTCGTCGTCGCTCTCGTCCTCGTACTCGAGGACGACGACGAGACCAAGGACGAGTACGACTGCGATCCGTTATTCTCTCGACTCACCCTTTTCCCGCCGCTATAGCTACTGCCATTCTCGATGGAGGTGCGTATGGACGAACTGCTTAAAATCCTGAAACGAAACGCGCTGGAGTCGCCGGAGAACATCGCCAAGATGCTGAATCTCCAGGTCGGCGACGTGAAGGCCAAGATCGCCGAGTACGAGAAGAAGGGCGTCATCCGCGGCTACCAGGCAATCCTGGACGAGGACCAGCTGGATCTCGGCCGCGTGACCGCGGTGATCGAGGTCAAGATCACGCCCGAGCGCGAGGGCGGGTTCAACAAGGTGTCGTCGCGAATCGCGAAGTTTTCCGAGGTCCAGTCGGTCTACCTGATGAGCGGCGCGTACGACCTGCTCCTGTTCGTCGCCGGAAAAGACCTGAGGGAAGTGGCGATGTTCGTCAGCGAGAAGCTGGCCACGCTCGAGGGCGTGATTTCCACGTCCACGCATTTCATGCTGAAGACCTACAAGCACCACGGCCTGCTGATGGAGACCGAACATGAAGACGAGCGGCTCAAAGTCTCACCGTGAGTGGGTCGCGGACCACGTCCGCGACATCCCCCGCTCCGGCATCCGCGATTTCTTCGACATCGTCAGCACGATGAAGGACATCATCAGCCTCGGCATCGGCGAGCCCGATTTCGACACGCCGTGGCACGTCCGGGAATCGACCGTGTTTTCCCTCGAGCGCGGGGCGACGCACTACACGTCCAACCTGGGCCTGCTCGAGCTCCGGAAATCCATCGCCTCGTACGTGAAGAAGTTTTTCAAGGCGTCCTACGACCCGGAGAAGGAAATCCTGATCACCGTCGGCGTGAGCGAGGCGCTGGACCTCGCCCTCCGCGCGCTGATCAATCCGGGCGACGAGGTGATGTACCACGAGCCGTGCTACGTCTCGTACCGCGCGGACATCATCTTCGCGCACGGCACCCCCGTGGTCGTCGAGACGCGCGCGGAGGACGACTTCCGCCTCACGCGCGAAATGCTCGAGAAGAAGGTCACGCCGAAGACCAAGCTCCTGCTCCTGAACTTCCCGAACAACCCGACCGGCGCGACCCTGCCCCGCAAGGACGTGGAGGAGATCGCCGAGTTCGTGAAGAAGCACGACCTGCTGGTGATCACCGACGAGATCTACGCGGAGCTCACCTACGACGGCGAGCACGTCAGCATCGCGTCGCTCCCCGGCATGAAGGAGCGCACGATCTTCCTGCACGGCTTCTCGAAGGC
>CAYQYB010000084.1:0-9889 GCA_964421535.1 uncultured Verrucomicrobiota bacterium | reverse complement strand
GGAGTCCGGAGCGGTCCGTTTCCGCCCGATTTTCCTGACGGCCGGCGCGGCGATGCTCGGCGCGTGGCCGATCACGCTCGACCCGATCTTCAGCGGCCTCGCCTGGTCGCTCATCTTCGGGTTGTTCGTATCCACCACCTTCACGCTGCTGGTGATCCCGGTGGTGTACAAACTGATCTATGGGAAAACGGCGGTTGAAAAAGTCAAATCATAGAGGATCGTAGGAGGGAACCATGACCGGCATCGTCAGAATCATCATAGGTGCGGCTATCGGAGCGGCCATCGGCTTCGCGATGTACAAGTTCGTGGGCTGCCGGACGGGCGCATGCCCGCTGACCGGCAACCCGTACACCGCCATGACGATCTGGGGGATCGCCGGCGCCTTGATGGGCGCGGGAAAATTCTAGAAACAAAGGAGATGAACCATGACCGTTGAACGTGCCATTCGAGCCATCGCCGGAACCTTTGTCCTGATCAGCCTTGCGCTGGCCTTCTGGGTCAGCAAGTATTGGCTGCTGTTTACGGCGTTCGTCGGCTTCAACCTGCTGCAATCCGCCTTTACGAACTGGTGTCCGATGGTGTGGATACTCAAAAAGGCGGGGGTGAAGTCGGCCGACGGCGGATGCTGCGGCGAAACGAAGGCCTGAGAAGACGAGGTCGTTGATGCCCCTTTACGAGTACAAGTGCGGGAAGTGTGCAACCGTGTTCGAGCAGCTCGTGCGTTCCAGCACCGACAAGCCGGAGGCCTGCCCGAAGTGCGGCGGGAAGAAGCTGGAGAAACAGCTCTCCTCATTCAGCGCGAGCGTCCACGAGCACTCCACCCTGCCCTGCTCGTCCGGCGCCTGTTCGCCGAACTCCTGCGCCGGCGGCTCCTGCCCGTTCAGCAACCACTGAACCCGCGCACCGGTCCCATGATCCCGTGAAACCGCCCTATACCTGAGCGGCTCATCGGGGTTTGGTTACAGAGTCCGCAGGAGAAATGCCTGCGGGCTTTTTTCAGCCATGGAGTAACCGGTGAAACGCTTTTCTTCCGCCCTCTTGATCGCTTTGCTTTCCACCTCGGCGCACGCCCTCGACATCGGCGGGTACACGGTCCGGCAAACCAACACGTTGCGGAACTACACGATTCCCAGCACCAATGTCTCCGCCGGCGGCTATATCGTCATCGGGCGCAGCGCGACGAAGACGGATTTCCAGTCCTACTGGGGCGTGACGCTCGCGACGAACGTTATCTACCTGAACGCCGCCAACAACTTCCCCCGCATCGACGGGCTGGAGCGATTCTCCCTGCTGAACTCCGGCGGCACGAACATCGACGGGCTCACGCCGTCGAGCATCGATCCGCTGAACAAGTCCGTTCAGAGGAAGAACGCGACGAACAGCGCCAGCTCCTCCGCGAGCTGGAACGTGGTCACCTGGTCGTCGGCGACCCCCGGCTCCGGCTGCGCGGGCAACGGGACGGCCGGCCTGCGGATCAGCGAGTACGCCGACGCGGGCTCGTTCCAGTATGAGTTCGTCGAGCTTTTCTACGACGGCTCGGGCATGCCGTCGAACATCCCGCCTGTCCTTTTCCCCATCCCGAACAAGACCATCACGGTCAGCAACAACCTGCAGTTCACGGTGGAGGCGACGCCGACGGACGGCGACGATTACACCCTGAGCGCAAGCAACCTTCCCTCGGGCGCGATCTTCCCGGTGGTTACCAACGGCATTGGCACCTTCACATGGTCCAGCCCCTCGCCGATCGGCGTGTATACGGCGAAGTTCTACGCCATCGACAACGACGGCGTGAACGCGCGGACCGTGACCGTGAGCGTCCTCGACAAGCCCACTCTCAGCTTCGGCGCGCCGGAGTACACCGTGGCGGAGGACGCCGGCACCCAGCTGGTCCAGATCGTTCTCTCGCGGCAGGCCGACGCCACGGTGCAGGTCGCGGTGGTCGGCGGCACCGCGATGACCAACGACTTCTCCCTGTCCGCGACCACCGTGGTGTTCTCCGCCTCGGGCCCGACCCAGATCACCTTCGGCGTCATCGTCACGAACGACAGCCTGTCGGAAAGCATGGAGAGCATCCTTCTTGCGGTCACGAACCCGGCGTCCGCCAGCCTCGCGGCGCCCGCGCAGATCGCCGTGTACATCCGCGACAACGACGCGATCACGATCATGACGGCGAACCTCGTGACCGGCTCCGACTCGAAGTACAACCCGCCCGGCTGCCGGATCATGCAGGGGCTGAAGCCGGACATCGTGGCGATCCAGGAGTGGAACATCACGAACGTCAGCTACCGGAACTTCGTGGACCTCAACTTCGGGACGAATTTCTCTTACTACATCGAGCCGCAGTCCACGAACTACTTCCCGCTCCCCAACGGCATCATCAGCCGCTGGCCCATCACGGCCTCCGGCGAATGGGCCGACCCCGTCGTCGTGAACCGCGACTTCGCGTGGGCCACGATCGACATCCCCGGCGACCGGAACCTGCACGTGGTCTGCCTCCACCTCTACGCCAGCGGAACCGACGCCGATCGCGCGGAGGAAGCCCGCTGCGTGACCAACTACGTCGCTACCTCCGGCTGGCCGTCGAACGACTACGTCGTCATCTGCGGCGACCTGAACCTGAACACGCGCACCGACCCGGCCATGCTTGTGCTGACGAACATCGTCAGCGACTTCCACAAGCCGGCCGACCAGAACGGCGACACCGACTCCAACTCGAACCGCACCAAGCCCTACGATTACGTGCTTCCCGGCCGCTCGCTGAACTCGAACAACTGGCCCGTCTCCGTGGGCGGGCTGCAGTTCACGAACGGCATCGTGTTCGACAGCCGGCTCTGGACCAACCCGCCCCCGCCCATCCTCACAAACGACTCCGGGGCCGTGAACGCGGACCACATGGCCGTCATGAAAGCGTTCAGCGTCGGCAAAACGCCTCCGGCGCTCCAGCCGGTGAACAACCAGCGCGTGATCGTCAACGTGCCCCTTCAGTTCAACGTCCACGCGTCGCCGACGGACGGCGACACGGTCACACTGACCGCGAGCAACCTCCCAGCCGGCGCGTCGTTCAACTCGACGAACGAGAACGGGTCGTTCACCTGGGCCGACCCCTCGCCCGTGGGCGTGTACACGACGTTCTTCTACGCGGCGGATTCCGACGGCATCGAGAGCGAGCGCGTCCTGATCAGCGTGCTGATCGACGGACGCGTCTGGGTCAACGAAATTCACTACGACAACGCCGGCACGGACACCAACGAGGGCGTCGAGATCGCCGGAACCGCCGGCATGGACCTGAGCCTTTACTGCATCGCCACGTACGACGGCTTGAACGGCACGCTCGAGTCGACGAACCCGCTTTCCGGAATCATCGACGACGAAGGATGCGGCTACGGCGCGGTCTGGTTCCCGATCGCGAACCTGCAGAACGGGCCCGACGGATTCGCCCTCGTGGAAAGCCAGACGAACATCGTGCAGTTCCTGAGCTACGAGGGAACCATCGTGGCCGTGGACGGCCCGGCGGTCGAGTTGAGTTCCACGGACATCGGCGTTTCCGAGGCCGGCATCGAGGCCGCCGGACTGTCCCTTCAGTTGACCGGCGGCGGCACCAACGTCGAAGCGTTCTCGTGGGCCGGCCCGACCAACGCCGCATCGCGCGGATTCCTGAACAGCCGGCAGACGATCTATCCCTGCGGCGGAAGCAGCAATCAGCCGCCGCTGCTTTTCACGATCGGGAACCACAGCACGTCCCTGAGCAATCTCCTGACGTTCGCCGTGACCGCCACCGACATCGACGGCGACCCGATCACGCTCACCGTCAGCAACGCGCCCGGCGACGCGGCCTTCGGCTCGACCGGCGGCAACGGAACGTTCACATGGACCAACCCCGCGCCCGTCGGCGTCTACACGACCTCCTTCCACGCCGCCGACGACGACGGCGCGGATTCCGAAACCATTCTCATCACGGTGGGCACAGGCACGGAGCATCCGGTGATCTCGGCGATCGCCAACAAGTCGGTCATCCTGAACAAGTCCGTTTCATTCGATGTCTTCGCCACGGATGCGGAGAACGACCCGATCACGCTGACCGTCAGCAACGCGCCCGCGGGCTCGACGTTCAGCTCGACGAACGGCAACGGCAGCTTCAGCTGGGCCGGCGCTTCCCCGACCGGCACGTACGCGATGACTTTCTACGCGCGCGACACCAACGGCTACGACACCGAGGCGGTCACGATCTACGTCACCCCGCCGACCAATCTGCCCGCGATCCAGGCCATTGCAAATCCGTGGGTCCTCGCGGGCAACGACCTCGTGTTCGGCGTCACCGCGACCGACGCCGACGGCGACGCGATCACTCTGACCGCCAGCAACCTGCCGGCAGGGGCGTCGTTCCAGGCCGCCGGCGGCGACGGCGTATTCTCGTGGACCAATGCCGCGCCCGTCGGCACCTACACCAGCGCGTTCTACGCGGCGGACAATGACGGCGTCGTCTCGCGGCCCGTCGTCATAAGCGTCCCTCTGAGCGGCGCGCTGTGGATCAACGAGATTCACTACGACAACGCCGGCACCGACACGAACGAAGGCGTCGAAATCGCCGGCACCGCAGGGATCGACCTGAGCTACTACGTGCTCTACGCCTACAACGGCGGCGACGGGCTTGTGTATTCAAGCAACGGCTTGTCCGGCGTGATCGACGACGAGGGCTGTGGCTACGGCGCCGTCTGGGTCCCCGTGAGCGGACTTCAGAACGGCCCCGACGGCGTCGCGCTCGTGCTCGACGGCAGCAACATGATTCAGTTCCTCAGCTACGAGGCAACCATCGCCGCGTCGAACGGGCCGGCGGCAGGGCAGTACGCCGACAACATCAAGGTCTCGGAGGCCGGGACCGAGACGGACCGCTCGCTGCAGCTCAAGGGCGTGGGCACAAACTACATCCAGTTCTCGTGGGGCGGCCCGACCAACGCGCCGTCGCGCGGAGCCCTCAACGAATCCCAATGGATCTACCCCTGCGGCGGATCCACGAATCAGCCGCCGTTCCTCTATCACGTCGGGAACCGCTCCGTGCCACTGAACAACACGCTCAGCTTCACCGTCGCCGCCACCGACGTCGACAACGACCCGATCACGCTCAGCGTCAGCAACGCGCCCGCCGGTTCCACGTTCGATCCGGGAAGCGGGCTTTTCAGCTGGACCAACGCCGCGCCCGTCGGCGTGTACACGACCTCGTTCCATGCCGCCGACGACGACGGCGCCGATAGCGAGACCATCGAGATCGCGGTTCAGCGGACGGATACGAACCTGCCCGTGCTGCAGGCCATCGCCAACAAGACCGTGACGGAAAGCAACACGCTGCAGTTCGCCGTCGTGGCGACGGAAGCCGACGGCGATCCGATCACCCTCAGCGTCAGCAACGCCCCTGCCGGCTCCGCCTTCAGCTGGACGAACGGCAACGGGACGTTCGTGTGGACGAACGCGGGCCCCGTCGGCGTCTACACGACCGTCTTCTACGCGGTGGACAAGGACGGCTTCGACACCGAGTCGCTGACGATCACCGTCCAGCCGTACGTGCCCGCCGGCACGAACAGCCTCGCGGCTTACGACTTCGAGAACGGTTCGGGAGGATTCACCAACACCGCCGCCGGCTCGCACTCCAACATCACAGCCTCCGTGTATGCGCCCGACGACGGGACCTATACCGACGCATCCGGCAATCCGGGCCGGGCTATTTCGGACACAGGCTGGACGAGCGGCTCCCGCTACTACACGTTCAGCATCACCGTGGCCGCGGGCTACCAGGCCAACCTCACCGGCGTGCAGTTCCAATACTACCGCTCCGGCACCGGACCCAGTAACTGGATATTGCGCTGCAGCAGCGACGGCTACGCGACGGACCTGTCTTCCGGCCTGCAAACCGCCGCGAGCCTGTGGCGGACGAACGCCGCGACGTTCTCCCTTTCCGCGCTGACGGGCACCGTCACGTTCCGCATCTACGGCACCAACGCCAGCTCCAGCGCCGGCACGTGGCGTCACGACAACGTCCAGCTGATCGGCTCGATCGAGCCGGCGGCCGGCACCGACGCGGACGGCGACGGACTGCCGAACGACTGGGAAACGCTCTACTTCGGCGACCAGACCAGCGGCGTCCCCACCATCGACACGGACACGGACACCTTCAACAACGTCCAGGAGTACATTGCCGGCACCGACCCCACGAACCGGTTCTCGCTGTTCGAAGCCGATGCCGTCTGGACGAACCTGACGGGCAGCGTCCAGTTCAACTCCGTCACGAACCGGATCTACGGCCTGTACTACAAGACGAACCTGTTCGACGCCAACTGGATGCCGTGGCTCACAAACATCGCCGGCAGCAACGTCTCCATGTCCATTGTGATCACGAACCGTCCCGACCCTTCCTACTTCAAGCCCGGGGTCAAACTGCCCTGACCCCCTCGTAGACGCGATTTCGAAATCGCGTCTACTATCTAAGGTATAGAAAGAAACGAGCGGGACGGTTTTCCGGAACTTTTTTCACTTTTTTTCCAATCCTTGGAACTTTTTCGGATTGATTTTCCAAGGATTGGAAATATCGGCCGCGGTTGTGTATGATCCTGCGCCACAGGCATGGATCCGAAATCCGAACTGTATAACGCCATCCTGAAGGGCGACCGCGACCTGGCGCGCGGGCTCGTTCAGCAGGCCGTGGACCGCAACGACAACGTGCTCGAGTTGCTCAACCGCGGCATGATCCCGCCGATGCACGAACTGGGCGACCTGTACGCCGACAAGAAGGTGCTCCTGCCCGACCTGCTCGTCGGTGCCCGCGCGATGCGCGCCGGCCTCGACATCATCGAGCCCCTGCTCGCGAAGCACAATCACCGGAAGGGCGTGAAGGTCTGCATCGGCACGGTCAAAGGCGACCGCCACGACCTCGGCAAGTCCATCGTCGCCATGATCGCCCGCGCGGCGGGCTACGACGTCGACGACCTCGGCAACGATTGCGACGCGGACGTGTTCGCGCGGGCCGTGGAATCCGGATCGCGCGCGGTGCTCTGCAGCCTGATGGTCAGCACGTGCCTGCCGCATTTGAAAGCGATTCTGAAACACTTCAAAGGCCGCAGCGGATTGAAGACCGTCGTCGGCGGAGCCGTGGTAACGCGGAAACTGGCGGCCGAACTCGGCGCGGACGCGTACGGAGAGGATGCTGCGGAAGCGGTCGACGTCCTGAACGGCTTTTTCGGATAGCGCGGCGTTTGAAACTTGGCGGTGGATGGGCGGAGTACTAGAGTGCCTTTCAAAAGAAGGAGCGCCTTATGAAAATGGAGGACAGCAAGCTGGGCAAGGCTGCGGTCGTTGAAGTTACCGGACGCATGGACGGCACATCGTCCCAGGTTTTCGAGGCGCATTGCGAGAAGCTGATCGCGAAGGGAGACACGGCCTTTGTACTGGATTTCGAACACCTTGAGTACCTCAGCAGCGCCGGCCTTCGCAGCATCCTCACCATCCTGAAGAAGGTGAAACCGCAAGGCGGAAAAGTGATCATCTGCGGGGCCAAGGGCACCGCGAAAGAAATTTTCGACATATCCGGCTTCTCGTCGATGTTTCCCATGGTCAACACGCTCGAGGACGCCGCCAAGCTCGTCTTGTGAGGAGTTGAATGCAGACCCTGCGCCTGCCGTCCCGGTTGGAATCGCTTGAGCCGTTCCGGCAGTTCCTCGCGGAGAGGGCCGCCGACGTCAACCTCGCCCCCGCCACGCTTTCCAAGGCCGAGCTGGTGCTCGAAGAGATCGTCGCGAACCACGTGATGCACGCCTACAAGGACGCGCCGGGAGAAACCGAGGTCGCCTGCTTCCTTCGCCGGGACGAAAGCTTCTGCCTGCAGATCGCGGATTGGGGGGAGCCTTTCGACCCCCTCAGCCAGCCGCCGCCGGACACCACCGCCCCGCTGGAGGAGCGCAAGATCGGCGGGCTGGGCATCCACCTTGTGAAAAACATGGCGGACCACCTCGAATACCGCCGCGAAGGCGGGAAGAACATCCTGACCGTCTGTTTCCGCAAAGCGAAGGCGCCGGAGAGCACCCCATGACGCTGCAGATTGGCGAACAGAAGGACAGCGATATCACAATCCTCACCCTCGCCGGACGGCTGGACTCCATCACATCGCCGGATTTCGAGCACAAGCTCGACCAGCTGATGGCCGGCGGCTGCAAGGGGCTCGTCATCGATTTCGAGCGACTCGAGCTGATCGTCAGCGCCGGGCTCAGGGTCTTCCTCGCCTTCGCCAAGAAGTGCAAAAGATCGGGCGGCCGGATGGCTCTCTGCCGCACGAAGCCCGCCGTTCACGACGTGTTCCAGATCGCCGGCTTCACGGAGATCCTCGCCATCTTCCCGACCCGCGAGGATGCCGTCCGCTCCATCCTGCCCGGGCCGTCATGAGCCACCTCGACACAGCGTGCGACAGCGGCTCCCGCGAGATCGCCATCCGCAACGGAATGCTGATGGCCCTGCTCGACACCGCGATCGTCACGGCCGCACTCGTCGCCGCAAAATCCTCCGTGCTGCTCGCCGACTTCTTCAAGACCCTGCTCGAGCTGATTGCCGTCGCGCTCTCGTGGGCGGCCATCCGCCGCATCAACCGCGGCGCGAACCAGCAGTTCGAGTACGGCATGGGCAAGATGGAAAACCTGGTGAGCCTGTTCGTGGGCCTGCTGATGGCCGTGTGCCTCGTGCTGATTATCGCCAACGCGGTCCGGAACATCCTCCACCCCTCGCACATCGCCGGCATCGGCATCCTGATCAGCCTCGTCGACCAGGTGGTCTACACCTTCGTCAACGGAAACCTGTGGATCAGGAACCGCCGCGCGGCGCGCGACGCGGCGTCACCGCTGATGGACGCGCAGTCGAGGCTCTTCCTCACGCGAATGATCGGCAACGTGTTCATCCTGCTGTCTCTTGGGCTGAGCCTGTCGCTCAGGAGTTTCCCATGGGCCGTGTACATCGACCCGGCCGCCTCCCTCATCATCGGGGCCTCGATCCTCATGGCGGCCATGGGCCTGTTCTCGACATCCGTCTCCAACCTGCTCGACCGCACGCTCGAGGAGTCCGACCAGATCGTCATCCTTCGAGAATTGGCGAGGCACTTCGACGACTACGAATCCCTCCTCGCGATCCGTTCACGTCGGGCGGGCACGGAGGTGTTCATCGATATCCTGCTGGAGTTCGATCCCGAGAAGAAGGTCGGCGACGTGCAGAAGGCCATCGGCGACATCCGCCGCAGCATCGAGCAGGCCATCCGGGGCAGCCGGGTTACGATCGGGCTGGGCTGACGCAGCCGCTTCCACGCTACTTTTTCAGTCGGAACGCGAGCATCGTGATGTCGTCCGACTGCTCGGCCCCCGCCGCGTAGCGCCTCAGGGACTCCCTCATATCGCGGATCAGGCTTTCGCAGTCCTTCGCGCGCACGTTCTCCAGCTCGCGCACGGTCCACTCGTCGCCGGTCAGCACCTCGTCGGGATTCATCGCCTCGGTGACGCCGTCAGTGTACAGGAAGAGCATGTCGCCGGGCCGCAAGTCGAGGGTCCCCTCTTCGTACTTCATGTCCTCCAAGCCCCCGACAAGCGTGCCTTTCACCTTGGGGATCTGGCGGATGGGCTCGCCGGCGCGGACGACCAGCGGAGGATTATGCCCGCCGTTGGCATACACGCACCGCCCCGTGGGCAGATGGATCCGCGCGCAGAAGAGAGTCACGAACATATTGGGATCGTTGTCGCGCGCCAGCTCGTTGTTCAGCCGCGCCAGGGTCGCCGCCGGGTCGCGCTCCATGTTCCAGATCGTGCGCAGGAACGTGCGCGTCACCGCCATGAACAGCGCGGCCGGCACCCCTTTCCCGGACACATCGCCG
>CAYQYB010000083.1:0-9979 GCA_964421535.1 uncultured Verrucomicrobiota bacterium | reverse complement strand
GGAAGGCCTGCCGACGGTGATCCTGCCGGTGCGCGTGCGGCCGTAGCGCAGTTTTCCAACCATTGGAAACTTTCCGGACCGATTTTCCAAGGGTTGGAAAATCAGGCGCGCCGCCAGGCGGCGCGGGCTTCCGCGAGGAACTTCCGGCACATCTCGAGCGGGGTGGTGCCGTAGTCGCGGGTCGGCTCCAGCGTCGTCGTTTCGGCGTAGTCGTTCCACGTCACGAGCTGGATCAGCGGGGCCGGGATGCGCGCGGCGGTTTCGCCGTCCCGCCCGAGCGCGAGATAATCGAGATAGGCCTTCCAGGTCAGCTCGAGCGTGTTGCCGCGCGTTGTCTCGCGGCAGATCACGCGCGGGCGGATCTTCGGGTTGTCCGGGTTCGGGTTCCAAGCCCACGAGACCAGCTGGTCGTTGAAGCCGGGCCAGACGCCGGCCATGATGTACTCGATGGATGTGTTGTCCGCGTTCGCGTCGCGGAAGAAGCGCCTCAGGAATCCGTCGCCGGCGCTGTCGGGCTGGCTCCAGACGTACGGGTTGTTGAAATCGATCGTGCTGTCATCCGGCCGGACCCAGGCGTAGCACGCGTTCTCGCCGCGGCCGCGGGCGCCCCCGCTCCATATGAGGTCGGCCCCGCCGGCGCCGAACACGGTGTCGAGCGCGGCGCGCCACTGCTGCGCGTTGTCCTCGTAGGGAAAGACCATGAACACGGGCCGGCCGTCGCGGCGCAGGTACGCGTCGTTCATCAGCTGTTCGCGGATATACTCGAAGTCCTCTTCCATGCTCACGGGTTTCTTGCCCTCGGACGCCATCTGCGCCTGCGAGTCGACGGAGAAGAAGTAGAGGAACGGCCGGTCCGGGTGCTCCGCGTTCCACTTCTTCAGCCCGCGCAGCCAGTGAAGCGTGATGACGTTCTCGACGGAGTGCTTGCCGTACCAGTTCACGATGAACCCGCTGACGTCGCAGTCGAGCGCCGTGCGGATCTGCCACTCGATGACAGCCGGGTCGCGCGAGTCGTAGATTCCGATGGCGGGCACGTGATGGTGCGTGCGCCGGTAGCCGGCGCGGGAGTCGTTCCAGTGGCGATGATCCTCGATCAGCGGCATGAACGTGATCCGCGCGCGCTCCTCCGCGGGCAGGGGAAAGTCGCCGCCGCGAAGAGTGTACCACGGCACGAAATGGCCGAACACGAGGGGAAGATCCAAGGGCCGGTCGCCGCTGACGGGTGCGTGAAACTTCATGACATTCTCTCTTTAGCGACCTACCCACCCCGGCTTCGCCACCCCTCCAAGGGAGGGGATCACCCAGATTTCCTCCCCTCCTCGGGAGGGGTGGGTTCGGCAACAAGCTGTGAACTGATAAGATTACCCGACTGCTACGGTTTATCAATTGCAAAATTCCGCGGGATTCTGTTTAATGACGGAATGAAACGCCACAAGCCGTTCATTGCCGCGCTTCTGGTCACCGGCCTTCTCGGGCCAGGCATAGCTCCCGCCGAGCAGCCGATCGTGCTTGCCCACTACATGCCGTGGTTCCGCGCAGAGAAAACGGAGCAGGGCATCACGTGGGAACACTGGCAGTGGTACGGCAAGGGCAAGAAGCACGATCCGGACACCGTCCTCGCGAACGGCCGCCGCGACATCGCTTCCGTGTACTACCCCCTCATCGGGCCCTACGACCAGATGGACCGCGCGGTCCTCGAGTACCATGTGCTGACCGCGCTGGCGTCCGGCATCGACGGATTCGTCGCGGACTGGTACGGCCCCGGCACGCGCTCGGACCAGGTCTTCGGCGAGCTGGTGAAATCCGCCGAACGCTACGGCATCAAGACGGCGATCTGCCTCGAGGAGAAATCGTTCTTCCCAGGCTACTCGCAGGCGAAGACGCGGGCCGAAGTACTGGACGTGATGGAGGCGCAGATCCGGCACGTGCTCGACAAGTACGCCGGCTCCGACGCCTACCTGCGCCACAACGGCGAGCCGGTTTTCTTCATCTTCAACGGGTACGGCGACGGACAGCTCGGGCCGATGAACCTTTCGCCCGAGGAGGTCGCCGACGTTCTCGGCCGCTTCGCGAACGAGCCCGTCCTTCTCGTCCGCGGCTACTTCAACGCTCCCTACGCCGGCATCGCGCGCGGCAGCTACCTGTGGTGCGACGATGCAAAGACGCGGGCGAAGTTCTACGACGAGGCGCTTCCGGCGAAGGCCGGCGGCCAGCTGGACTTCGTCGTCGGCGTGGCCAGCCCCGGCTTCAACGACACCGGCGTGAACGGGTGGGGCAACGGTCCGAGGATCACCGACCGGCGCGGGACGCAGGAATACAAGGACAACTGGGACGAGGTGCTCAAGCACCGGCCGGACGCCGTGCAGATCGCGACGTGGAACGACTTCGAGGAAGGCACCACGATCGAGCCGGCGGAGGAGTACGGGTTCGATTTCCTCACGCTGACCGAGAAGTACGCCGCGGAATTCTGCGGCACGCGCGCGAACCTCGGCGACCAGGACTGGCCGCTGCGGCTGTACCGCCTGCGCCTGCAGGTGCGCGAACTCAAGAATGCCGATGAGCGCGCCGAGTGGAACGGGCGGCTGGACAGCTATGCGTTCCGCTTCAGCGAGGGGCGGCGGTTCGCGATGGGGTGGTGGCTGAAGCGGCTGGAATCCGGCGTGCGGAGCGCGGCGGCCGATCAAGAGAAGTAAGAAGGAGAAATCATGACCATGAGAACCGCATTCATCCTGACCTTCATCCTCCGCGCGGCCGTTGCGCAGGGAGACGAACTTGTGCTTTTCAGCGCGGCGACCTCCGGCCCGGATGTCTGGAGCTGGGGCAAGGCGCAGATCGTCCAGCAGGCGGACGGCACCTTCCTGGTACGGGAGAAGAACAACGACGGCGCGTACGGCGACGTGTTCACGTCCGACCGCTGCTCGTACATGAAGGAAGGCCTCATCGAGCTCGACGTCGCCAAGGTGATCGCCGGCAAGTACACGCTCCAGGTGCTGGCCTTCCAGGGCGAGTCGCTTCTGACGTCGGTTGACGCGATCAAGAACTCGACCCAGTCGGGCAAGCAGACCGTCCACGTCGGAACGATCGGCCTTCCGCCGCAGACTGAGTACATTCTCTTCAAGCTGTGGGCGACCGACGAAGAGGGCGCAGCACTCCAACTCAAGGACCTGCGGTACGTCATGCCGTTCGCGACGGACCGGATCCTGCTGGACAGGAAGATCGATCCGGAAACGCCGTATTCCGCGGAGAAGGCAACGTGGCAGGCGGCGGCGACAGGCGGCACCCTGACCCTGAACACCAACGAGAGCTATGGCGCCGTCCTGTTCGGCGAGCCGATCGCGAAATCCTACCAGGGCACGCTGATGATCCACGCGCCGTCCGTGCAGAACGGCGTGCTGACCATCCAGCTCTGCGCGCTGGACAAGAACGGCGCGTACCTCGGCTCCGTGGACGCCATCAAGCGCGTTCCGGGCGGATGGCAGAAGGCGGAGCTGGGCGCCGTCCAGTGGCCCGCTGAAACGGATTCGTTCCAGGTGAAAGCCTGGCTGGAAGGTTCCGAAGCGGCATCGGCGACGATCAGCCAGATTGTGATCCTGAAGTAGATGCCTGCGCGCACGAGGTTCTTCTTCCGACTCGCGCGCTGATCCACGCTCTACCCGTCGGCGCAGAAAAGCAGTATGATCTTCATCGTCCGCATGAAGACTTCGTCATTGCAGATGTTCGCGCTTGCCGTCGCCGTCTGCCTCGCCGCCTGCGCCGGCTGCGGAACCCGGCAGGAACCGCCATGCGGCCCCGGCGGCCCGCCGCCGCCCGTCAGCATCCTCGCGCCCGCGCTCTCCAACCGAACCGCCCAGGCGAGCGAGAAGATGCTCAGGAAGCTGTTTCCGGACGCCCGCTGGATCGCAGGCCGGGAAATCGACGCGGGGCTCGCTTCCTGTCTTCGCGAAAACCGGGTCCTCATCGTTCCCGATATCGAGCATGTGCCGTTCGACTGGTGGAGCTCGATCAAGTCGCACCTGGACGACGGCGGCGCAACCGTCTTCCTGGGCTGCGAACCGTTCGGCGCACGGGTTCGACTCGTGGAAGGTGCGCCTCAGGAGGAGCGGGCGTTCCGCGAAGGTCTTTTGCGGACCGCGCGCGCGTCCGCCGGATTTTCCAGCGTGCGCGACTGGCGGCATCTGAGCAGCCGGGGCGCGCCGTCCAACACCGTTCAATCAGCGCCGAGAGGCTCGCTGCCCTGGCCGGGCGTGCTGGTGGAGGCGCGCGACTTCGGCGAATGGGACGTCGTGGCGATGGATCCCATTCCGCACGGCGCGATCGGGCACTCCGAGAACAGCCTTGTCTTCTACGCGCGCGGCAGCGCGGGCACCGCTCATCTTGCCGTTGAGTGTTTCGAGCGCGACGGCTCGTGCTGGACGCGCACCGTCACCGTTTCCGAATCCTGGCAGCCGTACATCATCCACCAGGCGAGCTTCAACTACGCGTACGGCGGAAGGAACCGGGGAACGAAGGGCAACCATCTCGCCCTGTCGCGGGCCAGGAAGATCTCGATCGGCCTTTCGCAGGGTGTGTCGGCCCAGGCCCCGGGAGACCTTTTCTTCGGCGTGTCGGATGTCCGCCTCGCCGCCGATCCGCGCTCGATCCGGGCGGTTGTTTCGTGGCCGGACATCTTCATGCTGTCGCCGCCTTACCGCCACTACGGCTCGTTCGCCGACCACGTCGAGTGCATGGCCACCGGCCAGAGATGGCCCATCGGCCGCGCTCGCGTCCAGGGCCCGCTCCCGCGTTCGCTCGGCGCGGGCGGGGAAACGGCGGCGCCGTACCGCTGGATTCCCATGTTCCGCACCGCCAACGCGGAGGGCCACTCGCTCTGCTGGCCGGCGTCCCTCCATGTCGAGCCGCAGACCAACGGCGCCACGAAGAAGTGGGCGTGGGTTGGCGTGGACGTCTCCAAGGCTTCGGCCGAGGCCGCGGCAGCCATGACGCTCGCCTGCGCGCAGAGGCTCGCCGCCGGCGCGTTCCTCTACAAGGCCGGCTGTCCGGAGTTCTCGTTCGAGCCGGAGGCGCCCGTCCGCGCGTCCGCCCGCTGGACCGCCCCGGCCGGTCAGTCCGCCGGCTTGCGCGTCTGCGCGGAGCTCTACAAGCGGGGCGACGATTTTCTGCGGCGGCGCGTTGTCGGTCTGCCCCCGGACGAGGCTGGAATCTCGCGGATCAACCTCGGCCGCTCGCCCCTCGTCGAGGAAACGGCCGAGGACTATATCCTGCGCATCCTGCTCGAGGACTCGACGACGCCGGGCCGGATCCTCGACCGGGTGGACCAGCCGCTGAAGTTCCTGACTCTCCCGCGCACGCCCGGAGAGCAGGAATGGGTCACGGCCGCCGGCGCGCGCTTCGCCGCAGGGCGCCGGCCGGTGTTCCTGCTGGGCGTCAACTACTGGCCGCGGACGACCAACGGCCGGATGCCGGACGAATTCACGGCTCACTGGCTGGACAGCTCGGAGTTCGACCCCGATCTGATCCGCAGGGACCTGGCCCAACTGGAGGAGGCCGGCATCAACGCGGTCTCGATCCAGTACCTGGCCCCGGAGCAGGCGCCGCAGCTGAGGTTCTTTGTCGAAGAGGCCCGCAAGCTCGGCATCTGGGTTCATCTTTTCCTGCCGGGCCTCGATCCGCTTGCGCCGGACCTGAAGCGCGCGGAACAACTGATCGAGGCCGCAGACCTCAAGAACGAGGCGCAGGTGTTTGCGCTCGACCTGGCGTGGGAGCCGCACCTGGGCGAATACAAGGACCGGCGCCGGTTCGACGGCGACTGGCGGGAGTGGCTCCAGGAGCAGTACGGTTCAATCGAGCACGCCGAACAGCTGCTCGGACGCTCTCTCTGGAAAAGCGGCGGGCTGGTCACGGGGCCGCCCGACAGCGAGCTCGCGGCGGAGGGAAAGGCTGATCCCGCCCTTGCCGCGTACCGCCGGTTTGTCCACGACTTCACGAGCCGCCGCTACGGCTACGTCGTGCGCTGGCTTCGCGCGCGCGGGATCCGGCAGTTACTCGGCGCACGAACGGGCTACGGCGGCACGGGCCAGCCTTGGGCGGAGAAGTTTGTCGCGCTCGACCCGGCCACGGGCGCCGCGCACCTCGATTTCATTTCGCCGGAGGGATGGGGATTGAGCGGGACGCCGGACAGCTTCATGGAAGCCGGCTTCATCACCGCCTACTGCCGCGGCGTCAGCGCCGGCAAGCCCGTGCTCTGGGCCGAGTTCGGCTCGTCCGTCGGCGCGAATCCGCAAACCGCCGACCTGGAGAACCAGGCGCGCATCTACCGCAACATGTTCGAGATGGTCTTGAAGAGCCGGTCCGCCGGCTGCTTCGGCTGGTGGTTCCCGTCCGGCTGGCGCGTGGGCGAGCGGAGCGACATGGGCATCGTGAATCCGGACGGCTCCTGGCGGCCGGCCGGCAGCGCGTACCGGAACTTCGCGCACCGGCTGAGGGCGGAGTGGATCGCGCCTGCCGCATGGCGCGGCCGCGAGATCGACGCGGACGGCAACGCGAGCGGGCTTCCATCGCTGTGGAACGCGTGGCGCGACACGTACAGGACGGAGACCTCCGAGGGCCGGACGGAGGAACTGCGTCCGCTCAATTTCGGGAAGCGCACCAGCGAGATCAACATCCGGTCGCTCGGCGGCGCGCCGTATTCAGCGCCGGCCCCGATTCAGAGCCTGAATTCGGAGTGGGGCCGCATTGAATGCGACGGCGTCGAGAGGGACCGCGCGCCCGGGCACATCATCGCGGTGAACGCCAGGCGCAAGGTGCGGATGGAACTGATCAACACGGGGCCCGCGGCGTGGGACGCCTCCGCGGAAGGCAAAACCAAGTGCGTGTGGGTGAGGCTCGAAAGCGAAAAAGGGGAGCGCCAGCAGATTCCCGTGGGCGCCCTGCGCTTCGGCGCTTCGGCGTTCATCACCTGGACGGCCCCGGACCCCGGCACGTGGCGCGCGCAGCCGTTTCTTGCGGACGTTGGGCCGTTCGGCGAACCGTTGCAGATCGAAGTGCTGGAGGGGACGAATTAAGAAACCCACCCCGGCTTCGCCACCCCTCCAAAGGAGGGGATTACCTTGCCGTTCCCCTCCTTGGAGGGGTGCCCGACGTGTCCGCCGTAGCCTTCGCGAAGGCGGAAGGGCGGGGTGGGTTTGCGCTGCTACTTCTTCACGAACTCGAACTTGCCCTTGATGTTCTTCGCGAAGAACGAGCCTTTCGACTCGGCCGCCATGAGTTCCTTGTAAACGGCCTCCGGAACCTTCTGGTACTCGTAGGTCCCTTCCTGATCCACGAAGGTCACCGTCAGCACCTGCGTCGCCGCATCGTAGCCGACTTCCTTGATCAGGGACGACTCCACCTGGGTCAGCGCCGGGGCCGCCGCCGGCTCCTCCGCGAACCCGACAACAGCAAACGCCACCGCCAACACCGCCACCATCAGCAATGCACGCATACCGCACTCCTCCTTCCGGGGTTTGAAAGCGGGAAAGATGCTATCACAGAAACGACCGCTCGCCAGAACGAATTATTGCCGCGCGCCCGGCCTCCAAACCGTCACTTTCTTCTTCGCGCGCCCCCATTCCAGGGCGTCCCGATGGCTGCGGAAAAACAGGTCCAGCCGGTAGCCCTTGATGTCGCCGCCGCGATCCTCCACGCGACCGTAGCCGTATCCCGGCACATACATCACCGTGCCGAACGGAAAGATCGACGTGTCCGCCGCGATCGTCCCTTTCTTTGCGCGGACGCCGCTCGCCGTCAGGCCCACGGTCTTGGATTTGCCCTTGTTGGGGCCGGACGAGGAAACGGGGCGCAGAAGCCAGTTGCGCTCCCACCCGCAGCAGTCGCCGCACGGACAGTAGCCCGTGGTCTCCAGCGTGTAGGTTCGGCCCGTTGCGTGCCGGGGCGGGCGAACCGGGGTCCAGCGGACGTCGCGCACGAAGCAGCCGGTGCCTCCGGCGAGTATCAGCAGAAGAAGAAGCCCGCTTCGCAAATTCATCGATGGCGCGATTGTAGTTCCTGCCGTCTGATCCCTACAAGCAGGTATCTTTACCTCCGGCGTCTCAGCATGTACATTAAGGGCGGCAAAGTTAAGAAACCGGACAAAGAGCAAAACGACGACACCCTCAGGCGCCCCACCGCCGTGGACCTTCTGAAGCGCCTTTGGAAGGCGCACACCGCCGCGAAGCCGGCTGAAGACCCTGATACGCTGCAGGCAAAGACGGACATTTACTCGGTGCCGACGACCCGCCGCCGAATCACACCGCAAGTCCGGCCGGTGAAGTAACCATGCACCCACCCCGGCTTCGCCACCCCTCCCAAGGGAGGGGATTACCTTACGGAGGTCCCCTCCTCGGAGGGGACAACAGGGGTGGGTTTCCCTTGTCCCAACTCATAATCCCTCTCGGATTGCGCCAGCCCCTTCTGTAAGATGCGCCGCGATATGACCGCACCCGATAATACAGCTCCGGAGAATTCGCGCCTCGTCGCCGCGCGCATTGTCAGCTCCTGGATCAAGTCCGAAACGTTTCCCGACCGCGAACTCGACGCCGTCGAGAGCTCGCGCGCGTTTGTCATGGAAGTGGTCCTCGGCGTCGTTCGCTGGTACGGCGCGCTGACCTGGATTCGCGACCGGCGGGTCCAGCAGAAGCCGCGGCCGCAAGTGGACGCCTGCATACTTGTCGGCCTCTACAAGCTTCTGTTCATGGACTACGTGCAGGAGTACGCCGCCGTGAACGAGACCGTGGAAGCGGCGAAAGTTGCCGGCGGCGAGAAGGCCGCGAATTTCGTCAACGCCGTTCTGCGGCGCGCGCAGGCGGACAAGCGGCAGATTTTCCAGGCCCTGGAAAAACAGCCGCCCGCCACGCGCCTCTCCCATCCGAAGCTGTTGATCGACCGCTGGACGAAGCAATTCGGCGACGCTGCGATGACGCGCGTGTGCGAGTGGAACAACCGGCGCGCGGACGTCGTGGTCCGCACGAACAAGAAGCTTTCGATCGAGGGACAGCCCCACCCGTTCGCGCCGGGCCGGTTCCTGATCCTGCCGCGGGGCGTGAGCGTGACCGGCGTTCCCGGTTTCGCCGAAGGCTTGTTCTACGTCCAAGACCCGTCCACCTCCGTCGCGCCCGAACTCCTGGATCCGAAGCCCGGCGAGGCGGTTCTCGACGCCTGCGCCGCGCCCGGCGGGAAGACCATGCAAATCGCCGAGATGATGAAAGGGCAGGGGACGCTCGTCGCGATGGACCCGGCGGCTGACCGCCTCAAGCCGCTCCGCGAGAACGTCGCTCGGCTGAAATGGAATTTCATCAGCGTGATTGAAGGCGACGTCACGAAGCAGAGAACGGCGGCGCGCTTTAACGCGATCCTTCTCGACGTCCCCTGCACGAACACGGGAGTCATCCGGCGGCGGCCGGACGTGCGCTGGCGGTTCTCGCCGGAGCGCCTGCGCTCAGCCTGCGACAAGCAGGCGGCGATCCTCGACGCGGCCGCGGCCCGGCTCGCCGACGGCGGCCGGATCGTGTACAGCACGTGCAGCCTCGAGCTGGAGGAAAATGAAGCGCAGGTTGACCGGTGGCTGGCGCGGCATCCCCAGTTCAGGCTCGCGGACTCGAAGAAGTTGTTCCCGCCGGAATCCGGGACGGACGGGGCGTACGCGGCGCTGCTAGTGCGGAAATGAAGTTCCAGGTTCCAAGTTTCCCTCCTTTGCAAAGCCTACGGCGGGCAAGCAAGTTTCAAGTTTCCTGTCTTCTGTTCCTTTGCCTCTTTTGCGGCTCGGTGTCCGCCCAGCCTCCCCATCTCTCCATCTGGTGCGAGTTCATGCCGTACAAGGAGGTCGAGCAAACGCTGCCGACGCTCGCGCAATATGACTGCGATCTGCTTCTTCACGTGGGCCGAGAGGACATCGGCAACGCGGACCTCGCCGCCCTGTGCCGCGCGGCGCGATCGAAGGGGGTCC
>CAYQYB010000082.1:0-10112 GCA_964421535.1 uncultured Verrucomicrobiota bacterium | reverse complement strand
ATACACAGCATTGTTCGTGCCCCCGACGATGGCGCTGCGATCCGCCTCGCTGTCAGTGTTGTTGGCCACGCCGCCGGCGATGACTGAGTATGCCGCCTGCGCCGTATTGAAAAGCCCGCCACCGACCGTCGCGTACGGATTGCCCGCCGCCGCTCCGTCACCGTCGCCGGCGCGGTTGCCGCCTCCTCCTCCGACGAACCCGAAGTTGTCGCTGACCGTTTGCGCGTAGACGTCCGTGTTGCCGCCCCCCGCGATCACCGCACCCTCGACGGAGGAAGCCGTGGTGGTGTTTGCCTCGTGACCTCCGAAGATGCATGGCACGCCGCCACGGTCGTGGAACCGCAAGACCTGCTCGTTGTTGACTCGAATGTCGAGGATGGAGTGATCAATCGGACCCAGAAAGCGACCGCTGGCGGGAAGGCCTGTGTTGCCGCTGGTGCCCCAGAACGTGTTCGTGGCGATGTTGGCATTGGAGACCGTTCCGCCGGCGATCTTGTCGCCGGTGATGGCGCGCGCGGCGATGTCCGCGTTGGAAATCGAGCCGTCGGCGATCTTGTCGCCGGTCACCGCGCTCACACCGATCTTGTCGGTCGTGACCGCGCCGTTCGCGAGCATCGACCCCGAGATCGCGCCGTTCGTCACGCCGCCGGCGAGGATCGCGTAGCCCACGGCGGCTAGCCGTTCGCGCGGCAGAAGAACCGCGCCGTTCACGGCGACCTCGACGTAGACCACCGGATTGGTGAGCGCGTCGGAGAGCGCGCCCGAGACGGTGTTGTCGCCGAGGAACGTCGAGTAGAGGCCGTCAACGACCGCGACGCTGTTCGAGTCCTCATAGAGGAGGGTGCCCGCCGTCGGGTCATTGTAGAGCCGGAGCGTCAGCCCGACGCTCGTGTTCACCAGGTTCGTGCCGTTGAGCAGTTTGCCCTGGTAGTTGATCAGGCTGGGAACCTGGGCGTTTGCCGTGGCGAGGCCGAGAGCGAGAAAGACAAGACCCGTCCGAAACGTCTTCATCACAACCCTCCTTTGGTGGGACGACGGACTTTAGATTACAGAAGGCCTTCGAGCCGGTAAAGAGTGGGCTATTGATTTGCGGCGCATTACCCCGTATCTTGCCGCTCAACAATGGATACCTCATTGCCCCATGTTGTCGTCGTCGGCGCCGGGTTCGGCGGCTTGCGCGCGGTCAATGCCCTGCGCAAAGCGCCGGTGCGCGTCACGCTTGTCGATCGCCGGAATTACCATCTCTTCCAGCCGTTCCTCTACCAGGTGGCGACCTCCGGCCTCGGCCCGAGCGACATCGCCCAGCCGGTGCGCGCGATCCTGCGCGGCCAGCGCAATTTCGATTTCCGCGTCACGAACGTCGAGGGCGTGGACCTGGCGGCGAAGAAGCTGAAGACGGAATCCGGCGAGATTCCGTACGACCACCTCGTCCTCGCCGTCGGCGGCCAGACCAACTACTTCGGCAATCCGAAGCTGGCCCAGCACGCGTTCGGGCTCAAGGACCTCGACGACGCGATCCGCATCCGCAACCACCTGCTCTACATGTTCGAGCAGGCGATCCACGAGCCGAACCCCGAGCTCCGGCGCGCGCTTCTCACGTTCGTCATCGTCGGCGGCGGGCCGACGGGCGTGGAGTGCGCCGGCGCGTTCTCCGAGCTGATCCGGCTCGTGCTCATCAAGGATTATCCCGGCCTGAACATCAAGGACGTGCGCGTCATCCTGCTTGAGGCGACCGACAAACTTCTCGCGATGCTTCCCGTGAAACTGCAGGAAGCCGCCGCCAAAACGCTCTGGAAGAAGTACGTCGAGGTCCGCTTCGGCGCGAGCGTGTCCGAGTTTGACGGAACGTGCGTCACGCTGAAGGGCGGGGAGAGGATCCCGTCGCACACGATGGTCTGGGCCGCCGGCGTCCGCGCGGTGGACCTTACGGGCCTACTCGGCTTGCCGGTGGACCGCCTCGGCCGGGTCAAGGTGGAGAAGACGCTGAACCTGGCGGACCATCCGGAAGTGTTTGTGGTCGGCGATGCGGCGTTCATCGACGGAATGCCTCTGCCGATGGTGGCGCCGGTCGCGATCCAGCAGGCCGAAGTCGCGGCGCGCAATATTGCTCTTGCAATACGGAAAGAACCGCTCCGGGAATTCCGATATAAGGATAAAGGCTCGCTCGCGACCATCGGCCGCAACGCCGCCGTGGCGAGCGTGGGGAAGATCCAGGTGCGCGGCTGGTTCGCATGGGCGATGTGGCTGGCCGTGCACATCGTGTTCCTGATCGGCTTCCGCAACCGCCTGCTCGTGCTGATCAACTGGGCGTGGGACTACTTCTTCTACGACCGGCCGATCCGGCTGATCATGCACGACGGCAACTGCCCGTGGGGCCGGTGCCTCCGCCAGTTCCCGCAGGATGCTTCAGTGCCTAAGTAGACGCGATTTCAAAATCGCGTCTACTGCGCCTTCAATGCCTCGATCTCCCGCCGCAGCTCGGCGTTCTCTGTCTGCAGGTCCTTCACCATCTTGTACAAGCCCTGGATGGCCGCCAGCGAAACGCCGTGCAGATCTCCGCCGTCGATGCCCTTGTCGTCGCGGCCGAGATCCGCGAACCGGGCTTTGAAATCCTGGGCCATGGGGCCGATATGACGGACGTCGTAGCCCCTGTAGTTCCACTCGGTGAGAGGGATTGAGCAGACCCGTTCCAGCACATCGCGCGAATTCACCGGGGCGAAGTTTTCCTTCTGATTGCGATCGCTGGTGATCGTCCAGCTGGCGTCGCCGGGTTCCCAGCGCGCCTGGTTGCCCGCGCCGTCCTGGAAGCGGACGCCGCCGAGACAGCGGAAGGTGACTTGGTTGTTTGCCGTGGACGAGACGTCCGCGTCTTGGCTATCGCCCCAGACGAAGGACCCGTCATGCACCGCACGGGCCCTGCGTCCTGCGGCAAAGCTGTAGTCGCCGCCCGCGTCGTTGTCCACGCCGCCGGGAATCGCCGAAAACCTGCCGGTCGCCACATTGGCTATTCCGCCCAGGATGGCCCCGTAGTAATACGCCGTGTTGGAAACGCCACCGCCGACCACACTGTAGTTGTGGGCGTAATTCGCCTGGCCGCCGCCGATGAACGCGTAGGTACCTGGGGCACGGTGCCGCTGGCCGCCGCCGATGAACGCGTAGGTTCCGGTGGCCGTGTTGTCGTACCCGCCGCCCACGACGCTGTAGTCGCCAAGCGCATCGTTGTCGTGCCCGCCGCCCACCGCGCTGAAATTGCCCGCCGCGTCGTTCTCCGCGCCGCCCCCGACAAACGCATAGTTGTACCCGTAAGCGCCCGCCGTGTTGTTCGAGCCGCCTCCCACGGTGCTGGCCTTCCCTTCCGCCCTGTTGTCGTAGCCGCCCGCCACGGTGTTGGCCTGGCCACCAATGTAATTGTGACAGCCGCCGCCCACGAAACACCATGTGCCGTCCTGGACCCGGTTATTGAAGCCGCCGGCGATCACGGCGAATTTTGAGAACGTGTCCATGACTACGTTGCTCTGGCCGCCGCCCACCACGGCGTATTCGCTGGATACCGCGTTTCCGTACCCGCCTCCGATGAACGCAGCCGTTGCGCCGGCCTTGTTGTTCCACCCGCCGCTGACTGTCGCGTAATCCTGCGTGGCCCGGTTGCCAGCTCCGCCGCCCACCGTCGCAAAATCCCCGCCCGCGACGTTGGTTGCGCCGCCGCCGATCACGGCGCTCTTCCCGGCGGCCCGGTTGGTCACCCCTCCGCCGACCGCGCCGTACATCCCGGAGACTTGGTTGTTCTCGCCGCCGCCCAGGAACACGAACTTCCCGCCCGCGTTGTTCTCGCGCCCGCCGCACAGGACGTTGTGGGCGCCGTCGATGATGTTGCTTTCCCCGCTGCCGATGAGCGAGCAATCGGCGCTGCTTTCGGCCTTGTTGCGGTGGCCTCCGGCGATGGTCGTTGCCGTGCCCGCATTGATGTTGTTTGCGCCGCCGCAGACGGTGCCGAAGATCCCGGACGCCCTGTTGCTGGTCTGGCCGAAAAGAAACGGCGAGTCGCCGCCGCCGCCCGCCACCGTGGCGCCAAGGCCGCTGGCCACGTTCCACGCGCCGCCGCCGACCGTTGCGTTCTCGCCCCGCGCCTCGTTCCGATACCCGCCGGCGACCGTCGCAAGTTCGCCCGTGGCCGCATTCACTTCGCCCCCGCCGACGAACGACATGTTGCCCGAAGCCAGGTTGGTCCGCCCGCCCCCGACGAACGCCGCCCGCCCCGAGGCTTCGTTGTCGTCGCCGCCGCCCACGGCCGAGGAGTATCCGGCCGCCGTGTTGCGCCGCCCGCCCACGACCGCCGCGCATTGCGCATCGGCCACGTTGGCGTCGCTGTCGCCGGCGACATTTCCGAAGCCGGCGCCGACGAAGCCGTACTCGTCTGATATTCGGTTCGGCACGCTCGCGCTGCCGCCGCCGGCGATCGCGCACCCCATGGCGTCGTTGGACACCGCGTTCGCCGAGTCGCCGCCGATCAGGTTCGGCGTGTACGTTGTGCTGGGCTGGAGCCGCAGCACGCGTCGGCCGCTGACTTTCAGATCCAGCGGTTCGTCGTCGGTGGTTCCGAGAAAGTGCACGGCGTTCGTCGTGTCCGCGTTGCCGTTCAGTTTCCAGTACTTGTCCTGGAGCTTCCACCACGTCACCGCTCCGTCCACAATCTCGTCGGTATCCACGGCGCCCGTCGCCAACTCGCTGCTTCCGACCGCGCCGGTTGCGATTTCGACGCTGCCCACGGCGCCGGCGGCGATCTGATCGCCGCCGACGGCGTTGGCCGCAATCTTGTTGCTGGTGACCGCGAAGTCCGCGATTTCACTGGTGTCCACCGCGTTGGCCGCGATCTTGATCCGGGTCACCGAGTTGATGGCGAGCTTGTTGCTGGTGACCGCGCCGTCCGTGAGTTGTGCGTTGTCCACCGTGCCAGCCGCAATGTTCGCGCCGTCAAGGCTTGTCAAACCCGATCCGTTGCCGACGAAGGACTCGGCGTAGACGACCTCGGTGATGTACGCGTTGCCCGCTACGCTGAGCTTGGCCGGCGGATTGTTGGTGCCGATGCCGACGCGTCCGCCGTTGAGGTTCACGATCAGGTTCGAGCCGGAATCGGAGTTGATGTAGACGTCGCCGTTTCCCCGCCCGTTGAGGAAAAGGTGGCCGAGGATGGAGCCCCGGATGGAGGGCTGGGCCGGGCTGTTCGCCGAGCCGGAGTACAGGTCGAGGTAGCTGCCCACGCTCAACTGCTGGCGCGGGCTGGCGGTGCCGACGCCGACGCCGCCCTCGGCGCGGATGATGAACTGGTTGGTGTCGGTGGAGGTGAAATCGGCATCCTCCGAATCGCTCCAGACGAAGCAGCCGTCGTTCGAAGCCTGCGCGCGTCGGCCGGCGGCCAGGCTGTAGTCGCCGCGCGCGATGTTGTTCATGCCGCCGGGGATCGTGGAGTACGAGCCGCCCGCGGTGTTGCCCTGGCCGCCGCCGACCGTCGACCGCTGGCCGGTCGCGGTGTTGCCGTATCCGCCTGCCACCGTGTCGTAGAAGTTGACGGCTTCGTTGTTGCGTCCGCCGCCGACCGTGGAGTAATCGCCGTTGGCCTGGTTCAGCCGGCCGCCGCCGACCGTGGCGGTATAGTCGCTCGCGATGTTGGTCTCGCCGCCGCCGACGAAGCTGTGCAGACCGGTTTCCTGGTTGCCCACGCCGCGCGGCCCGGACTGGCGCGCGAAGGCGACGGCGCACAGCGGCTCGCGCGGGGAAAGCGCGACGCCGTTGACCCAGACTTCGATGTAAAGATTCGTATGGTCGAGCGCCTGTTCAAGCGAGCCGTACGTGGTGTTGTCGCCGATCTGCGTCGAGTACAGGCCGTCCACGACCGTAACGACGTTGGAGTCCTCGTAGATCCGCGTGCCGCCGGACGCCGTGGTGTAGAGCCTCAGCGACACCGACACGTCGCCGTTGACGAGGTTTGTGCCGCTCAGCAGGCGGCCCTGGTAGTTGATGGCATCCGGCACGCCGCCCGGGGCGGAGCCGGAGGAGACGAGGAGAAGGAAGACCAGAAGACAACACAACGTGCCCAGTCGGTGCATGATACCCTCCCTGTGTTGGATGGAACGGCGACAGGACAATACCTAGCGGAGACTGTTTTCACAGACAAGCCGTTAATTGATTCCCCCTCAATCGCCGCATTGATATTTTCCGCCGTCCGTCCTATCCTGCGGCCTTGTTTTTCTTGGAAGACCCAAATGGCTTTTCGAATTGAAATCGCACTGAAACGCGGCGTGAAGGATCCCCGCGCGCGCGGCGTGGTCGCCAAGGCGCGCAAGTTCCTGCGCCTGCCCGTCGGCTCGTGCCAGACGCGCGACGTCTACAAGGTGGACGTGCCGCTGGCGCCGAAGGAAGTCCGGAAGGTGAAAAACGCGTTCACGGATTCCGTCATCGCGCGTTCCGCCGTCGGCCGCCTCCCCGCGCCGCCGTTCGACTGGATGATCGAGGTCGGCTTCAAGCCCGGCGTGACGGACAACGTGGGACGCACCGCGCGCGAGGTTGTCCGCGACGTGCTCGACCGCGAGCTGTCGCACGAGGAAGATGTCTACACGTCGGTGCAGTATTTTCTTTCCGGCACGAACCTGACGCGGAACAACGCGGAACACCTCGCGGGCGACCTGCTCGCGAACGCGCTGATCCAGTCGATCCGTATCTTCTCGCCCGAGGAATGGGCGGCGTCGCCGATCGACGAAACGGTTCCCGCGATCCGCGAGAAGACCGACATGCACGTGCGGACGTACGACCTCGGCGGCTCGGACGCGGAGCTGATGAAGATCAGCCGCGACGGGATTCTCTCGCTGAGCCTTGAGGAGATGCACGCGATCCGCGACTACTTCGCGCGGCCGGAGGTGAAGCAGGCCCGCGGCGCGCTTGGATTGCCGGAGCAGCCGACGGACGTCGAGGTCGAGTGCATCGCGCAAACGTGGTCGGAGCACTGCAAGCACAAGATTTTCTCCGGCCGCGTCCATTACGTGGACGAGAACGGCCGCGAGGAGTGGATCGATTCGCTATTCAAGACCTGCATCAAGAACGCGACCGAGGAAATCCGCAAGCACGTCGACTGGCTCGTCTCGGTGTTCAGCGACAACGCCGGCATCATCCGCTTCAACGAGCGCTACAACATTTCCTACAAGTGCGAGACGCACAACAGCCCGTCCGCGCTGGATCCGTACGGCGGCGCGATCACCGGTATCGTCGGCGTGAACCGCGACCCGATGGGCACGGGCATGGGCTGCGAGATGCTGTGCAACACGTGGGGCTACTGCTTCGGCTCGCCGTTTTACGATGGCGACCTGCCGCAGGGGCTCATGCACCCGCGCCGCATTCGCGACGGCGTGCACCAGGGCGTCATCGACGGCGGCAACCAGAGCGGCATCCCGTGGACGCGCGGCTTCGAGCGCTTCGACGACCGCTACCTCGGCAAGCCGCTGGTGTACTGCGGAACCGTCGGCCGCATTCCGCGCCTCGTGACCGGCCGCCCGTCCGAGCGGAAGGAGATCCTGCCCGGCGACGCGATCGTCATGTGCGGCGGCCGCATCGGCAAGGATGGCATCCACGGCGCGACATTTTCCTCGGAAGAGCTCCGCCACGAATCGCCCGCGCAGGCGGTGCAGATCGGCGACCCGATCACCCAGCGCAAGATGTACGAGTTCCTGATGGAGGCGCGCGATCTCGGACTGTTCCGCGCGCTGACCGACAACGGCGCCGGCGGCCTGAGCTCCTCGCTCGGCGAAATGAGCCGGCTCAGCGGCGGCGCGGACCTGGACGTTTCGAAAGCTCCGCTGAAGTACGAAGGCCTCCAGCCGTGGGAGATCCTGCTCTCCGAGGCGCAGGAGCGCATGTCGCTGGCGGTCCAGCCGGAGAGGGTGGACGAGTTCCTCGCGCTCGCGAAGCGGCGCGACGTGGAAGCCACGGTCCTCGGCACGTTCACCGACAGCGGCGCGTTCGTCGTCCGCCACGGCGACAAGGTGGTCGGCCGGCTGGAGATGGATTTCCTGCACGACGGTTGCCCGGAAATGACGATCGAGGCGAAGTGGGCGCCGCCGGCGATCCCGGCGCCGAAGCCGGCGCGGAGGGGGAACCGCAACCGCGCGCTGCTGAAGATCCTCGGCCGGCTCAACGTCTGCTCCAAGGAATTCAAGTCGCGCATCTACGACGGCGAGGTCAAAGGCCTCAGCGTCATCAAGCCGTTCGTCGGCGTGCGCGCGGACATGCCGAGCGACGCGTCCGTGATGCGCGTGGAGCACGGCACGAACGAAGGGATCATCCTGGCCGAGGGCATCAACCCGTTCTTCTCCGACCTCGACACGTACCACATGATGGCGAGCGTGATCGACGAGGCCGTGCGCCGCGTGATCAGCGTCGGTGGCCGCCTCGGGCAGATCGCGGGGCTCGACAACTTCTGCTGGCCGGACCCGGTCCTGTCGGAGAAGACGCCGGACGGCCCTTACAAGATGGCCCAGCTCGTCCGCGCGAACAAGGCGCTCTACGACGTCTGCACGGCGTTCAAGGTCCCGCCGATCTCCGGCAAGGACAGCATGAAGAACGACTCCGTGCGCGGGGGCCGGAAAATTTCGATCCCGCCGACCGTCCTGTTCTCCACGATCGCGAAGATGGACGACGTGCGGCGCGCCGTGACAATGAACTTCAAGAAGGCCGGCGATTTGATTTACGTGATCGGCTCGACGAAGAACGAACTGGGCGCATCCGAATATTTCCGGATGCTCGCCGAAGAGCAGGGCGCGCCCGCGAACTGCGGCGGCGACGTGCCGAAGCTGGATGTGCAGCTCGCGCTTTCGATCTACCGCGCGATGGGCGAGGCGACGGCGAAAGGGCTGCTGCGCTCGTCGCACACGCCGACGCTCGGCGGGCTGGCGGTCGCGTTCGCGCTGGCCGCGGCGGGCGGGGATCTTGGCGCGGAAATCTGGGCGGACAACGCGAAGATCGACGACGCGCTTCTGTTCTCCGAATCGAACAGCCGCTTCGTGGTCACCGTTGCGCCGGAGAAAGCCACGGAGCTGGAGTCGCTCTTCAGCGACCTTCCGATCGCGCGCGTGGGCACGGTGACGGAAACGCGGACGCTGAAGATCGGAGGCGCGATCGAAGCGGACATTGAGGATTTGCGGGCCGCGTTTAAGAAGACATTGCAAGGAATCTAGAGACGGATGCGGAAACTGGAAACTTGAAACTTGGAACCTGAAACTTGGAACACAAACCGTCCATCTTGATCATCACCGGCTACGGGCTCAACTGCGAGGCCGAGTCGAAGGTCGCGTGGGAGCGGGCCGGCGCGTCGGCGGAGCTGGTCCATTTCAACGACCTGCTCGAGAAGCCCGCGCGCCTGCAGGATTCCCAGGCTCTGATGTTCATCGGCGGGTTCTCGTACGGCGACCACATGAGCTCGGGCCACGTCTTCGCGCTCCGCGTGAAGCACCGCATGCGCGAGGACCTTCAGAAATTCATCGACCGCGGCGGGCTGATCCTCGGCGTCTGCAACGGATTCCAGATCATGGTAAAGCTGGGCCTCCTGCCGGGGCTCGAGAACGACTACTTCACGCAGACCGTTTCGCTGATGCAGAACGACTGCGGCTCGTTCCAGAATTTCTGGGTGCGGCTGAGATTTGAATCGCAGTCGCCCTGTGTCTTCACGCGCGGTTTGGATTTCATGCCGTTGCCGGTCCGGCACGGAGAGGGGAAGATTTTCACGCTCGACCGCGACCTGCTTTCGAAGATGGAGGCGCGCGGCTGCGTGGCGTGCCGCTACGCCGACCCGATGAGCGGGGCGGCGACGATGGATTTCCCGCACAACCCGAACGGCTCGCTGAACGCGATTGCGGGCCTGTGCGATCCGACGGGAAGAATCTTCGGCCTCATGCCTCACCCCGAGGCGTACCTGCACCCCGAGAACCATCCGCAGTGGGATCTTCAGAACCTGCGCGGCGAGCTGCCGGCGCACGGGCTCGGCCTGAAGATTTTCGCGAACGCGGTGGAGTGCCTGCGGCAGGCGTAACGCGAACTCTATGGGGGGTAGGGCGAGGCGTCCTCGCCGA
>CAYQYB010000081.1:0-10139 GCA_964421535.1 uncultured Verrucomicrobiota bacterium | reverse complement strand
CCCAAGGTGGAACAGCAGATCAAGGATGCCCAGCAGAAGCTGGCGGAGCTTCAGAAGAGCGAGCGGATGCTCAAGGAAGAGGTGGATGCCGAGGACGTCGCCCAGGTGGTGTCGAGCTGGACGCACATTCCCGTCAGCCGCCTGATGGAGACCGAGAAGGCGAAGCTGTTGAGCATGGAGGACAGGCTGCGCGAGCGGGTCGTCGGCCAGGACGAGGCCGTCAAGGCGGTCTCGAACGCCGTCCGCCGCGCCCGGTCCGGCCTGCAGGACCCGAACCGGCCGATCGGTTCATTCATCTTCCTGGGCCCGACCGGCGTCGGCAAAACGGAGCTGGCGCGAGCGCTGGCGGAGTTCCTCTTCGACGACGAGCACGCGATGGTGCGCATCGACATGTCGGAGTTCATGGAGAAGCACTCGGTCAGCCGCCTGATCGGCGCGCCGCCGGGGTACGTGGGATACGAGGAGGGCGGGTACCTTACGGAGCACGTGCGCCGGAAGCCGTACTCGGTGGTTCTGTTCGACGAGATCGAGAAGGCGCACGCCGATGTGTTCAACGTGCTGCTGCAGATTCTCGACGACGGGCGGCTGACGGATGGGCAGGGGCGGACGGTCGATTTCACGAACACCGTCGTGATCATGACATCCAACATCGGCGGCTCGATCATCCACGAGACGTTGGAGCAGAACCCCGGCCTGGGCGTGGACGATTCGGAATACGAGCAGATGGAAGGCCGGGTGTTCGAGGCGTTGCGCTCGCACTTCCGCCCCGAGTTCCTGAACCGGATCGACGAGGTGATCATCTTTCATTCGCTGTCCCGCGCGCAGATCAAGCAGATCGTGGACATCCAGCTGGCGCGCGTTCTGAAGTACCTGGAAGAAAGGAACATCACGCTGGAGCTGGCGGACAACGTGAAGGAGTTTCTTGCGGGCGAGGGATACGACCCGGCTTTCGGCGCCCGGCCCCTGAAGCGCGCGATCCAGCGGCAGGTCCTCGACGCGATGGCGACCGAGATCCTGAAGGGCGAAATCGCCGAGGGAGACCGTGTCGCGGCGGATATGGATCCGAAGGAGCCGGACCGGATTCGCTTCAGATCGAAAAAGAAGTGAGCCGCGGGCAAATTCAGGTATACTGCGGCGAAAGGTGATTCATGGAAACAATCGCGTCAGCGGGCCTCATCATTTTCATCTTCTTCATGGTCTACTACATCACCCGCGGAATGTGAGCCGGCCATGACGAAAGACGTGCTGGTCAAAGTCAAGGGGCTGGTGCCGACCCAAACCGGCTGCGGGGTATTCCTCGGCGACGGGAACAAGGTCATCGCCATCTTCGTGGACAACAGCGTCGCCGCTGCGATCACGCTCTTCCTCCACGGCGTCAAGAAGCCCCGGCCGCTGACGCATGATCTGATCGCGAACATCTTTGTCGGCCTCGGCGCGAAGGTTCAGAAGGTTGTGATCAACGACCTGAAAGACGACACGTTCTTTGCCCGGCTGTACCTGCTTCAAGAGAATGAGTTGGGGCGGAACGTGGTTGAGGTCGATGCGCGGCCCAGCGACTCCATTGCCATCGCGCTCCAGCAGAAATGTCCCGTCTACATCGCCCAGGCCGTCTGGGAGAAGGCCGAAGACATGACGTGGGCGCTTGAACAGGCAAGCCAGGAAACCAGCGACTCGTCCGACGAGGACGAGCCCTCCGCGGACGACACGCAGATGTCGTGATCGGGCGGCATGAAGAAACGCCGAACAAGACCTGATGATGGGGTATTCCGTCTACTTCAGCGGCATCTGGACCGGCAGGCGGTGGGTTTTCCCAAGGTCCGCTCCGGCGCCGATCTTCTCTTCCTGAAGAAGCTGTTCACGCCCGAGGAGGCTCGGCTGGCCCTGCATCTGTCTTACAAGTTAACGCCCACGCAACAGGTCGCGGAGCGCGCCGCCCCTGAATTCACACGCGCACAAGTCGAGCAGCACCTGGAAGGCATGCATCAGAAAGGGGCGATCGGCTGGCGGGAGAAGGGCGGAGTCAGCCACTGGCATCTCCTCCCGATGGTGGTCGGCATGTATGAATGCCAGGATGGCAATGCGGATGCGTCTGTTCTGGCCGCCGCCGGCGCGTACATGAAGACCGTGGCCTTCGGCAAGTCCTTCCTCGCGGTCGATCCTCCGCAGATGCGGACGATCCCGATCAACAAGAGCGTGGGGACGGAGCATCAGGCGGCCACGTTCGACCAGGTGCGCGGGATTGTGGAAGCGGCGACCGGGCCTTTCGTTGTTCTCAAGTGCATTTGCCGCGAGGGGGCGGCCATGCGGCGCCGGCCGTGCAAGAAGACGGCGCGCAAGGAAACGTGCCTGGCGTTCGACGACATGGCGAAAGCCGTTCTTCGCCGCAAGCATGGGCGCGAAGTCTCCCGCGAGGAGGTGCTGGATATCCTGCGGCAAAGCGAGGATGAGGGGCTCGTCCTTCAGCCCGCCAACACCCGGAAGCCGGGATTCATCTGCTCCTGCTGCGGCTGCTGCTGCGGCATGCTTCTCCTTCACAAGAGGCTGCCGCATCCCGTCGATTTCTGGACGAGCAACTACCGGGCGGACGTCGATGCCGACGCGTGTTCCGGGTGCGGCGTGTGCGTCAAGCGGTGTCAGGTCGATGCCGTCACGCTGTCCGGGCGGGGCGGTACGGCGAGGGTCGACCTGAGCCGGTGCATCGGCTGTGGGCTCTGCGTGCCGACGTGTCCTTCGCACGCCGTGCGGCTGAAGAAAAGCAGCCGGGAAACCATTCCTCCGCAGGACCACGACGAGCTGTACGACGAGATCATGGCCAACAAGAAGGGCGCTCTCGGACAGCTGGGCGTTCTTCTGAAGGTGGCTCTCAGGATGCGGCAATAATGCCGTTTCCCGTCGGCGCCTGGGGCTGAAATTCAAGCTAGCGTACCGCAGTTCCCGGCGATAAGATCGCGCGCCATGAAAATTTTTCTTACAGGCGGCGCCGGATACATCGGCAGCGTGACGTCGGAGATGCTGCTGGATGCCGGCCATGAAGTTGTCATTTTCGACAACCTGGAACGCGGGCACCTGGAGGCCGTGGATCAGCGCGCGCGCTTCATCAAGGGCGACCTGCGGAACCGGGAGGAGGTCCTCGACGCGATGGCGCGGGCGAAGCCCGACGCGGTCGTGCATTTCGCCGCGTACGCGCTCGTGGGCGAATCCATGGAATTCCCGATGCGGTATTTCCGCAACAACGTGACCGGCGGCGTTCACCTCGTCGAGGCGATGATCGAGAACGGCGTGAAGAAGGTCATCTTCTCCTCCACGTGCGCGACGTACGGCCAGCCGGACAAGATGCCGATGACCGAGGACATTCCCCAGCGGCCGACGAATCCGTACGGCGAATCGAAGCTGATGCTGGAAAAGATCATGCTGTGGGAGCATGAACGGCACGGCCTGAAGCCCGTGTTCCTGCGCTACTTCAACGCGTGCGGCGCGACGGCAAAGTTTGGCGAGGACCACGATCCCGAGACGCACATCATTCCGAACGTACTCGCGGTGGCGCTCGGAAAAAGGGACAAGGTCAGCGTGTTCGGCGACGACTATCCGACGCCCGACGGCACGTGCATCCGCGACTACATCCACATCATGGACCTTGCGCAGGCCCATATCCTCGCCCTGACGTGCGACCACGTCGGCGCGTTCAACCTCGGAACGGGCGATGGCATGTCGGTGAAGCAGGTGGTCGAAATGGCTAGGAAGGTCACGGGCCACCCGATCCCGGTGCAGTTTTCCGCGCGACGACCGGGCGATCCGGCGCGTCTTGTGGCCGGGGCTGAGAAGGCGAAATCCGTCCTGGGGTGGAAGCCGAAATACGGCGACCTGCAGACCATCATTCAGCACGCCTGGAACTGGCACAAGGCCCATCCGAACGGCTACTCAAAATGAGGCGTGAAGTCGAACTGGTTACGACGGGCACCGAGCTTCTGATCGGGCGTACCGTGAACCGCCACGCGTTTGTTCTCGGGGACCGGCTCGGATCCGTCGGCCTCCATCTCGTCCGCGACACGACCGTGCGCGATGACGTCTCCTCGATTCGCGAGGCCATCCAGTCGGCTCTTGGCCGGGTTGATGTGGTCTTCGTGACCGGAGGTCTTGGTCCGACCAGCGACGACATAACGCGCGACGTTCTGGCCGAAATCCTGGGCAGGAAGATCGTGATGGATCAGCCCGCGTTGGAGGCGATGACCGCCCGCTATCAGAAGCTCGGGCGTGTGGTCACCGAGCAGGCGCGTCGGCAGGCGCTGGTGCTGGAAGGTGCCGCAGTCCTGTCCAATCCGGTCGGCATGGCGCCGGGCGAACGAATCGATCTCGAAGGCAAAGTCCTTTTTCTCCTGCCGGGCCCACCCCGCGAGTTCTCGGCGATCCTTGAGCAGCACGTCCTGCCCTGGCTACGCACGGGAGTGGGGGGAGCGGCGGTCGCGGAAAAACTGTTTCTCCTGTGCGGGGTTGGAGAATCCGATGTCGCGAATCGGCTGGAGAAGGCCGGGTTCAATCCGCCGGGTTTGGAGATTGCGTATTGCGCGGTTCCGGGGCGGATTGAAGTCCGTCTCACGTCGCTCGCCGGCGACACGGCGGCGGTCGAGAAGGCCGCGGCGGTTGCCCGCCCCCTGTTGGGTGATTTCGTGTTCTCCGAAGAGCGCGCCGAGATGGAGGATATCGTGGGCCGGTTGCTTCGGCAGCAGAAGGCGACCTTGGCGACCGCGGAGTCGTGCACGGGCGGGCTGATCGGGCACCGAATTACGTCGGTCAGCGGCAGTTCGTCTTACTACATGGGCGGCGTTATCGCGTACTCCAACGAGGTGAAGATTCGCGAGTTGGGCGTGGACGCGGATGTTTTGAAAAAGCACGGGGCCGTGAGCGAGGAGGTCGCGCGGCAGATGGCCGTCGGTGTTCGCGCCCGATTCGGCGCCGACTACGGCCTTAGCGTCACGGGCGTTGCCGGGCCGACCGGAGGGACACCGGACAAGCCCGTGGGTCTGGTGTACATGGCGGTTGCGGACAAGACCCGGTCGTGGGTGCGCCGGCATTCCTGGGCCAGCGACCGCGATGTCGTCAAAACGTGGAGCAGCCAGCTGGCGCTCGATCTTCTGCGCCGGCGGCTGCAGGGGCTCCTGAAGGATGAATCCTGAAGATGTCGTCCGGTCATTCGTCGCGCTCGAGATCAGCGACGGCGTTCGCGAGGCGCTGAAGGCGCTTCAGCAGGATCTGAAGAAGGCCGGGGCGCGGGTCGGCTGGGTCGCGCCGGAGAACATTCACCTGACGCTCGTATTCCTTGGAGACGTGTTCCACTCGCAGATCGAGCCGCTCGCGAAAAGTCTGGACGAGGTGGCGGCTCAGACGGCCGCTTTCAGCTGCGACGTGGCCGGTTCAGGTTTCTTCGGCTCTCCCCGCGCGCCGCGCGTTTTGTGGATTGGCGTGAAGGATCAGGACCATGCGGTCACGGGACTTCAGTCCCGCGTGGAAGCCGCAGTGCGGGGGCTCGGACTGAAGACCGAGGAGAGGGCGTTTCACCCGCACCTGACGCTCGGCCGCGTTCGCACGCGGGACCGGGTGGATGAATTGACTTCGCGGCTGGCCTCGGCTACAAACGCAGCCTACGGATCGGTTGAAGTTCGCCGTTTGCTGTTAATGCAAAGTCACTTGGAGCACCAGGGCGTCCGATACACGGTTTTGCACGAATCCGCACTAAAAGGAGCAACATAGAATGGCTGCGAAAACTCAGGCTGCAAGCGCGACCGACAAGAAAATGCCCGCGGCCCTCAGCGCGGTTCTGGCGCAGATCCAGAAGGAATACGGCGAAGGCGCGATCATGCGCCTCGGCGATGAGGACACCAAGGTCAGCATTCCTTCCGTGTCCACCGGCGCGTTCACCCTCGACCTGGCGCTTGGCATCGGCGGCGTGCCGCGCGGCCGCGTGATCGAGATCTTCGGGCCGGAATCGTCCGGCAAAACGACCCTCGTGTCGCACATCATCGCGAACGTGCAGAAAGCGGGTGGAACGGCCGCCTTCATCGATGCCGAACACGCGCTGGATCCGGCGTACGCCAAGAAGATCGGCGTCAAGCTGGACGAACTGCTGATTTCCCAGCCGGATTCCGGCGAGGAGGCGTTGAACATCGCCGACACGCTCGTGCGCAGCAACGCGCTGGACATCGTGGTGATCGACTCCGTGGCGGCGCTTGCGCCGCGCGCGGAGTTGGAGGGGGCGATGGGCGACTCGCACGTCGGCCTGCAGGCGCGGCTGATGTCGCAGGCGCTGAGGAAGCTGACGGGCATCATCCACAAGTCGAAGACCTGCTGCATCTTCACCAACCAGATCCGCGAGAAGATCGGCGTCATGTTCGGCAGTCCCGAGACGACGCCCGGCGGCCGCGCGCTGAAGTTCTACGCGTCGGTGCGCTTGGATATCCGCCGCATTGCGAACATTAAAGATGCGGCCGGTCGTGCCGTTGGAAGCCGGACGAAGGTGAAGGTGGTGAAGAACAAGGTCGCGCCGCCGTTCGCCGAGGCCGAGTTCGACATCCTTTACGCCGAGGGCATTTCCTTCGCCGGGTCCGTCGTGGATGCGGGCATCGAGCATGGCCTGTTCGAGAAGCGAGGCACGTGGCTCTCGTTCGAGGGTCAGCAGTTGGGGCAGGGGCGCGATGCGGCCCGGGACCTGCTGAAGAATGATCCTGAGCTCCAGAAGAAGATCATGGAGAAGGTGAAGCAGAAAATCCACGAGACGCACGGCTTCGCCGCCAACGTCAAGCCGCCGAAGATGGTTGAGGAGAAGGAGTAGGCTTGGGTACTGCCCCTCGTAGAGGATCTTCAACCGAAAAAGACTAACCGCGGATTTCGCTGATTTCACGGATGGTTGAATTCACGATCAGCCCCGTCGTTTGTTGACTGCGCCTCTTGAGCCTTTTTGCGGCCAACATTCTCCGATCTGCGCCCATCCGCGAAATCCGCGGTGAGAATCTTCAGTCCATCAATCGCTTCTCGCCTTCGAGGCGGCGGAAGTCATCGATGTCCTGCACGAACTCGAGGCAGCCGAGGTATTTCTTCGACGCGTCCCGCAGGGCGAAGAACTCAATCACGATCTTGTGCTTGCGTGTGCTGTCCGTGGGCACCGCCAGGTCGATCCAGAATCGGGCGGCATCGCGGGTGCCGTTCTTCATCTCGCTGACGATGCGCTCCACGAGGTGAAGGCTCTTCTGCGGATGGCATTCGCGGAAGTTCAGGCCCATCGACGTCATCGGGCGCTTGAAGAGCCGTGTCTCGTGCTTGTTCCAGCCGACCACCTCGTCGTTGGCGTCGATCACCGTGACCTCCGCGGGGATCGTCTCGATCATCGCCTTCACCATTTCCGCATTCATCTGGTCGAAAAGCATGGGGTTTCTCCTCTTTTGGCAGAACTATAACCCATCTTTTGACGGTTCCCACCGGATTGTTTGACGTTATTTCGAAAGCCGATATGATTGCCCCCACTAAATTGGAGCTATTCCATGACTTCTGCAGAAATTCGCCAATCGTTCCTGGACTTTTTCAAGTCCAAGGGGCACGAGATCGTGCCCAGTTCGCCCGTGGTCCTGCCGTCGGACCCGACGCTCCTCTTTGCCAACGCCGGCATGAACCAGTTCAAGGAGATATTCCTCGGCACGCGGCAGAGCTCGTACAGGCGCGTGGCCGACACGCAGAAGTGCATCCGCGTCAGCGGCAAGCATAACGACCTGGAAGAGGTCGGCCTCGACACGTACCACCACACGTTCTTCGAGATGCTCGGCAATTGGTCGTTCGGCGACTACTACAAGGCCGAGGCGATCGCGTGGGCGTGGGAGCTGATGACCAAGGTCTGGAAGCTTCCGAAAGATCGCCTGTGGGCGACCGTGTTCCGCGAGGACGACGAGGCCATCGAGATTTGGAAGAAGGTCACCGATATCAACCCGGCCCACATCCTGAAGTTCGACGAGAAGGACAATTTCTGGGAAATGGGCGAGACCGGCCCGTGCGGGCCGTGCTCCGAGATCCACATCGATCGCACGGAAAAAGGTTGCGGGCCGGAGCTGGTCAACGCCGGAACGCCCGATGTGATCGAGCTCTGGAACCTGGTCTTCATCCAGTACAACCGCCGCGGCGATGGAACGCTCGAGGAGCTCCCCGCGAAACACGTCGATACCGGAATGGGTTTCGAACGGGTCGCCTCGGTCCTGCAGGGCAAGAAGTCGAATTACGACACCGACATCTTTATGCCGATGCTGGAGAAGCTGGCGGCTATGTCCGGGGTGAAGTACGAGGGAGACGCGGCGGTCGCCATGCGCGTGATCGCCGACCATCTTCGCGCTCTGTCGTTCGCGATCGCCGACGGCGTTATCCCCTCGAACGAGGGCCGCGGCTATGTCCTGCGCCGGCTCCTGCGCCGCGCCGCCCGGTACGGCCGCAAGATCGGCCTGACCAAGCCGTTCATGAAGGAGCTTTTCCCTGTGCTGGAGAAGACCATGTCGGGCGCTTTCCCGGAACTGAAGAAGCATCGCGACGAGGTCATGCGCGCAATCAACGCGGAAGAGGAAAGTTTTGCCAACACGCTCGACCGCGGCATCAGCCTCTTCGAGGAAGTGGTCCGCGACCTCAAGTCGCGCAAGGAGGAGACCTTCCCCGGCGACGAGGCGTTCAAGCTTTATGACACGTACGGGTTCCCGCTCGACCTGACCACGCTGATGGCGGCGGAGAACAAGCTGGCGGTGGACGAGGGGCGGTTCAAGGAGCTCATGGAGCAGCAGCGCGAGCGCGCGAGGTCCGCGCGCAAGGACAAGGTGCTCAAGGAAGAGGCCGACCTGATCGCCGACCTGGTCAACCAGGGCGTGAAGTCGGAGTTCACCGGTTACCAGACCCTCGAAGACGAATCGCAGATCCAGGTGATTCTGGCCGACGGCAAGAAGGCGGAGGTTTTGAACGAGGGCGCAACGGCGGAAATTGTCCTGGTGAAGACGCCCTTCTACGGCGAAGCCGGCGGGCAGGTTGGCGACAAGGGCGTCATCCGGGGACCCGAGGGTGAGTTTGAGGTGTGGGATACGCAGAAGCCGGGCGAAGGGCTGATCATTCACATCGGCAAGGTGGTGCAGGGCAAGATCGCGAAGGGAGATCACGTTGCGGCCATCGTGGACAGCGACCGCCGTCGGCGGATCATGAGGCATCATACGAGCACGCACCTGCTCCAGAATGCGCTGCGCGCCGTTGTCAGCCCGACGGTAAAGCAGGCCGGCTCAATGGTCGCGCCGGATCGGCTGCGGTTCGACTTCAATTACTTCGAGGCCATTCCCGCGGACAAGCTGGAGCTGGTGGAGCGCCGCGTCAACGAGCTGATCCTGGAAAACATCGCCGTCAAAACATCCACGATGCCTTTGAAGGATGTCGCGGGTTCGGGGATTATCGCGTTCTTCGACGAGAAGTACGGCGACACCGTCCGGGTTGTGGACGTTGGCGGATACAGCCGCGAACTCTGCGGCGGCACACACGTCCATGCGACCGGCGACATCGGCATGTTCCGCATCCTGTCCGAAAGCTCCGTTGCATCCGGCGTGCGCCGCATCGAGGCCGCATGCGGATGGGCTGCATACGACTGGACCCGGCGCGAGCACAACCTTGTTCGCAACCTTTCCCAGAGGCTGAGCGTCGCCCCGGAGGAAATCGGCGAGCGGCTGGAGAACTTGATCGAGAGCAATAAGAAGCTCGAGAAGGACCTCAAGCATCAGGCCGCGGCGGCGGCGTTGGGCAAGGTAGATGATATCGTGAAGGCGAAGAAGGACGTCGCGGGGATTCCGCTGATCGCCGCGGACGTTGGCGATTTCGACATGGATGCCTTGCGGAGCCTGATGCAGGCCGTCAGCGAGAAGGTGACTTCCGGAGTTGTCGTACTGGGGAGCCGCAACGAAGGCAAGGCGTGTTTCATTGCCTCCGTCAGCGACGATCTGGTCAAACGTGGCGTGCATGCCGGCAAACTGATCGGGCAGGTGGCGAAGATCGCCGGCGGCGGTGGCGGCGGCCAGCCGAACAAGGCCCAGGCCGGCGGCAAAGACGCTTCCAAGGTGGCCGAGGCGATCTCCCAGGTGGAAGGCATC
>CAYQYB010000080.1:0-10157 GCA_964421535.1 uncultured Verrucomicrobiota bacterium | reverse complement strand
CATCCGCGGCCAGACGCCCTCGGCGTCGCCCCCGCCGACGGCGGGGGGGGGGGCAATCGGGGTATGGGCGCCGACGGGATTGTCGATGAACAGCGGTGCGGCTGTCCTGGGCCAGGGGTTCTTCGCGGCGCGGTTCACGGATGGGGAGAGCGTGCTGGGAGATGGCGTGCGCAGCGCAATGGAGGATTATGTTGCCTTGGGCTATGAACAGTACATGCTGTTGATCTATAATCTCCTGGGTGACCCCGCGTTGAGAATGAAATGACATGAGCGAAGCGCCAAAAAAAAGAGATGATGTCCTGACGCGTCAGATCGCGGGCGAAACGATCATTGTCCCTATCCGCGGCAAGCTTGCCGACATGCAGAACATCTTCGCGGTGAACGTGGTGGCCGAATTCATCTGGGAGCGGATGGATGGAAAGCGGTCGCTGGACGACATCGCGCGCGAGGTGGCGCAGCACTTCGAGGTCTCCGAGGGCGTGGCCCGTTCCGATGTCCTTGAGTTTGTGGACGAACTGAGCCGAGCCGGCCTGATCGACAAGATGTAACATGAACGATCGTCTACCTGGCAACCTGAGCGACGAGGAGTATCTTCAGCGCCTGCGGGCGAAGATCGCCGAGAAGCGGGTGCCCTACACGGGCAGTATCGAGCTGACCCATCGCTGCAACCTCAAGTGCGTGCACTGCTATCTGGGAGACCAAGGCCTGGTCTCAAGGCAGGCCGGCAAAGAACTCTCCGCGTCGTCGTGGATCGGGATCATCGATCAAATCGCCGAGGCGCAGTGCCTGGATCTGCTCATCACCGGAGGCGAGCCGCTTCTCCGCAGGGACTTTCCGGAAATCTACGCGCACGCGAAGCGCCGCGGGATGATCGTGACCCTGTTCACCAACGCGACCCTCGTCACGCAGGATGTCCTGCGTCTTTTCGACGACCTCCCGCCGTTCTTCGTGGAAGTCAGCCTCTACGGCGCCGCCGCGGCCACGCATGACCGGATCACGCAGGTGAGAGGTTCATACGCAAAGGCCATGAAAGGCGTGGAGCTTCTTCTCGCGGCGGGCGTGCGCGTGGGGCTGAAGACGGTGCTGATGTCGCTCAACAAGCACGAGTACGCGGACATGGAAGCCGTCGCGAGAAAGCTGAAGGTTCCGTGGAGGCTCGACTCCGCCGTGTTCCCCTGTCTGCCCAACTCCGACAGCGGCGGACAGCCGAACCGATGTTCCGTGTTCAGCCTAGGCGACGACCGGAAATCGGCCGCGAAGGCCCCGATGTCGCTGAGGGTGGAGCCGAAGGCGGCGGTGGCTCTCGAGATGGCGGACGAGGCCCGCGTGAAGGCCATGCGCGACACGTTCGCCAAGATGAGCGGGCGCAAGGCTGCCGACAAGCTCTACACCTGCGGCGCGGGCCTGACGGGCTTTCACATCGACCCGTACGGCTATCTGCAGCCCTGCATGATGACTACCGGATACAGGACGAAATTGACCGCCCGGAACTTCGACGAGGCGTGGCGCGAGATCGGCAGAATCAGAGATGTGCCTGTGCCCGCAGGGTTCGCCTGTGGGGCGTGCGACAAGCTCGCGATCTGCAGCGGGTGTCCCGCGCTGTTCGATCTGGAAAACGGGTCTGCGGGGACGATATCCGACTACATTTGCGCCTTGACTCAGTTCCGATTTGATTGCATTCAGAGTGAGCAGGGGTAATCAGGAGCCCGATTTATGAAACCAGAAGCGAAATGCAAGGATCACAAAGATCCCTACGAAAAGCCGCGCCTTCGCACCATCAAATTGTCGGCCGACGAGGTTCTGGCCACGGGATGCAAGACGTCTCCCGTATCGACCGGCTTTGGAAGCAACTTGTGCACGAGCGGGTACTGCGCCAGCACCACGGGCTCATGACGTGATCCGTCGGCCCGTTGTCCGTCGGGCAGGATTTCCCATGCCTGCATCCATGGAAATTCAAATCGCGGGCATTCACTTCGGTCTCCGTTGCCGCGACGCGGCAATTCTGCCGGATTCGGGCAGCTGCTACGCGACCTTTCTGGACCCGCCGCCCGCGGCGGTCGACGCGATCAGGGTGGATCTTGATCTTCAAATCGGCAGTCTGCCGGACCTGCGAGAGCTCGAGCTTCTGTTCGACGGCCAATCGTGGTCGCTGTATCGGGACGAATCCGGGCACGTCATTGCCCTTGCGGCGCGCGCACCCGGTGTGCCGCCCGCGTGGATTGCCCGGATCGACACCTCCTGGACCCGGGGCACCGTCTTCTGCGACGACATGCTTGTGCGTCGAGAAGGGGATGTCCGCGCTCTTGTGAACCCGGTGCTGAACCGGCTGGACCAGTTGCTGCTCATGTACATCCTCGCTTCGCGCCGGGGCGCGCTGATTCACTCGGCGGGCGCCTTGATCGGTGGCGAGGCGGTCGTTTTCGCGGGCCGTTCCGGGGCGGGCAAGAGCACCATCTCCAGGCAGTTTCAGGCCGCCGGGAAGACGCTTCTTCTCAGCGACGATCGGGTCGTTGTTCGGCAGTTGGACGGCGGTTACGCTGCCCATGGGACTCCCTGGGCGGGCGATGCGCGGATCGCGCTCAACCGGAGCGCGCCGCTCCGAGCTGTTGTGTTTCTGAATCATGGCGGGGCCAACCGCATCGAGCGCGTGAGCCCGCGCGGCGCGTTTGAGAAGCTCCTGCCCATGGTTTCCGTTCCGTGGTACGACCGCGTTGCGATCGAGCAGATCACGTCGTTCTGCGAGGCCTTGACTCGCGACGTCCCCGTGTACGACCTGTTCTTCGTGCCCACGCCGGAAGTGGCCGGTTTTGTCGAGAAGGCGATTTGCTCCTGAGCCATGTGCGCCGACGCAGACATCCTTGAGCTGGCCCGGCCCGAGGTCTCCAGCCTGTTCGAAAGCGTTCTCGCCGGAGGCTATTCCGTGCGTATCCAGGTCACGGGCCGCAGCATGAGGCCGTTCCTTGAAGGGGGAGAAATCCTCATCATCGAGCCGTTGGGCATTCGGCGGCCGAGGGTGGGGGATGTTGTCCTTCTGAAGGATGGCCACAATCGCTTCGTGATCCACCGGGTGGTCCTGATCAAAAGCGACCTTGTTCAGACCAAGGGCGATGCCTTGAACGAGCCGGACCCGATGGTGGGTGCGGACCGGATCCTGGGGAAGGTCGAGCGGGTCGAGAAGGGGACGTCACAGCTTGATCTGGAATCGTGGCCCCAGCGCATCCGGGGATGGGCGCGAGCCAAGATGGACCTTTGGCGGTGGAATATCCGGCGGTCGGGATCAACGCTGAAAACGCGCGTGAGAAACGGGTGACGGGCGATCAGTCCTGCGCGTCCACGATCTTCTGGTTCTTCTCAAGTTCCTTGAGAAGTTTCTCTTTCTGGTCCGCATGGGTGCGGATCATGTACGTGTCGTCCGTGCTCTCCATGGGCTTCAGTTGGGCTTCGGCATCAAGCGCCTCGATCTCCTCGAGTTGCTTCTTGATTTTCTTGATGTTGTTCTCGGCCATGACTTTACGGAGGTTCAACTTCATCGTCTTCTCCTTCCAACTGCGCTTCACGGGACACTAAGGGCAGGAGGTGCAAAAATCAAGAGACATCCTTGCCGGCAGAAAGGCGTAAAAAACGCTTCCGTTCAAGCGATTCAATCACTATCTTTTCGCCCTTCTGTTGGGTTTACGGTCGTCCCGAAACCGTCTATTATTCGGAAAATAACCGAGGTCTTGTGACTGTGCGTATGTCGATTGTCAAAGACGGCTGGCCGCTGATTGCGGGTTGCCTGGTTGTGCCCCTGCTTGTGGCGGCGGGCTGTTTCCTGCTGGGATGGCAGGGGGGGGCTGCCGGTTTCTCGGCGGCGGGCGTCGTGTTGTGCGCCTTCATGGTGTACTTCTTCCGCAATCCGGAGCGGACTCCGCCTGCGGACCCTTCGGCCCTTGTGGCGGGGGCGGATGGCCTTATCCGTGCGGTCGAGACGATCCGGGAGGACAAGCACCTGAAGGCCGATACGGTGCGAATCAGCGTCTTCCTGAGTCCTTTTGATGTGCACGTCAACCGTTCGCCGATGGCCGGGCAGGTCAAGTTCCTGGATTACACGCCGGGCAAGCACATCCTGACCATTCAGAATGCGGCGTCGGAATACAACGAGCACAGCAACATTCTGATCGAAGGCGCCTCGTCGCGATGTCTCGTCAAACAGATTGTTGGACCGATCGTGCGCCGCGTGATATACTGGCTGACGTTAGGACAGTCGGTCGGCAGGGGGGACGTCATCGGCATGATGAAGTTCGGGTCCCGGCTGGATATGTATTTCCTCGGTTCGGACGTGCAGGTCGTGGTGAAGAAGGGCGATCGTGTGCGCGCCGGCGAAACCGTTGTGGCCGTTTTGAAGAAGGGCGAGAAGTAATGATCCTGAGTTGGCGACAAGTCATTCCTCTGTCGTTCACCATGGCCGCCATGGTGGTCGGCTTCTGCAGCATGCTCGCCAGCGCCGCCGGCGAGTTTGTTCAGGCCGCGCAGCTCATCATGGTTTCCATGATTCTCGATGGCTTGGACGGCACGCTCGCCCGGGCTTTGAAGGGCACCACCCAGATCGGCGCCGAGCTCGACACGTTTGTCGACATGACCAGCTTCGGGCTGGCTCCCGCGCTGATGGCCTATCTGGCGGTCCTGAAGGATTTCGGCATCTGGGGGTTCCTCCTCGCGGCGGCCATCGTTCTCTCGGGCGTGTATCGTCTCTCCCGTTTCCGCGTGGTTGATCCGTACCGCGGCCAGAGGGGATACCTCGGTCTTCCGATCACCACGAACGCGGGGTGGATGGCATCGTTCTTCATCGCCACCCAGTGCGGGGAGATCGGGCAGGAGTGGTTCTCGCTGGATCACGGCCCTCTCGCGACATTCTTCTGGGCCACGACCATCGTCATGCTGCTTCTCCAGGTTTCCCGCGTGCGCTACGCCAAGCCGACGAAGAACCCCAGGATATTCATCCCGTTCAGCATCCTGATGATCCTGCTGTTCACGAAGTCCGTTCTTGCGGCGGCGGCTGCCCTGGTCTTCTGTGCCTACGGCATCTACTACGCGTTCATCCACCCGTTCTTCTACCGCCAGCACCTTCTCCTGGAAGAGGAGAAGGAACAGATGTCGGTCAATCATCCCTAGCGGATGGCGCACCCTGAATTGCAGAAGAAGCCGCTTGACTCGAATTCGCCTTAATGTTACCCGTAACACTTGGGCGGGTTGAGGCGTACAGGTAATCGCGAAAGCGGGGTATATATGAGTCGGTGCCGCATGCGTGTGAACGTGTGTATCTTCCTTATCGCCGGCGTCGCGCTTGTTGCCTCTATGTGCCGGGCGCAAGCGATCGGCAAGTACGAGCCGTTGCGCGGGGTCTACCTGGGCACGGTGATGAAGAACGGCGGATCCGGCGAGGACATCGCGAGCTTCAATCAGAAGGCGGGCCGCCGGCACGCGATCTACACCAAGTTCATCGACTTCAAGGACGGGTTCCCCGCCGATTGGGTCACGCTGGTGAAGACGGGTTGCCCCGGCGCCGGCGTACACATCACTCTTGAGCCGCAGACCGAGTTCCCGGATTTCTTCTCCACGAACTGGGCGCCCGGCCACGACACCTACGACAAGGCGCTGGCTTTCGCGACGAACTGCGCCGCCGCGGAACTCCCGATCTTCCTGCGTTTCGCGCACGAGCCGAACGGCTGGTGGTACCCCTGGGCTCCCAGCTACCTCGCCGACGACTCGGTGTCGAACGACACCTACGTCGTGGGCTGGCGCAACTTCGCGAACATGATGCATTCCAACGCGCCCAACGTGGCGATGGTCTGGGCGCCCAACCAGGGCAACGGAGGCGGCGAGCAGCCCTACTACGGGCACACGTACCCCGGCGATCAGTACGTGGATTGGGTCGGGCTGAGCCTCTACAACGGCGCGTGGTACGGCAACGGCAACGAGGTGATGGATTACGAGTTCCGCAATTCCATCCAGCACGGCTACTGGCAGGATAACGGCGATCCGGCGGACGACACCTTCGAGAATTTCTACTGGGAGTTCGCCGATCCGAACAATCCGACCGGGCACCACAAGCCCATGATGATCGCCGAGACCTCGACGCAGTGGCGGCCCCAGTTCCGAACGACGTCGGACGTCGTCATCGCGCGGTTCGAATCTCTTTCCGGCCCCCAGGTCAGCCTGACGAACGCCAGCTGGGTCCATCGGTTCGAGACGCCGGACGGCTGGTGGGGGGCCTGGTGCGCCATGTTCCGCAGCAACACAGCGGACTGCGCGGAGGGAACCAATGCGTTTGTCATCGGCGCGACCGGTGTCTTCACCAGCAGTCCGCCCTGCGGCCCCGACTATATCGGCGGAGACGGTTACGGTTTCACGTGGACCAATTGGACGGCGTTCAATGGGATGACGTTGTGGTTGAAGCGGGAGTCGGGAAGCGCGCCGGACCCCCTGCTGAGAATCGGCGTCCATTGCGTGAATCCGGACCGCACCGCGACGGTGGACCGGATCATCACAGCGACCGCCTATGAGCAGACGGGAATCTTCTTCAGCGAGATGACGGTCCCGGGCGGGTTCAACTGGACCAACATCGACGCCATCCGGCTTGAGCTGATGACGACGAACTCGGGCGTCCGGCCGGCGAACGTCTTCGTGGACCAGTGGCAGGCGGGGACGCTGACCAACTACGTGGATCAGGATTGGTACGACGCGTGGGGGCTCCTGGCGTTCACGCAGACGACCGATTCCGCCCTCGGAACCTATGCGCTTCGCATGGGCGGCACCGACTCCAACAACGACTATTACATCGGCGGATCGGGCTTCAGCACGGCGCTTACGGAGCGCAATTGGACTGGCCACAACGCGCTGGCGATGTACGTCAAGCGCGGCCCCGGGCCGATGAACGTGAGGCCCGACCCGAAGTTCAAGATCACGCTGGACAACGACTTCCTGGAATCGAACACGAACTACGCCTTTGTCGAAACGAAAGTCAGCAACACGAACTACACGGAGATCCTGATCCCCTTTGCGGACTTCGACATCGCGCCGGAGTTCGTGTGGACCAATATCGTTCGCGTGAAGCTCGAGCTGTTCACGTCGGGCGGCATCACGAACACGCCTTACGACTGCTTCATCGATCATCTTCAGCGAACGTCCGCCACGGTGACGAACGATGCGGACAACCGGCTGTGGAAGGGGGATTGGATCGCCCAGCTGTACTCTCTTTCGTCGGACTCGGCGACGCACCCGTATCGCGTCGACATCTTCCGGACGTTCCGGAATCTTCACATGATCAACTGGTTCCAGGTCCGGAAGTTCGAGGACGGCGAGACGCGCGATTTCACGATGCTCGAATTCAGCGGCGCGACGCCCGCGTACAGCTCCTACTACGCCCGGATCTCCGACGAGTACTTCCTCACCAACGTCGTTGCGGACAGCGATGGCGACGGCTTGCCCGATGCATGGGAACTCCGCTACTTCAACAACCCGACGAACGCGGCCCCGTCAGACGATCCCGACGACGACGGCATGCTCAACTGGCAGGAGCACGGGTCCGGCACGCACCCGTCGAACACGGTGTCGGTGTTTGAAATGAACGCCCCTGCTGAGCCGGGGTCCGCTTCAGGAACCGGGTTCGTGATCCGATGGAACAGCGAGACGGGACAGGTCTATACGGTCGCTCGCTCGACCAACCTTGTGGCGGGAGTTTTCCCGGTTCAGGCCTTCGATGTCTTCGCCACGCCGCCCGTGAACTGCTACACGGACGCGGTCCTGGGTGCGGGTCCTTACTACTACAGGGTGAAAGTGGTCCCGTAGCAGCTCAACTCTTCGTGTAGAAGTCCTGGAGCGACTTGACGTCCCAGTTGTGTTCGGCCATGTAGCGGATGGCCGCCACCGTCGCGCGTGCGCCGGCCTCGGTCGTGATGATCGGGATGCTCCTCAGGATGGCCTCGGAGCGGATATTCACTTCGTCGACACGCCCGCGCGTTCCGCTCGGAGTGTTGACGATCAGACCCAGTTTGCCTTCCTTCATGAGGTCCAACACGTTGGGCGGCTGCTTGTCCTTCAGCTTCTTCAGGAGCTGGATCGACTCGACGCCGGCGGACTTCAGGGCGGCGGCCGTGCCTTCGGTCGCCGCGATTTCAAAGCCCATGTCGGCCAGTTCCCAGCCGATCTCGCCGATCCACGATTTGTCCTTGTCCGCCGCGCTCAGGAAGACGAGCCCCTGGGTCGGAAGCACCTGGCCCGCGGCGATCTGGCTCTTCCAGTAGGCCAGCTCAAACGAGGTGTCGATGCCCATGACTTCGCCGGTGGACTTCATCTCCGGGCCGAGGATCGGATCGACTCCCGCAAAACGGTTGAACGGAAGCACCGCCTCCTTGACCGCGAACCAGTGCAGCTTCGGAGGGCGCTTGCCCAGCCCGAAGTCCTTGATGGTCTTGCCGACCGCGATCTTCGCGGCGAGCTTGGCGAGGGGCACGCCCGTCGCCTTGCTGACAAACGGCGCGGTGCGGGAGGCGCGCGGATTGATCTCGAGAATGAAGAGCTCGTTGTTCTTGATCGCGATCTGGGCGTTCATGAGGCCTTTGACCTCGAGCGCAACGGCGATCTTCCCGCAGGTATCCTCGATCCGCCGCTGGATGGAGACGTGCAGGTTGTGGGGCGGGATGCAGCAGGCGCTGTCGCCCGAATGAATGCCGGCCTCTTCGATGTGCTGCATGATACCGCCGATATAGACCGACTTTCCGTCGCAAAGCACATCCACGTCGATTTCCGTGGCGTGATCGAGATATCGGTCGATCAGGACCGGGAAGCCCGGGCTCGCCTTGAAGGCGGCCTGAATGAACGGCCGCGCCTCGGTCTTGTTGTTCGCAACCATCATGGCGCGGCCGCCGAGGACATAGGACGGGCGAATCATGACGGGATAGCTGATGCGGTCTGCCACTTCCAGCGCCTCATCCACGGTCATCGCCGTCCCGCTTTCCGGCTGCTTGACCCCGAGTTGGTCGAGAAGGACACGCGTCTGTTCGCGGTCCTCCGCCTTGTCGATGCTCAGCGGGGAAGTGCCCAGGATCGGCACGCCGGCGTTCATCAAGGGGATCGCCAGGTTGAGCGGGGTCTGTCCGCCCATCTGCACGATGACGCCCTCGGGCTTCTCGTTCTCGTAGATGTTCATCACGTCTTCGAACGTGAGCGGCTCGAAATAGAGTTTGTCCGCCGTATCGTAATCCGTGCTGACGGTCTCCGGGTTGCTGTTGACCATGATGGTCTCGTAACCCAGTTCGCGGAGCGCCATCACGGTGTGGACGCAGCAGTAGTCGAATTCAATGCCCTGGCCGATGCGGTTCGGCCCGCCGCCCAGAATCATGACCTTCTTGCGATCGGACACGCGCGACTCGTCTCGCTCCCCGCCGTAGCTGGAGTAGAAATACGGCGTGCGCGCCTCGAATTCGGCCGCGCACGTGTCGACAAGGCGATAGACCGGCTTGATGCCCGCGGCGATCCGCTCTTTGCGGATGTCCAGCTCTGTCACGTTCGGGCCGCGCAGGGCGGCGATCTGCCGGTCGGAGAAGCCCGAGCGCTTGGCCTTCCTCAGAAGCTCCGGGTCCATCGGCTTGTCCTTCGGCGCGGCCGCGATCTCGTGCTCGATGTCGACGATCTGCGCGATGTTGTCGACGAACCACGGATCGATGCTTGTCAGCTCGGAGATTCGCGAAATAGGCATGCCGTGTTTCAGCGCGTACTTGCTGGTGACGTGCCGGTCCTGGTCCGTGGAGGAGAGCTGTTTCTCCAGCTTCTCCGTCACGATCCGCTCCTCCGCCTTCAGGTCCAGCCCGTCCACGCCGATTTCCAGTCCCCGGAACGCCTTCTGCAGGGCCTCGCGGACGTTCATGCCGATGGCCATCGTTTCGCCCACGGACTTCATGCTGACGCCGAGGCGCGGGTCCGCCCCCGCGAATTTCTCGAACGCAAAACGAGGTACTTTGACCACGCAGTAGTCCAGCGTCGGCTCGAAGCTGGCCGGCGTTTCCCGAGTGATATCGTTCGGCAATTCGTCCAGCGTGTAGCCGACGGCCAGCTTGGCCGCGATTTTTGCGATGGGGAAGCCGGTGGCCTTGCTGGCGAGCGCGGAACTTCGCGACACG
>CAYQYB010000079.1:0-10239 GCA_964421535.1 uncultured Verrucomicrobiota bacterium | reverse complement strand
CGGCGGGCGGGCTTTACCGGAACACAACGGCGGTTCCGGGGGCGGGCGATTTCAACGTGTTCTGGAACGTGACGCTGGGCGGAACGCACCAGAACCTGAGCGATCTGCAGCGCGCGAGGAACAACTGGTGGCGCAGCACGTACGCCGAGCCTCAACTCATGGACCCCCTGGGCCTGGATTTTCATCCCCGGAGCCAGCAGGGCCGTTTCGATTCCGTGTCGAAGACGTGGGTGACGGACACGGTCACGTCAGTTGTGATCGATCTCGGGAACCCGGCGTCCATCTACACGAACGAGCCGGCGCCGAACGGGTCGCGGGTGGACGTCGGCGTCTACGGGAACAGCGTCGAGGCCAGCAAGAGCCCGACGAACTCCGCGTACCTGATGGCTCTTTCGTTCAACGACGGCGGCACCTTGCTCTACACGAGCTCGGTGTACTGGGCGTACCGCAACTTCCCCACCAACGGAACGGTCAAGCTCGACTACTCTCCCAACCGCGGCGCCACGTGGATCAACATCGTGACCAACGTGCTGGTGACGAACGGGTCCTTCTTCTGGAACGCGTCGGCGATCACGTCCACGCCGGTCGCCTACTGGCGCGTGGTGAGCGAGGCCGACGCCGGGGTTGCCTCCACGAACGCGGCCCTGTTTGTGATCAAGGGGACCAACGAGCTGATCCGCTTCTACGTGAACGATGCGAGCACGCTCAACGACGTCTACTGCGGAAGCCCCGGCGCGGTGACGAACGACGGGCTTTCGCCGCTCTCGCCGAAGCTGAATCTGCAGGACCTGCTGAACGAGTACGACCTGGGCGGCGGCGACACCGTGTTCGTGGACACCGGCATCTACAACCTGACGAACACCGTCACCTTGGACGCGCCCGACCAAGGCTCCGCTTCGAGCCGCATCACGGTCCAGGGCAGCACGAACTTCGCGGCCGGCGGCTCGCTTTTCGACCGGCAGACCAGCGCTTCCGACGTGCTGGTCGTCAACGGGTCGTATGTGCGATTGGTCGACCTCCGCCTCCAGGGCGGCCGGTACGGCTTGTCCCTGGTGCAGTCCAAGGTGGGGTGCGAGTTCGAGAGGATCTTCAGCATCAGCAACACCTACGGGTTCTACGACGAGCCGTTCACGGCCGCGCGCTTCATCCGGTGCGCCGCGGTCCGGAACACGTACGGCTACCGGGCCAACACGACGGGGTCGAAGTGGGAGCAGGGCGTGAGCTGGAGCAACGTCTACGCTTTTCAATTCGACTTCGACCCTTCGTCGGCCACGGTCAGCAACAGCGTGATCGTGGGCGGGACGGCCTTTGCCGGCGCGGCCGGCAATCCCGGGGCGGGCGACTACAACGTGTTCTGGAGCGTGACGATGGGCGGAACGTACCAGAACCTGGGCGACCTCCAGCGAAACAAGAACAGCTGGTGGCACAGCACCTTCGCCGATCCTCAGCTGGGCGATCCCGTGAACCTGGACTTCCATCCCCGGAGCGAACAGGGGCGCTTCAACCCGGTGTCGAAGCTCTGGGTGACGGACACGGTGACCTCGGTGACGATCGACTTCGGAAACCCCTCGTGGCCGTACACAAACGAGCCGGCGCCGAACGGAGCGCGGATCGACGCGGGCATTTACGGGAACAGCACGGAGGCGAGCAGAAGCCCGACCAATAGTCCGTACCTCTTTGCCCTCTCGTACAACGACGGCGGCTCGCTCTGGTACACGGGAACGCTGTACTGGGTGTCGAGGAACTTCCCCACGAACGGGAAAGTCCGGGTCGACTACTCCAGGGACCGGGGCGGGAGCTGGGTGAACCTGGCGACCAACGTGCTGGTGACCAACGGCTATTATTACTGGGATGCGTCGGCGGTCACGTCCACGCCGGTCGCCCTCTGGCGCGTGGTGAGCGAGGCGAACCCGGCGATCGCGGACACGAACGACCGCGTGTTCGTGGTGAAGGGCACGAACGAGCTGATCCGCTACTACGTGAACGACGGGTCCACCAACCACGACGTGTACTGCACCGCGGTGGGCAACTCGACGAACGACGGCTTCTTCCCGTTCTCTCCCAAGGCCGGCGTGCAGGAGTTGATCGACGAGATCGACCTGGGCCCCGCGGACATCGTGTACGTTGACACCGGTTTCTATGCCCTGACCAATACGGTTACCGTGGGGGCGTCGGACCAGGGCGCAACGAACAACCTGATGACCATCCAGGGCAGCACCAACTACAACGCGGGCGGGTCGGTGTTCGACCGGCAGAGCGCGGCGTCGCACGTCGTGACGATCAACGCCCCGTTCGTCAGGCTCGTCGACCTGCGGCTGAGGGGCGGGCAGTACGGGCTCAATGTGAACGCCGCATACGGGGAGTACGAGGGCCTGTACTGCATCAGCAACACCTACGGTTTTTACGACAACCCGTCCACGCGGTCCAAGTTCGTCCGGTGCGCGGCCATCCGCAACGGCGTGGGATACCGCGCCAACACGTCTTTCTCCCAGTGGAATTTCGGGCTGAGCTGGAGCAACGGCGTGGCGTTCCAGCTCGATTTCAACCCGTACCCCATCACGATCAGCAACAGCGTGATCGTCGGCGGCACGGTGTTCAGCGGATCGGCGGGGCAGCCGGCCCTTGGCGACTACAATGTGCTCTACGACGTTTCGATGGGCCTCGGCTACCTGTCGCTGAACGAGATGCAGAAGGACAAGACGAACTGGTGGCGCAGCACGGTCGCGGATCCGCTGTTTGCTGACCCGGCGAGTTTCGATTTCCACCTGAAGAGCGTCAGAGGCACGTACTCGAACGGCGCATGGGTGGTCTACACAAACCACAGCCCGTGCATCGACCTGGGCGATCCCGCGGCGGCGTACACCAACGAGCCCGTGCCGCACGGCAGCAATGTGAACGTGGGCATTCACGGGAACACGGCGGAAGCGAGCCTGAGCCGGACGAACGCTTGGCTGCAGGTTCTTACCTACAGCGACGGCGGCACGCTCAACATCAATGAGAAGCTGTACTGGAAGGCGGGGAACTATCCGACCGGTAGCACGGTCCGGCTCGAGTTCTCCAGCGATTCGGGCGTTTCCTGGGCGACGGTTGCGACGGGCCTCCTGGCGTCTGCCGAGTCGTACACATGGGCGAACACGAATTTCACGTCCACGCGGCTGGGCCGTTGGCGGATCGCCTACGAGTTCAATACCAACATCGGCAGCGCCACCAGCGTCGGGGATTTCACGCTGCGCAACGGCGCGTACAAGTACTACGTCAACGACAGCAGCACGAACGGCGACATCTACACGAGCGTGGTGGGGAACGACGACAACGCGGGCGCGTCGGCCTTCACGCCCAAGGCGAGCGTGCAGGCGATTCTCACAGCCTACGACGTGGAGCCCGGCGACATCATCTACGTCGACACGGGTGCGTACAACCTCAACGGGGCGTACATTCGGATCACGGCCCTGGACTGCGGCACGAACGGGAACCCGGTCGTTATCCAGGGAAGCACGAACGTCATCGCCGGCGGGTCGGTGATCAGCGGCAACAACAACGCGTGGCCGGTTATCGACATCGATCCCGTGAACGGCACTCCGCAGGAAGTGACGATCCGGGACCTCACGCTCCAGACGGGCTTGAAGGGTGTGAGGGCCAGGAACGCATCCACCATCCGTCTCGAAGGCATCGCGACGAGGCTCAGCCGCGATGCGGGGTTCGAGTTCGTCAACTGCTCGACGATCAGCCTCAGCCGGTGCGTCGGCCGCGACTTGAGCTACGGCGTCAGCGTGCAGGGCAGCGAGTCGATCTATATCGATGGCGGCGTCTTCCTGGACAACAGCAATGCGGCCATCCGGGTCGTGTCGGGGCGCGCCGCGGTCAGCAACAGCATCCTCATGGCGTCCGGCGACGCGGCCTACCTGTACTACGAGCCCGCGATCACCAACATCGTCGGCGACTACAACGACCTGTTCGTGGAAGGGAACGCGCTCGTGGGCTACGTGACTTCCCTGGGGAGGAACCTGGACACGCTCTCCGCGTGGGTCACGGAGTGCGGCCAGGAACTGCACAGCCTGAGCGTGGATCCGCTGTTCGCGGATGCGGATGCGAACGATTTCCACCTGAAGACGGAAACCCAGCAGGGCCGCTACGATCCGCTGAGGGGCTGGCTGACGGACAGCGAGACCTCGCTGCTGATCGACAGCGGCGATCCGGCGGCGGCGGCGACGAACGAGCCCACCGGCGTCCGCATCAACATCGGCCCCCACGGCAACACGTGGGAGGCGAGCAAGGGCCGTACGAACTTCTGGCTGTCGGCGGTGAGCCATCAGGCGGGCGGATGGACCCGGGGCACCAGCACCCTGCACTGGGTGTCCGGCAACGCGACGGGCGGGACGGTGCGCGTGGAGGTCTCGACGGACGGCGGGCATCGGTGGTCCGTCCTGACCAACGGCGTTCCGGTCACGAACGAGATCGTTTCCTGGAATACGACGTCCACCAACAGCACGGTCGCCGCGCTGTGGGGCGTGGTTCACACGTCGGAGACGAACGTCTTCGACCGGACGACGAACTTCCTCAGCCTCCGCAATGCGGCGCTGTCCTTCTACGTCAACGACGACAGCACGTCGGGCGACACCTATTGCGCGGGCGCGGGCTCGCCGACGAACTGGGTGGCGACCTCGAACCAGCCGATCAACCTGCTGGCGACGGTCTTCTCCAGGTATGACGTGGAGCCGGGCGACCGCATTTTCGTCGACACGGGCTACTACACGAACGTGCTGGTGAGCATGGACATGGGCCGGCCGGACAGCGGGATTTCGGGGACGGTTGTCCAGGTCCTGGGGAGCACGAACCTGCTTGGCGGCGGCAGCGTATTTGACCGGCAGCTGACGGGTGTGCGTTCCTATGCGCTCAAGATGGATGGGGTCCAGTGGCTCGCCGCATCCAACCTGGTCCTGAGGGGCGCCGACCGGGGCGTCTTCATGACCAACTCGGCCAACATCATGCTGTCGGTGCGGACGATCGCCAACGCGTCGAACGGGTTCGAGGTGCTCTACTCGTCCGGGATTCGTCTCCTGCGCTGCGTGGCCGCCGACAACGCGCGGGTGGGCGTCTACGGCGAAGGGATTTCGGACGTCCAGATTCTGAACTCCGTAATCTGGTCGAACGGGATCGGAGGGGTGAGCCTGAACGGAGGCACCCTGGGCGTCAGCAACAGCGTGCTTGCCGTGTCCGGGGCCGGGAGCCTCTTGTTCGAGACGGCCCAGACCAACGACGTGCTTGTTTCTGATTACAACAACGTTCAGAACCTCGGCGAGTCGTGGTTCGCGAGGAAGATCAACACGGTGTTGAAGTACCTCTCTTCGTGGCAGGAGAGCACGACCAATGACATCCACAGCCTGAGCCATGATCCGCAATTCGCCGACGCGTCCGCGGGGGATTTCCACCTGATGAGCCAGGCAGGGCGGTATCAGCAGGGCCTGGGTGTCGTGACCGACACGGTGACGTCCCTCCTGATTGACGGCGGCGATCCCGCGGCGGCTTTTGGGTCCGAGCCGGCTCCCAACGGGAACCGCCTGAATGTCGGCTTGCACGGGAACACGCCGGAGGCGAGCCGGAGCCGGACCAACGGATGGCTGGTCGCGCTGACGCTGAACAGCGGCGGCATTATCCGCGGCACGAACTACATCTACTGGCTCGCCGGCGGGTCCGCGACGGGGATGCTGGTCTACGTGGACTACTCCGCCGACGGCGGGTCGACCTGGACCAACATCGCCACGAACGTGCTGGCGTCGACCAACCGCGTCCTGTGGAACACGTCGTCCTACCTCAGCTCGTCCATCGGCAAGTGGCGCGTCGTGAGCCAGTCGTCGACATCCATCTGGGATGAGACGGACTCCTTCTTCGCGCTCAAGAACGAGCCGTTGGGCTATTACGTCAACGACTTGAGCACCAACGGCGACGTGTACACCACGGCGCCGGGCAGCGCCGCCAACGACGGGCTGCGGCCCAGCACGCCGAAGTCGTCGATCCAGGGCATTCTGAACAACTACATCCTGGAGCAGGGTGACCGGCTTCTGATCGACACGGGGACGTACAATCTGACGAACGGCCTGACGATCAACAGCCTGGTGTCGGGCACGGGCACGAACCTGCTGATCATCCAGGGCAGCACGAACGAGGCGGCGGGCGGCACGGTGCTCAACCGCATGGGCGGGCTGTGGGCCATCCAGATCCTGGGCGCCGTGGGCATCGGGCTCCAGGACCTGCGAATCACGAACGCGGTGGGCGGCGTGTATGTGTACGAGTCCACGAACTGCGCGATGGACCGCGTTCGCGTGGACCACCCTGAGATCGGCTTCGAGATCCGGAAGTCGGCGACGAACACGATCCAGCACTCGGTGGTCCACATGTTCACGGCCACGGGCGTGAGCGCGAGGTCCTCCAGCGGCACGATCTGGGACGGCGGCGCCTTTGTGACGATGGGGACGACGGGCGTGTGCGTGGATGTGACCGAGGGCGACATTGTCGTCTCCAACACCATCTTCAGCGCCAACGGCAACAACTGTCGGTTCTATCAGGTCAGGGACGGCGGGAGCCTGGTGTCGGACTACAATGCCCTGCACATGACCAACGGGGCCTTCGTGGGCGTGCAGACCGCGCCGCCCGTTCCCCTGCCGGTCCTGGCGGACATGGTCTACGACAGCGTTTCCCGGTGGGCGCGGGATACGGGGCGCGACCGCCGCACCCTGAGCGGCAACCCCCTGGTTGCGGACCTCGCGACCGGCGACTTCCACCTGCTGAGCCAGGGCGGGCGGTACGTGGTTTCGAACGATACCTTCACGCTCGACGGCGAGACGTCCGGGCTGGTGGATGCCGGAAATCCGTCCGCGGCGTTCACGAACGAACCTCTCCCGAACGGGCGGAGGGTGAACATCGGTCCTCATGGAAACACGCCGGTCGCCAGCAAGACCGCCACCAACGGGTTCTTCACCGTCGTGTCGCTGAACGACGGAGGGCGCGCGGAAGGAACGGGCTACACGCTGTACTGGGTGGCGCACGGCGATGCAACGGGACACCAGGTCCGCATTGAGTTCTCCCCGAACGGAGGCTCTTCCTGGCAACCCGTCGTGTCCAATCTGTCCGCGGCTGGCGGGACCTATTCCTGGAACACCACGCTGTTCACCAACACGGTGAGCGGAATGTGGAGGATCACCAGCCAGAGCAACTCGAGCGCGACGGCGGCTTCGGCGCGGCCCTTCGCGGTAAGGAATGGGCCGTTCAGCTTCTATGTGAACGACGCGTCGACCAACGGCGATGTGTACACGACCGCGACGGGCAGTTCGTCGAACACCGGCCTGACGTCGTCGTCGCCCAAGGCCTCTCTCCAGCAGGTTCTTGACGCCTACGACCTGGAGGGTGGCGACACAGTCTACCTCGACACCGGTTCGTACAGCAGCACGGTGGACATGGTGGTCGGCCAGCTCGACGGCGGCGACGGCGTCACGCGGGTTGTCATCCAGGGAAGCACGAACGAGGCCGCGGGAGGGACCGTCTTCAACGGGTTCGGCATCCGGGGCGACGACACGCGCGGCGTCGAGTTCCGGAACCTGCGGATCCGTCCCGGCACCGCGGAGGGGATCGACGTGGGCGTCGAACTGAACCGGGCGACGAACTCGGTGGTGGAGCGGGTGCGTGTCGAAGGCGGCAACTGCGGCTTCAAGGTGTACAGCTCGCAGGCGTCCCAGTTCCGGTACTGCGTGGGGGCTGGAGCCCGCAGCAACGGCGTGGACAACGCGCTGGGTTCCAAGAACACGCTGTGGGACAGCGGCGTGCTGTGGTCGAACCTGTACGGGATCCATTCCGTGGGCGGGTCGATCACCGTGTCGAACAGCGTGATTGGGGCCTTCGGCGCGGATCGCTACGCGTACTTCGTTTCCGTGGCCACCCTGGTTGCGGATTACAACTGCATCTTCCTGACCAACGGGGCGTATGCCGGCGTGGAGTACGCCAGGGCCGGGTCGCTGGTGGACGTGCCCATCTACTACGACAAGCTCGCGCGGTGGGTGCGGGACACGGAGCGCGATTCGCACAGCCTGTGCCGCGACCCGGGCTTCGCGAATCCCGTGGCCGGGGATTTCCATCCGCTGAGCAGCGCGGGGCGCTACGTGGTCTCCAACGGCGTGTGGGTGTTCGACAGCCGGACCTCTCCTCTCGTGGACGCCGGGGACCCGGCCGCCGCGTACGGGAACGAAACGAGCCCGAACGGATCGAGGGTGAACATCGGCTTGTACGCCAACACGGGCGAAGCCAGCCGAACGCCCACGAACGCCTCGCTGACCCTCCTGTCGCTGGTGGACGGGGGCCGTGCCGATGGGACGAACTACGCGGTGCGCTGGGTGGCGAGAGGCGACGCGACAGGACATCTTGTGCGGCTGGATTTCTCCGCGGACGACGGGGCCACGTGGCAGTCCGTGGCGGCGAATCTGTCCGCGACGGGCCAGGTCTATTCGTGGGACACGACGCTCTTCACATCGACGGTCCGGGGGGTCCTCAGCATCGCCAGCGAAAACGATACGAACGTGTTCGACCGGACGCAGAAGCCGTTCGCCATCCGGAACACGCCGATGGCCTTCTACGTGAATGATATCTATACGAACGGCGACGTGTACACGCGGTCCCCGGGCGCGTTGACGAATCTCGGGCTGACGGCCGAGCAGCCGATGCTGTCGCTTCAGACGTTGCTGGCCGCGTACGACTTGGACGACGGCGACGTGGTGTACGTCGATACGGGCGCCTACACGAACACCGCTGGCATCCTTGTGGGACAGCTGGATTCGGCGAACTCCACGACGAACCAGCCGGTGCTGATCCAGGGGAGCACGAACTACCCGGCCGGCGGGACGGTGCTGGATCGCAACAGCGCGATCGGCAGCTACGGCTTCCGGTTGTCCATGGCCCTCGGCGTGGTGATCCGCGATTTCCATATCCGAAACGCATCCTCGGGCGCCGAGGTCTCGTGGTGCGCCGCGGTGGAGTTCGATGGCGTCGAGGTCGAGGGCGGAAACCAGGGCTTCGACGTGCAGGACACGAGGTGGGGGTGCATCTTCCGGAATTGCATGGTCCGCGGCGCGGGCGACAACGGCGTGTACGTGCGTTCAGGGCTGGGGATAGAGTGGATCAACGGCCTTCTGTGGTCCAATGAAGTCAACGCGATGAATCTTATCGCCGCCGGTGTGAAGATCCGCAACAGCGTCTTCGGCATGTTCGGCAGCGGGCGCTACGCGTACCGCATCAACGGCGCCTCGCTCGACTCGGACTACAACGACATCTTCGTGACGAACGGGGCCTGCGTCGGGTACAGGATCGACGCGCAGTTCCCGACGATTTCCGAGAACGTGTCCCGGTGGTCCCTCGACAACACGCAGGATGTGCACACCCTGAGCCATGATCCGGGGTTCTACTCGCCGGCCGCGGGCGATTTCCATTTGTTCAGCCAGGGCGGACGCTATGCCGTGACCAGCGGCACGTTTGTGGCGGATGCGTGGACGTCCACGCTGATCGATGCCGGCGACCCTTCCTACGCCTTCGCCAACGAAACCGCGCCGAACGGCAGCCGCGTGAACATCGGCCTGTTCGGCAACACATTCCAGGCGAGCCGCACGCCGACGAACGCCGTCCTTACCGCTGTATCATTGAGCGACGGCGGCCGCGCCGGCGGCGCGAACCAGTTACTGTTCTGGAACGCGCGCGGCGATGCGACGGGCCACTCGGTCCGCGTTGAGTTCTCTCCGGACGCGGGAGTTTCATGGCTCATCATCGCCACCAACCTGCCGGTGGGCACTCGGTCGTACACGTGGAACACCCTTTCTTTCCCCTCCACGATCCTCGGCCTCTGGCGGGTGACGAGCGAGGCGAACACCAACGTGTTCGATGTCACGGATTCGCTGTTCGCCCTGCGGAACGAGCGGCTCTCCTTCTATGTCAACGACGCGCTGACCAACGGGGATGTCTACTGTTCGACGGAGGGCTCCACCACGAACAGGGGCGTGTACGCGTGGGCGCCCAAGGATTCGCTGCAGGCCATATTCGACGAGTGGGATGTGGAGCCGGGGGATGCGATCTACGTCGACACGGGCGAGTACGTCCTCACGGAGCCGATCACGCTGAGCCTGTTCGACGCAGGCTTCCGGCGGAGCGATTCGGCGTCCCATGTTCTGATCCAGGGAAGCACGAACTACGGGGCGGGCGGCACGC
>CAYQYB010000078.1:0-10245 GCA_964421535.1 uncultured Verrucomicrobiota bacterium | reverse complement strand
ATCGGTGATGCGGCGGATGTTCTTGCCGCCGGGGCCGATCAGCGCGCCGATCTTCTCGGGGTTGATCTTCAGCACGGTGATGCGCGGCGCGTATTCCGAGAGATCCGCGCGCGGCCCGGCGATGACGCCTTGCATGAAGTCGAGAATCTTCAACCTTGTTGTGCGCGCCTTTTCAAACGCCCCCTGGACCATGTCCCAGGGCAGGCCGCGAAGCTTCAGGTCGACCTGGAAGCCCGTGATTCCGTCGCGGGTGCCGGCCACCTTGAAGTCCATGTCGCCGCAGTGATCTTCCGTGCCGATGATGTCGACCACGAGGTCCGACTTGCCGGGCGCGGTGAAGAGGCCGATGGAAATTCCGGCCACCGGCTTGCGGATCGGCACGCCGGCGTCCATCAGCGCGAGGCAGCCCGCGCAGATGCTCGCCATGGAGGACGAGCCGTTGGATTCCATGATCTCGGACACCACGCGGGTGGTGTACGGGAAGTCCGCCGGCATGACCTGCGCGAGAGAGCGCTCCGCAAGGGCTCCGTGGCCGATTTCGCGGCGCCCGGTGCTGCCGAGGCGGCCGACTTCGCCGACGCTGTACGGCGGGAAGTTGTAGTGCAGCATGAACTTCTTCTCGTCCGGTCCGCCGGTCAGGCCGTCCATCTCCTGGACGTCGTCGCCGGTGCCGAGCGTGATGGTCGCCATCGCCTGGGTCTCGCCGCGGCTGAACAGCGACGAGCCATGCGTGCGCGGGAGGACGCCGACCTGGGCGTCGAGCGGGCGGAGTTCGTCGAACCCGCGGCCGCCGATGCGGTGCCGCTTCTCGAGCACGAGGCGGCGGACGGTTTCGATCTCCAGAGCGTCAAACACCTGGCGGAATTTCTCAGGCGCCAGATCCGGAAGCGCTTCCTTCATCTTGGCATCCAAGGCGGTCTTGATCTCGGTCACCTTGTTCTGGCGCTCGAGTTTACCGTTGATCATCAGCGCGGCCTCGAGGTCCGCGCCCGCGAGTTCGCGGGCCTTGTCGAGGAGGCTGTGCTCGATCGGCTTGTCGGTCGCGACCTTGTCGGCCTTGCCGAACTGCCTGCGCAACTCGAGCTGGGCGTCGATCAGGGGGATGATGGCCTGGTGGCCGGCCCGCATGGCCGCGAGCATGTCCGCCTCGGCGATTTCCTTGGCGGATCCCTCGATCATCAGGGGCAGCTCGCGCGATCCGACGTAGATCAGGTCGAGGTCGCTGTTGGCCATTTCCGAGTGAGTCGGGTTGATGACGAACTGGCCGTTGATCCGGCCGACGCGCACCGCGCCGATCGGGCCCATGAACGGGATCTCCGAGAGGGTGAGCGACGCGCTGGCGGCGTTGATGCTGAGAATGTCGGACTCGTTTTCGCCGTCCGCGCTCAGCATGCTGTTGTTGATCTGGACTTCGTTGTAGTAGCCGTCCGGGAAGAGGGGACGGATCGGGCGGTCGGTGACGCGCGCCGTGAGGATCTCCTTTTCGGAGGGGCGGGCTTCGCGCTTGAAGTAGCCGCCGGGGAACCGGCCGGCCGCGTAGAACTTCTCGCGGTACTCGACCTGGAGCGGGAAGTAATCGATCCCCTCCCTGGGTTTGTCGGTTGCGGTGACCGCGGAAAACACGACGGTCTCCCCGAGTTGTACCGTGACTGAGCCATGCGCCTGCTTGGCGAGAAGGCCCGATTCAAAACGGACTTTCTTGCCGCCCACATCGACTTCGACGAACTTTGCTTTATTCATTTTCTTTCTCTTTCTTGGAAACAAAAGGGATGAAGAGATCGCTTGATTGCGACAGAGAAGACTGAACCTGCCCGGCACACGGTGCCTGATGGAAGACAGAATCAGAGTTGCTGAGAGGAATGGAACTACCGGCGCAGGCCGAGGCGCTCGATGAGCTTCTTGTAGCGCTCTTCGTGCGTCCGCCTGAGGTAGTCCAAGAGGCGCCGCCGACGGCTCACCATCATGATCAATCCACGGCGCGAGCTGTGGTCCTTGACATGATTCTGGAGGTGGTCGGTCAGCTCCTTGATACGCTTGGTCAGCAGGGCGACCTGGACCTCGGAAGATCCGGTGTCCCGGTCATGAAGCTTGTATTCCTGCTTAACCGCTGTCTTTGTTGCGTCTGCCATATACCTTCCCAGACCTGTTCTGGTTTTCTCTTCTTTTTCCTTTTTCTTTTTTCCGGGGCGTGACTGTAGTGATCGAAAGTGGGGTTGGCAAGTGTTATGTCCAACTTTTTTCGCGTTTGTTTTCCGGCGCTTTGGCGCCAAGAGCCTCTTTGGTAGACGCGATTTCGAAATCGCGTCTACTTATAGAAAGGAGCGAGAGGGGCGGTTTTCCGGTAAAAAGTGAAAATATATTAAAGAAACACGGAAACAGCAGCGCATGGCCAGACGAACCGGTTGTTTGGCGCCGCTCGATTCAGTTGTAAACTTCCGTGGCGTGGAAATCGGCGTCGTCGAACTTGATGGCGCCCTTGCGGTCCCACTGCTGCATGACCTTCTTCATGGGCTCCACGATCACATTGACCCACAGTTTGTCGGACTGGGCCTTTCCGGTAACGGACAAAGGCGTCCACTCGCCGCGGACGATCGATTTCATGGCGATGGTTTGGTTGGCGATATCCTGCTTGCCGTCCGACAGGCGCAGCTGAATGGATTCGGCGTTGGTATCCTTGTCGACGAACGCGAAGATGCTGAAGGTATACGACACGCCTTTGGTGACTCCCGTGACCAGCTGGCTCAGGCCGGAGTTTTCCGTTCCGTTGATTTCCCAGTGATGATAGCCGATGAGGCAAGTGCCTGATTTTGTTGGCATCCAGCCCGTTTCGCGGTTCATCCAATGTCCCCATCGCGTCCAGTTCTTGGCGATATCGCACGCCCAGACTGCAGGATCCATGGGCTCTTCGAACGACGCGTTGACCAGTTCAGCCTCCGCACCCATGGCCAGGGAGGCGAGCGCGGCGGCGAATACAGCTGACAGAACGATCACAACTACATCCCTACGACTCATGACCACTCCTTTCTCGTGTTCCCGGGGAACGTTCCCTATTCGGGGGACCGGTCCCACAGGCAGAGCTTTTTTAGCGTCTTGTTTCGGATCTGTAAAGAGGAAAAACGGGAGGACGTTGGCAAACTCTCATTTCGGTTGCCGAAAACATGCTCACAGCGGCGACCCTTGTATATCGCATGAAAAATGATCAAAAAAGTTCTTGCTGGAACGCAACCGTTTGCGTATATTCGCGAATAGATGCTCAGAAAAGAAAGGAGATAAGGGCATGAAAACAGGAAACCGTTTGGCGATTATGTGGGCAGTTGCGGTTGTCGGCATATTTGGTGCGGGGTTCACGGTGTGGGCGGCCGGCGATGTTTTGATTGAGAATGGCGGATTCGAATACGCCGATCAGTCATGGAGCCTATGGGGCGATGGAGACGTCAAGCAGGAGTACTACGGAGTCAAGGCGCAGGAGGGCGGCAGTTTCGTTCGCCTGTGGAAGCGCTCCGGTTGGTACCAGGATTTTCCGACCCGGAAGGACAGCAGGTACAGCGTCACGGCGTTCGTGAACACGGCGGGCAAGGATGTGATGAAGGGCGACGCGTACGGCGAGGTCAAAGTCGAGTGGCGAAACAAGACGGAAGGCGACGTGGCGGTGGGAGAACCCGCTTCCGTGAAGTTCGATGTCGTGGGCAAGGCGGACACGGCGATCACGCCCGACACGTGGACCGAGATCACGCTGCCCGAGGTCAAGGCCCCGGAGAAGGCGACCCACTGCCGCGTGCTGGTCACCGTCTGGTGCACGGACGAGAAGGGCGGAGGGTGCGCGTTGTTTGACGGAGTCAGTGTGAAGCCGCTGTTGCCATGATTCACCTGGCCGCTCGCCGGGGACACCCACCCCGGCCTGCGGCCACCCCTCCGAGGGAGGGGAATGAAGAGAAACAAAACGGGTGTGACGTCAGAGCCGTCCGAAGAGTCGTAGCTATGAGCAGTCCGACCATACAGCAGCTCGCGAATGAACTGGGTGTCCACAAGGCGACCGTGTCGCGCGCCTTGAGCGGCAAGCCCGGCGTGAGCGCCGGCGTCCGCCGCAGGATCCTGGAAGCGGCGGACCAGCGCGGGTTCTTCCCGAACGGGCAGGCGCGCAGCCTGGCCACGTCGCGGACGGAAACGATCGCGCTCGTGTTCTGCGACGAAACAAGCGAGTTCCTGACGAACCCGTTTTACTCGAAGGTTCTGGCGGGCATCGCGGCGGAAACGGCGAAGCACGAGTTCAGCCTGGCGTTCTGCTCGCTGTTGACGGACCGGATGGGCCGGAGCCCTCTGCCGAAGATCATGCGGGAGCGGCGGGCGGATGGATACCTGTTCGTCGGCGACCAGGACGACGCGCTGATCCGGTACGCGCACAACTTGAACTACCCGCTGGTGCTGGTGGACCACCGGTTCGGCGGCGGGCGGTTCGACAGCGTGGCGATCAATAATGTGGACGGCGCGCGAAAAGCGGTGGATTATCTGATTTCGCTGGGCCACGGCCGTATCGGATTCGTCGGCGGGTCCCTGCGCAGCCCCAGTTTCGAGGAGCGGCTGAGCGGCTATCGCGAAGCCCTGGCGGCGCACCATATTCCTTTCGACGAGTCGCTGGTCCAGGTGGGCGCGAGCTACGCGGGGCGCGAAAACATGCTGAACCTCCTCAACCTTCCCGTGCCGCCGACGGCGGTCTTCGTCTGCAACGACGTCAACGCGGCGAAAGCGATCAAGGCGATCAACGAGAAGAACCTTAAAGTGCCCGACGACATCAGCGTCGTCGGATTCGACGATTCATTCCGCGCCTCCGAGTGCTGGCCACAGCTCACGACGATGCGCGCGGACGCCGAGGTGATGGGGCGGATGGCTGTCCGCAGGCTGGTCAAGCGGATCGCGAAGGAAGTCGCCGTGCCCGAACAGGTTTTCATGGACGTGGAACTCGTCGTCCGCGGATCCACAGGATTTCCGAAACCCGGCCGACGTCCGGCTGGTTCGAGAAAAGTAACCACAACAAAAGAAAGCAGTACCCAACACAAGGAGCAGTAACATGATGCGCAAAGTATTAACCCGGTATAAGGGCAACCCGATTATCAAGCCGACGGATATGCCGTATCCGTGCGAGACCGTCTACAACTCCGGCGTCGCGAAGTACAACGGCAAGTACGTGCTGTTGCTTCGCTGCGGCCGCCTGGACGGCATGTCCCAGTTCGGCCTCGCCATGAGCGACGACGGCTTCAACTTCAAGATCCATCCCGAGCCGGTCATGACGAAGGCGACGGAAGGCATCTTCAAGGAGCCGGAAAACAAGGGCGTGGAAGATCCGCGGATCACCCAGATGGGCGACACGTACTACATCTTCTACAGCTGCTACTCCACGCGCGGTTTCCAGATGGGCCTTGCGAAGACCAAGGACTTCATGAAGATCGAGCGCATCGCGCTGACGACGGCGATCGACTACCGCAACTGCGTGCTGTTCCCCGAGAAGATCGACGGCATGTACGTCCGCTTCGAGCGCCCGAACTGGGGCCGGCCGTGCATCTGGATCAGCTACTCGCCCGACCTGATTCACTGGGGCAACCAGCAGTTGATCATGGCCCCGGACAATCATGACATCTGGCAGGACTGCAAGGTCGGTCCGGGCTCGCCCCCGATCAAGACGCCGCGCGGCTGGCTGAACATCTACCACGCGGTCACCAACACGATGGCCGGCAGCATCTACCGGCTCGGCGTGGCAGTGCACGACCTGAAGGACCCGCGCAAGGTGATCGGCCGCTCGCACCAGTTCATCCTGGCCCCGGAGGACTACCACGAGCGCGTTGGCTACGTGGGCAATGTCGTGTTCACGAACGGCGCGATCGCGGAGCCGGACGGCACGATCAAGATCTACTATGGCGGCGCCGACACGTGCATGAACGTGGCGACCGGCAAGGTGGATGACCTGATCGACCTGGCCATGGAAGGCGGCCCGGATACGACGGTGAAGCAGTAGGACAGAGTTCAGAGATCAGAGGTCAGCAGAAAGCCCGGCCCGCGGCGAGAGCCGCGGGCCGGTTTGCTTTGCGTTACCCACCCCGGCCTGCGGCCGCCCCTCCCAAGGGAGGGGGTAGCTATGTCGTGATCCCCTCCTCCGGAGGGGTCCGCGAAGCGGGGGGTGGGTTCAGCGCGAATGGTTCTATTTGAAGCTGTGCTCTTTCACCCAGGCGACGACTTCGCTGAGCTTGGCCTCGGCCATCGAGATGCACGTGTCGGCGCAGCCGTAGTAGAGCCGGATCTTGTTGCCCTCGACGATTGCCGAACTCGGGAACAACACGTTCGGCACATCGCCGACGCGCTCGTAGAGTTCCGTCGGGTACATCAAATAATCCTTCGTGCGCGCGATGACCTTCCACGGCTTGTCGAGGTCGAGCAGGGCGCCGCCCGCGGAGTAAATGTAGCCGTTGCAGCTGCACCAGACGCCGTGGTAGATCAGCAGCCAGCCGTCCTTCGTCTCGATCGGGTGGGGGCCGGGGCCGGTCTTCATCGATTGCCAGCCGCCCTTCGGCCCGAGCACGAAGCGGTGGCGGCCCCAGTGCACCAGGTCCGGGCTCTCGGCGTAGTAGATGTCGCCGAACGGCGTGTGGCCGCGGTCGCTGGGCCGGTGGTAGATCGCGTACTTGCCGTTGATCTTCCGCGGGAAGATCACGCAGTTGCGGTTCGCCGGCGGCATCGGATTTTCCAGCTGCTCGAACGTCTTGAAATCCTTGGTCGTCGCGAGGCCGATCGCCGGGCCGTGCTCCGTCGAGTTGCACCAGGTCACATAGTACACGCCGTCGAGCTCCGTGATCCGCGGATCGTAGCTCTGGTCCGTCATCACGATCTCCGGGTCGCGGCTCTTCATCCTGATGCGGTCCGGATCGATCTTCCACTTGATCCCGTCCTTGCTCCAGCCGACGTGGAGCGTGTAATTCATGTCGATCTCGTCGACGCGGAAGATGCCGGCGTACCCGCCGCCGAATTTCACGATCGCGCTGTTGTGGATGCTGTTCGCGCGCGGCACCGCCTTCGCGGTGATGATCGGGTTGCCCTTGTAGCGCTTGAATACGGTCTCGTTGGCCATTTCAGTGCTCCTCTATCTGTTCCGTTTCGTAATCGTAATCTTAATCGTACTCGTGCTCTTCGCCTTTCGATTACGATTAAGATTACGAGTACGAGTTGGATTCACGTTGCTCATTGTTCAAGAATTCCCACACTCCATTGCCGCGCGTCCCAATCGTCCTTGCCCTGCCAGAGCAGGTGCTTCCAGCCCCCGGCCCCGTCGCTCTCGCAGGTGGACACGTTGAAGCCGATGCGGCGCGGGTCGGCGACCGGCTTGTCGCCGCGCAGGGCGGCGAGCGGGATCGTGGCCTCGATGACGTAGCCGCCCGGGACGATCTGCGAAGTGGCCGCGAGCGAGGGAAACACCTTGTTGTTCCACTCGGGATGGCGGTAGGTGATCGTATCCGCTTTGCCGGGCTCGGATTGGCTGGGCGCGATCACGAACTGGTAGCAGCCGGGATTGTGCGGCGTGTTCTTGAAGAAGTCGGCGTCGCCGCGCGAGTCGATCCACAGCTCCACGCAATCATCCTTCCACAGGGAGTCGTCCGAATGCTGACGCATGATCTTGTTGTCGGTCACGCGGACCGTGACGCGCAGGGCGTCGCCGTCGTGCGCTACCTTGAAGGCGAAGCTGCCGTCCTGCGACTGGCCGACCTGGATCTCCGGGCTCCACTGCGGCGACGACGGGATCCGGATTTCGGCACGGCTGATCTTGTTCGTGTCGCCGATGTCCCAGGGCTCGAGCAAGAGCCGCGGCATCTGTGCCTCGGGTTCGACAGCATCCGTCCGCCGGAGCTTGAAGGCCGCGTCGGGCGCCGTGAAGCGGATCGGCGCGATCAGGACTTCGTTGTCGGCGACAAAGGGATCGCTTCGGACGATTTCGCCCGTGTACGTGTCCCAGTGTTCCAGCGTCCAAGCTCCGTCCGAAAGGTTGGTGACGGTCAGTTCGGCCGCGATCTCGCGCGGCGCCGGCGCGGGTCCGTCGGTCCACGGCAGGATTTCCGGGTCGTAGATCCAGAAGCAGATCTCCCGCGCCGAAACAAGCGCAAGGACGTTGCCCTCGCCGAGCCGGCCGGTCTGCAGTTCCCACGTGCCGGAACGCCGGTCGAGGCCGGCGGCGTAGCGGGAAAGGGCCGCAAAATGGCCGTAGAGCCGGTTCGGGTGGATCAGGTCGTACCACCACCAGCTCATCGCGCTGCCCGCATCCGGCGTCATGAACTGAGCCCATATGCCGGAGTGGAGCACGCGGCCGGTCTTGTCCTCGGCGTCGATGCCGTCGGCCGTGCCGCGCCCGAACTCGCCGATGAAGTGCGGCTTGTTGAACTGCGTGAAGCGGTGATAGGTCTGCACGAACCAGTCGGGGAGGTTGCGGGCGTAGATGTGCGACTGCGTGAAGTCGATCGCCGCCAGCTTCAGCACCTCCGCGTTCGGGTTCGAGATGTAGCTCGTCGTGACAAGGTGCCGGTGCGGGTCGATCGACTTCAGGTACTCCGCCATCTCCCTGTGCCACGCCGCGTCGATCGTGAACTTGAAATCGTCCCCGAGATCCGCCTCGTTGAAAAGTTCCCAGGCGAGGATGCTGGAGGAATAGCCCCAGCGCGCGATGATGTAGCGCAGGCGGTTCTTCGCCAGCCGGCGGGCGGTCTCGTGGGTCAGGAATTCCTGCGGGATTTCGCACGGTCCGCCGAGCGCCTTATTATAAGGATTATTCTGCCACTCCGGATTCGTGCGCGCGCTCATACGGCAGTGCTCGTGGAGGACGAGCTGGAAGAAAATGCCGTTCTGCTCGGCCGCCTCGACGATGGCGTCGAGTTTTTGCGCGTTGGACAGGTTGTACCTGCCGAGTCCTTTGTACGAGATGCCCGCGCGCGGCGACCACTCGATCTCGCAGTTCCACGGCGCGACCCACACGCGCGACCAGTTCTCGCCGTTCTCCTTCATGAGCGCAAACTGCTCCCGGTACTCCTCGAGGCTGTTCCAGCACACGTTGTGGCCGATCGGGTAGTAGAACGAGCCGTCCGCATGGTCGAAGAACAGCGGGTTCTCCTGGCAAATCACAACGGGGCCTGGATCCTGCGACTCTCCGCAAGTCATTGTCGCAGGCTTTGTAACAACAACGGACGTCGGGGTGTTCGCGATGAGTGTCCACGTCCAGGAGCCGGCTTCGTCCGGGCTGAATCGGACGCGCCACTCGTCGGGATCGCCCGTGGTGTTTCCAAAGGCGGCGAAGAATCCGGGGCAGAGGAGTTTCCTGCCGGAAGGCGATATGAACTCCGCGTTGACCGTGATCTCCGCGGGGTCGAACGGATTCGAGCAGGCGGTAGTCACCTGCGCGATCACCTCGAACTTGCCGAAGCGCGGAACGTCGGTCGTCGGCGCGGCAACGGCGACGATCTTCAGCGGCTGCAAGGATCGCGGCGGGGGCGCGGGCGGGACCGTGGCGCCGCGGAGTCGGACGCCATGGAGAATGATCGTGCGTGCCTGGCCGGGTGCGGGGTAGAGAACGAGCTCGATGGACTGCAGCGGCTTCACGGCGTTGACCGTGTCGCGGTGTTCCCACTTCGAGCGGGCGCTCTTGAATGAGTTCGTGCCGAGCGGGAAAGAAAATTCCTGCGGATTGCCTGTCACGACCCGCTGCGCCGGGCTTTCGTAAAACTGGTCGGTGCGAAGCGCCGCAGCGAACTGCATGTCGGCATCGGACACGGCGGTCACTTCCAGAACGGAGGAGGGCGCGATGCGCCAGTCTCCGAGAGGCAGGGCGATCACCGCGCCTTTGCCGGACGATTGGCTCTTGCCCTGAACTGTGACTTCAAGAGAGCCGTTGCTCTGGGGATTGAGGGTGACCTTCTCGGCGTCGCCCTGCGACGTGCAGATCCATAGATGCGCAGGGAGTTCCGCGAACTCGGGCGGTGCTGGAGGCGCGCGCTTCACGGCAACACACCCGGCGGCGAGAATCGCTGCGACACAAACCATTCCGAACGAGAACAACCGGTAGGAATGTTCTGAGGCATTGGTTCCTGTGATCCTCACTTCTTCATCCTGAATTCTTGTCTGCTCAACAGCAAGCCGTTAACGAAACCCTTGAATACGAGAACAAAACAAACGAGTTATGCAACAACGCGCACAAACGTTTGGCGATCAGTATACGTAATG
>CAYQYB010000077.1:0-10251 GCA_964421535.1 uncultured Verrucomicrobiota bacterium | reverse complement strand
TCTGCACGGTCTCGGGCTCCGGCAACGTCGCGCAGTACACCGTCGAGAAGCTGAACCCGCTCGGCGCGAAGGCTGTGACGCTGTCCGACTCCAACGGCACGATCGTCGACATGGACGGCATCACCGCCGAGAAGCTCGCGTTTGTGCTGGACCTCAAGAACGTCAAGCGCGGCCGCATCAAGGAGTACTGCGACAAGTACAAAGGCGCGAAGTACCTCGACGGCCAGCGTCCGTGGAGCGTCCCCTGCCAGTGCGCGTTCCCGAGCGCGACGCAGAATGAAATCAGCGGCGACGACGCGAAGGCGCTGCTGAAGAACGGCTGCTACGTGGTGAGCGAAGGCGCGAACATGCCGAGCACACCGGCCGCGGTGGACCTGTTCGTCGAGAAGAAGATCCTGTACGGCCCGGGCAAGGCGGCGAACGCCGGCGGCGTGGCCACCTCCGGCCTCGAGATGAGCCAGAACTCGATGCGCTTGGGCTGGAGCCGCGAGGAAGTCGATCGCAGGTTGAACGGCATCATGGTCGCGATTCACAAGGCGGCTTCCGAAGCGGCCAAGGAATACGGCCAGCCGGGCAACTACGTCATGGGCGCCAACATCGCCGGCTTCGTCAAGGTCGCCGATGCGATGCTCGACCAGGTATTGGTCTAATTCATGTGACTCGTTGATGAAAAGGGCGGTCCCGAAAGGGACCGCCCTTTTTCGTTGTCTTGCCGCCGCGGATGAAAAATGACAGGCTCGCGCCATGACGGAACCAACCGATAATCTGCTCCGCGCCCGGAAAGCGCTGACCAGCACGGGCATCACGGTTCCCGACTTTCTGTCCATCCATGCCGAGGACGCGAAAGCCGTCGCGGCGGGCAAAACGCCGTCCCACGTCGCCGCCGGCCTGGATCAGTTTGCCGACTCGCCACTCCTCGTCGGCTCAACAGCCGGGAACGCCCTAATCTGTCCGAACCGCGATCGCGAAAAGACGATCGGCGCAATTCAGGCGTTTCTCCGCAATTCCGCAGGCATCGAATCGCTGCTCGTCATGCGGCTCCCCGGCGCGCGCCACGGAGACTTCTTCTTCCCTCACCTCTCCGGCGAAGCCACGTCGATCAACCCGTATGCGTGGAACGAGTACATGGATCCGCGCGTGGGTTTCGCGCGTTTTGTCTTCGGCCTTGGAACGCGGTTGGACGACCGGTCGGGCGACGACTTCTCCCGCGCCGTGGCTCTCAAAGCCCCGCTGCGGCGCCCCGAGACGGACTTCGAGGAAGTCTGCCGCTACTCGCAGCGCAAGATGGATTACATCAATCTGACAAGCGGCCGCGTCGAGTCGGACTACTTCGTCGACGTCATGAAGCGCGCCACGGATGTTCCGCTCCACCTGTTCACCACCGAGGGCGGGTCGCCCCACCCCGCGACGGGGATGCAGCCGACGGCTTTGACTTTCGACCCGGTCCTGAAGAACACGGATTTCGTTCCCGTCCTTCGAACCGCTCTGGCCGCTCTCGAAACGAGCTTCGGCCAGCCTGTCAGGGTCCGTTTCAGCACCGAGTTCACAGCGGATCGCGGGACATCAATCACGTTGACCGACTGCAGGCCGCTGCCGGAGCTTCCCGATGTCGAGATCGACCCGAAACATCAGTTCGCGGAAGCCCGCGGCGCGGTGACCGGATCGAGCCGGCTCGTCTCCCTGGATCACATCGTCTACGTGGTACCCGAGGAATACGGCGCGCTGCCGCTGCGGAGCCGCTACGAGGTCGCGCGCCTCATCGGCAAGATCACCAAGGCGCTGGACGGCCGTATTCTTCTGCTGGGTCCCGGCCGCTGGGGCACATCGAGCCCCGAGCTCGGGATTCCGGCGTCGTTTGCCGAGGTCAGCCGCGCGTGCGCGATCGGCGAGATCGTGGCGATGCACAGGAACCTGACCCCCGAAGTCTCCATGGGCGCGCACATCCTGAACGAGCTGATCGCCATGGACACTCTCTACTTCGCCCTCTTCCCGCGCTGCGAGGGCAACGGCGTGAACGGCGAGTTGCTTTCGAAGATACCAAACCGGTTGTCGAAGCTCGCGCCCGAAGCGGAGTCGTGGGACAACATGATCAAGGTCCTTGAAGTAAACGCCGCGCTCCGCGCCGACACCCTAAAGCAGGAAGTCACAGGCTGGATAAACGCCGTGGAAGATGGCAGTGTTGATGAAAGGCGTTATGGATGATTGACGGAACCCACCCCCCGCTTCGCGGACCCCTCCCCGGGAGGGGATTCGTGACATAGCTCCCCTCCACCGGAGGGGTGGCCGAAGGCCGGGGTGGGTTATGAAGCAGTGCAGAACCTAGTAACAGGCAGGAGAACCGAACATGGCCAACAACTCGAATCCGCTCGAAATCGCCCAGTCCCAGTTTGACGAAGCCGCGTCGTTCCTCGGCCTCGAGCCCGCGCTCTCCGAGTTCCTGCGCTGGCCGATGCGCGAGTTCCGATTCACGATTCCCGTGAAGATGGACGACGGGCGCACGAAGACGTTCCACGGCTACCGCATCCAGTACAACAACGCGCGCGGCCCGACGATCGGCGGCCTCCGCTGGCATCCGGATGAAAACTTGAACCTCGGCCGCGCGATGGCCGCATGGATGACGTGGCGCACCGCCTTGGCGGACCTGCCTCTCGGCGGCGCCAGCGGCGGCGTCATTGCCGATCCCAAGAAAATGTCGGATAGCGAGAAAGAGCGGCTCGCGCGCGGCTGGATGCGCGCGATGGCCTCCGAGATGGGCGAGAAACGCGATGTGGCCGCGCCGGACGTTTACACCACGCCGCAAGTCATGGCTTGGATGATGGATGAATACGAAACGATTTCGCGGGGCGCGCATCCCGGCGTGACCACCGGCAAGCCGCTCGCGCTCGCCGGCTCTCAGGGACGCAACGATGCGACCGCGCGCGGCGGCGTGCTCCTCGTCCGCGAGGCGTGCAAAGCGCTCGGACTGGAACCGAAGGACACGACCTTCGCCATCCAGGGCTGCGGCAACGCCGGGCAATATGTCGCCCTCCTTCACCCCGAGATTCTCGGCGGGGGGAGACTGCTCGCCGTGTCCGACACCAGCGGCGGCGTGTATAGCGCCGCCGGGCTCGATCCGAAAGCGGTTCTCGAGCACAAGATGAAGACGGGCAAGATTTCCGGATTCCCCGGCGCGAACCCGATCAGCAACGAAGACCTCGTGGAGTTGGAGGTCGACGTCCTCTACCCCGCCGCGATGGAAAACGTGATCACGGACCGCAACGCCGACCGGATCAAGGCGAAGATTCTCTGCGAGCTCGCGGACGGCCCGACCACGCCCGAGGCGGACAAAATCCTCCACGTGCGCGGCGTGAACGTCATCCCCGACATCCTAGCCAACGCCGGCGGCGTGATTGCGAGCTACTTCGAGCTCGTCCAAGGCTCGTACAATTACTACTGGGCCCTCGACGGCATCAACCAGCAGCTCGACAGGAAGATGTCCGACGCCTACCGCGCCGTCCACAAAATGCACAAGGACAAGAAACTGCCCGTCCGCCTCGCCGCCTACGTCGTCGCCGTCAGCCGCGTCGCGGAAGCAGTGAAATTGCGCGGGTGGGTGTGAGGAAGCGGTGCCCGCGAATGAACCCTGCTTCGCAGGGCGCTACGCAGGGCACACGCGAATTGACGTGAACGAATCCCCCATGCCCCTTTCCATCCTCATCATCATCCGGCGCGGCGAAGACCGCGGCCAATGCACGATTCAGCCCCTTCGCGGAACTCCGGGGCTGGAGTTTCTGCGATATCCCCTGCACCAAAAGCCCGACCTCTCGCGCCATCTCCTGCTCGCGCCTGACGCCGCGCCGCTGACGGCCGCCGACGCCGGCCGCCCCCTCCTCCTGCTCGACGCGAACTGGCGCCATGCCGTGAAGATGCGCAAAGCCATCGAGCCGGTCGAAGCTCGCTCCATCCCGCCCGGCTGGCGTACCGCCTACCCGCGCAGTTCCAAGATCCACGCCGACCCCGACACCGGCCTGGCCACCGTCGAAGCCCTTTTCGCAGCTACCTGCGTCTTGGGCCAGCGCGACGACTCCCTCTTGCGCCACTACCCCTGGCGCGACGCATTCCTCTCCCTCAACCGCGACCTGATCGAACAATAGGAACTCAACTTATGCCATCCCCTTCCGCCCACCCTCGCGATCCGTTGCACGGCATCACGCTGGAGAACATACTCAATCAACTGGTCGCGCGGCACGGGTGGGCCGAGATGGGACGCCGCATCCCGATCCGCTGTTTCCAGAACAACCCAAGCGTGAAGTCGAGCCTGACATTTCTGCGCAAGACGCCCTGGGCCCGCCAGAAAGTCGAAGCGTGGTTTAAAGAAGAGCTGTCGAAGAAGTAGCTCCCGGCGCGTGGTTCACGGTTCCCCGTTCACAGTTTCCGGCTGATGGTGCACGGCCAGCAGCTCAGAGATGGGTCGCCGAATCCGCGCTCATCCGCGGTCCAATTCCTCTTCCTGATTCGGCCGCCCTTAGCCAATTCGGCGCAGAGGCACAGCCAAGGCGCGAAATCACGCGACTCCTGAAACGGCAATATTGCCGTGTTTACGCGTGATTGATTTTTCGGGCTGCGTACGCCAGCACCTACAAAAACGTCGCCTTTTCGCGACGTTTTTGTGAAGCTCCGTTGACTGAAAAATCCGCTTTTCCCTGTGACATTTTGTTTGTGATTTATGCCGGTTTTATGATTACGATACGCGGTCCCCGGTTCGGCGAGTACGAGTGAAAAATGGCTAAATACATTTTCATAACAGGCGGCGTGGTTTCGTCCTTGGGCAAGGGCCTGACCTCGGCTTCGCTCGGCCGCATTTTGATCAGCCGCGGATTGAACATCCGGATGGTGAAGGTGGATCCGTATCTCAACGTGGATCCCGGCACGATGAGTCCCTACCAGCACGGCGAAGTGTACGTGACCGACGACGGAGCCGAGACGGACCTCGACCTCGGGCACTACGAGCGGTTCACCGGCCAGCCGACGTCCAAGAAGAGCAATTTCACCGCGGGCCGCATCTACTGGGAAGTCCTCCGCAAGGAGCGGCACGGCGACTACCTCGGCGGCACGGTCCAGATGATTCCGCACATCACGGACGAGATCAAGGCGCACATCCGCGCGCTGGACGAGAAAGGCGTGGATGTCGTGCTCGTCGAGATCGGCGGCACCGTGGGCGACATCGAGGGGCTGACGTTCCTCGAAGCCATCCGCCAGATCGGCCTCGAGGAAGGCCGCGACAACGTGATGTACATCCACCTCACCTACGTGCCTTTCATCAAGGCCGCCGGCGAGGTGAAGACCAAGCCCTCCCAGCAGAGCGTGGCGAAGCTGCGCGAGATCGGCATCGTGCCCGACGCGCTGATCTGCCGTTCCGAGGTCAAGCTGACCGACGACGTGAAGAAGAAGCTTTCCCTGTTCTGCAACGTTGCGATCGACGCGGTGATCGAGGAGAAGGATGTCCAGCACACGATCTACGAGCTCCCGCTGGTGCTCGCCGAACAGGGCTTGGACGAGATTATCCTCGTGCACTTCCGGATGGCCAAGCCGTCGGCCAAGCTCCAGCCGTGGCGGAAGCTGGTCGACACGATCATCAACCCGACCCGGACGGTGAAGATCGCCGTGATCGGCAAGTACTCGGAGCTGCAGGACGCCTACAAATCCATCTTCGAATCCATCTACCACGGCGGCTACGCGCACCAGGCCAAGGTCGAGATCATGAAGCTCGCGGCCGAAGAGATCGAGGAAGGTAAACACCTCGACGAACTGAAGCAGGCCGACGGCATCCTCGTCCCCGGAGGATTCGGAACGCGCGGCGTGGAGGGCAAGATCAAAGCCATCCAATACGCGCGCGAGAACAACGTGCCGTTCTTTGGAATCTGCCTCGGCCTGCAATGCGCGGTCATCGAGTTTTCGCGCCACGTGTGCGGCCTGAACGGCGCCCAGACCACGGAGATCGACAAGGCCACCCCCCACCCCGTCGTCTGCCTGATGGAGGAGCAGCAGCTGGTCGTGGATATGGGCGGAACAATGCGCCTCGGCGCGTGGCCGTGCGCGCTGAAGAAAGGCAGCAAGGCCGCCGAAGCGTATGCCGCGGAGAAGATCAGCGAGCGGCACCGGCACCGGTACGAGGTCAACAACAAGTACCGGCCCGCCTTCGAAGAGAAGGGCCTCGTGCTCAGCGGGCTGTCGCCGGACCAGAAGCTGGTCGAAATCATCGAGCTGGCGGGCCACCCGTGGTTTGTCGCCGTTCAATTTCACCCCGAATTCAAGTCGCAGCCCCTCGTCCCCCACCCGCTGTTCAAGGCGTTCGTGGGGGCGGCAATACAACGGGGGACGAAGACGTAGAGAGCCCCTCACCCCGGCCCTCTCCCAAGGGGAGAGGGTGGACAAACCGACATCCTCTCCCCCCGGGAGAGGAAAGAGGTGAGGGCAATTCAGGGCATTCATGAACGTAAAAGCAGTCATAGCGTTGGAAGACGGGACGTGTTTCGAGGGCCGGGCTTTCGCCGGTAACGGCGAGATCTTCGGCGAACTCGTTTTCAACACGTCGATGACGGGCTACCAGGAGATCCTCACCGATCCCTCGTATCACCAGCAGATCGTGACTCTGACGTATCCGCTGATCGGAAACTACGGGATCAACGACGAGGACCTGGAATCCACGAGCCCGCACGCCGCCGCGCTGGTCGTCGGCGAGTGCAGCCGGATCCCGAGCAACTGGCGTTCGACGAAATCCCTGCCGCAGTACCTCGAACAGAACGGGATGATCGGGATCGACGGCGTGGACACGCGCGCGATCACGCTCCACATCCGGTCGCGCGGCGCGATGAAGTGCGTCGTGTCGACCAAGGACCTCGACAGGAAGAGCCTCGTCGATAAGGCCAACGCGTGGCCCGGCTTCATCGGCCGCGACATCGCCACCGAAGTCAGCACGAAGGCCAGTTACAAATGGCCGGGGCCGCACAAGGCGTACGTGGGATTCTCAAGCATCGGCGAGCGGGGGCTGAAGGCGTACGACAAGTTCTTCAACCGTCCTCCGGACGCCCCGCGCTTCAAGGTGGCCGTCCTGGACTGCGGCGTGAAGGTCAACCAGCTCCGGCTCATGGCCCGGCTCGGCTGCGGGCTGGAAGTGTTCCCGATGGGGACGAAGGCCGAGGAGATCATCGCGACGAAGCCTGACGGGTTCTTCATTTCCAACGGGCCCGGCGATCCTGCGGGCGTGGCCCACGTGGTTTCCAACATTCGGAAAATCATCGAGTCCGGAGTTCCAACCTTCGGAATCTGCTTCGGGCACCAGCTGTTGGGCTGGGCGTTCGGCGGCAAGACGTACAAGCTGAAGTTCGGCCACCGCGGCGCGAACCAGCCGGTCATGGACCTGACAACCAGCAAGGTCGAGATCACTTCGCAGAACCACGGGTTCGCCGTGGACCTGAAGTCCCTCGACGAGAGCCTGGTCGAGACCACGCACATCAATCTGAACGACAAGACGTCCGAAGGCATGCGGCACAAGAAACTGCCGGTCTTCTCGGTGCAGTACCACCCCGAGGCCTGCCCCGGCCCGCATGACTCAACGTATTTATTTGAACGGTTCATGGGGCTGATGAAAGAGGCCAGGCATGGATAGTATGGGCATATGGAGTGATGGAGTATTGGAGTGCTGGAGTAATGCGAGGAGTGCGTTCCCATCACTCCATCACTCCACCACTCCATCACTCCCGGGCCGAGGGGCGGCATCATGAACCACGACTGGATAGCCATTCTCGATTTCGGCTCGCAGTACACGCAGCTCATCGCGCGCCGCGTGCGCGAGCAGCACGTCTACTCTGAAATCCTGAAGTTCAACACGACGGCCGCGGAGCTGAAGCTCCGCAAGCCGAAGGGCATCATCCTCTCCGGCGGCCCGGCCAGCGTCCTTCAGCCCGGCTCGCCGTCCTGCGACAAGGCGCTGTTCGAGATGGGCATCCCGGTTCTCGGCATCTGCTACGGCATGCAGTTGATGGGCCGCGACCTGGGCGGACAAGTCAGGCCCGGGAAGGCCCGCGAATACGGAAGCGCGCGGATCGAAATCGTGGAAGAAGACATTCTGTTCAAAGGACTGCCGGACGAGATCGACGTCTGGATGAGCCATGGCGACCAGGTGGAGGTCCTCCCTCCGGGGTTCATTGCGCTCGCGAGGACGCACACCTGCCCGATCGCAGCCATGGCCAACACCGAGCGCCGCATGTTCGGGCTCCAGTTCCACCCCGAAGTGGTCCACACGCCGCAGGGGATAGAGATTCTCCGCCATTTCATCATCGATACATGCGGCTGCGCCGGCGACTGGCAGATGTCGCAGTTCATCACGGAGAGCGTCAAGGCCATCCGCGAAAAGGTCGGATCCGGCCACGTGCTCTGCGGCTTGAGCGGCGGCGTGGATTCGTCCGTCGTCGCCGCCCTGCTCCACCGGGCGATCGGCAAGCAGCTTCACTGCGTGTTCGTCGACAACGGCGTCCTGCGCTACCAGGAGGCCGAACAGGTCGAGGAGACGTTCGGCAAGCACTTCGGCATCGACCTTCATGTTTCGCGTTCCGGGGACTTGTTCCTCGGCCGTCTGGCGGGCGTCACGGAACCCGAGAAGAAGCGCAAGATCATCGGATCGACATTCATCGACGTCTTCTCGGCGGAGGCGCGCAAATTCGGCGAGGTGAAGTTCCTCGCCCAGGGCACGCTGTACCCGGACGTGATCGAGAGCTCGTCTCCGATCGGCGGGCCGTCGGCCACGATCAAGAGCCACCACAACGTCGGCGGCCTCCCGAAAGACCTGCAGTTCGCGCTGATCGAACCGCTGCGCGAGCTCTTCAAGGACGAAGTCCGACTGCTCGGGCGCGAGCTCGGGCTCCCGTCGCACATCATCGACCGCCAGCCGTTCCCCGGCCCCGGACTTGCGGTGCGAATCCTGGGCGAGGTTACGAAGGAGCGCGTTGCCCTGCTTCAGCAAGCCGATCTGCGGATGCAGGAAGAGATCCGGAAGATCCCGAATTACAGAGACATCTGGCAGGCGTTCGTTGTGCTTCTGCCGGTGCAAACCGTCGGCGTCATGGGCGACGAGAGGACGTACGAAAACGTCGTCGCCGTCCGCGCTGTCCAAAGTCTCGACGGCATGACGGCGGACTGGTTCCGCCTGCCCTACGACACGCTGGACTGCATCGCACGGCGGATCATCAACGAAGTGCGCGGGGTGAACCGGGTGGTGTACGACATCAGCTCGAAGCCGCCTTCAACGATTGAGTGGGAATAGGAGAATTCCAAGTTCCATATTCCAAGTTTCAAGTTTCCAGTTTCGAGTAACCCATGCCAAAACGCACAGACATAAAGAAAATCCTCCTCATCGGCTCCGGCCCGATCGTGATCGGCCAGGCGTGCGAGTTCGACTATTCCGGGACGCAGGCCTGCAAGGCGCTTCGCGAGGAAGGCTACGAGGTCGTCCTGATCAACAGCAACCCCGCGACGATCATGACCGACCCGGAGACGGCCGACCGGACGTACGTCGAACCCATCACGCCCGAGGCGATCGAGAAGATCATCGCCAAGGAGCGGCCGCAGGCGCTGCTACCCACGCTCGGCGGGCAGACCGGCCTCAACGTGTCCATCCAGGTGGCCGAAAGAGGCATTCTGGAGAAATATGGCGTGGAGATGATCGGCGCGAAGATCGACGTGATCAAGCGTGCCGAGGATCGAGACCTTTTCAAGGAGGCCATGGTCAAGGCCGGCCTGGAGTGCCTGAAGAGCCGCAAGGTGTCCACTCTGAAGGAAGCCGAAGCGGTAGCCGAGGAACTCGGGTTCCCCATCATCATACGCCCCAGCTTCACTCTCGGCGGCACCGGCGGCGGCACGGCCCAGAACATGGAAGAACTCCGCAACATCGCCGCGGGCGGGCTCAAGGCCAGCCTGAACCACACCGTCCTGCTGGAAGAGTCCGTCTGGGGCTGGAAGGAATACGAGCTCGAGGTGATGCGCGACCGCAAGGACAACGTGGTCATCATCTGCTCGATCGAGAACCTCGACCCGATGGGCGTGCACACGGGCGACAGCATCACCGTGGCGCCGGCGCAGACGCTGACCGACGCCGAGTACCAAGAGATGCGAAACGGCGCGATCAAGGTCATGCGCGCCATCGGCGTTGAGACCGGCGGATCGAACGTTCAGTTCGCCATCCACCCGAAGACCGGGCGCATGGTCGTCATCGAG
>CAYQYB010000076.1:0-10283 GCA_964421535.1 uncultured Verrucomicrobiota bacterium | reverse complement strand
AACCTTGGACCTTAGACTTTGGACATTGGACTACCGCATCTCGACATCCACCCCCCGATTTGTCACCATGTTGCGACTTTTTATGGGCACATCAGAACAACGCAAAAACCTGACCAACGCCCGCCGGATCGTCGTGAAGATCGGCAGCCGGGTGCTGGTCCAGAAGACCGGCCGCCCGGACGCGGTGCGGATGAAGGCTTTGGTCAAGGACATCGCCCGCCTGCGACGCGAAGGCCGGGAGGTGGTCGTGGTGTCTTCCGGCGCGATCGGCACCGGCGTACACGCGCTCGGCCTGAAGACCCGCCCGACCAGCCTGCCGGACCTCCAAATGGCCGCGGCCGTGGGCCAGTCGCGGCTGATGACCACCTACGACAAGCTCTTTGCGGCCGAGAAATGCAAGGTGGGCCAGGTCCTGCTGACGCACGACGACTTGAACAACCGCCAGCGTCACCTGAATGCCCGCAATACGATGATGGCGCTCCTCCGGAACGGGGTCGTGCCGATCGTCAATGAGAACGACGTCGTGGCCGTGGACGAAATCAAGTTCGGCGACAACGATCGTCTTGCCGCGCTCGTCGCGCTCCTGATCGAAGCGGACCTGCTCATTCTCCTGACGACGGTGGACGGGTTCCTCGCGCCGGCGTCCAAGGGCGGCCGCGCGCGCCGCGTGCCGGTCCTGAACGGCGTCACCGCCGAGGAGCTGAGCCACGCGAACGGCAAGGGCAGCGAGCTTTCGACCGGCGGCATGGCGTCCAAGCTTCAGGCCGCGAACATGGTCGCGCGCGTGAGCGCGCCGGTGGTCATCGCGAACGGCTGCAAGTCCGGCGTTTTGAACAAAGTCATTTCGGGCCAGGACGTCGGCACGCTGATCGCAACCGAGTCGCTGACCCAGGATTCCGTTCTCGCCGGGCGGAAGCGCTGGATCGCGTTCTTCAACAAGCCGCAGGGGACGGTGATCGTGGACGAAGGCGCGCGCGCGGCGATCGAGCAGAAGGGCAAGAGCCTGCTGCCGATCGGCATCCGCGACGTCGAGGGCCATTTTGCCAGCGGGACCGTGGTCAACGTGAAGACCACGGCGGGCGTGCTTTTCGCGTGCGGCGTGGTAGATTATTCCAGCGACCAGATCCGGAAGATCAAGGGTCTGAAGACCGCCGACATCGCCGCCATGCTTGGTTCGAAGGACTACGACGAAGTCATCCACCGCGATAACATGGTGGTGTTGGGCATTGAACTCGGAAGGTTGTCATGAGCCTGCACGATGACATGGTTTTGATGGGTGACCGGGCCGTTGCGGCCTCGCGCGCCCTCGCCCGGCTTTCCTCGCGCCGCAAGAACACAATCCTCGAGGCGATGGCGGAAGAGCTGAACACGCGCCGCGAAGCGATCAAGGCCGCGAACGCGCGGGACATGGAAGCCGGCAAACAGGCCGGCCTCTCCGGCGCCCTGCTCGACCGCCTGCTCCTGACCGACGCCCGCATCGACGGCATGATCAAGGGCCTGCGCGCGGTCGTCGGGCTGAAGGACCCGGTCGGCACGAAGATCAGCCGCTGGATCCGCCCGAACGGGCTCGTGATCCAGAAAGTGCGGACGCCGATCGGCGTCATCGCCATCATTTACGAATCGCGGCCGAACGTCACCGCCGACGCGGCCAGCCTTTGCATCAAGACGTCGAACGCCGTGATCCTGCGCGGCGGCAAGGAGGCGATGCAGTCGAACCTCGCCATCGCCGAAGCCATGCAGGCGGGCGGCGCGAAGAAGGGCCTGCCGGAGCATTCGATCCAGCTCGTGACCACGACGGACCGCGACGCGGTGCGCGAACTGGTCCAGCTTGAAGGGCGCGTGGACCTCGCCATGCCGCGTGGCGGCGAGAGCCTCATCCGCGCCGTCGTCGAGCAGGCGCGCGTGCCGGTCATCAAGCATTTCAAGGGCGTGTGCCACGTGTACGTGGACGAGTCCGCCAACCCGGACATGGCGCTCAAGATCATCGAGAACGCGAAGTGCCAGCGGCCGGGCGTCTGTAACGCCGTCGAGAAGGTGCTCGTGCACGAGAAAATCGCAACGGCGTTCCTGCCGAAGATGGCGGAACTCCTGGCGGCGAAAAAAGTGGAACTGCGCGGCGATGCCGCGGCGCGGGCGATCGTTCCTTCCATGAAGGAAGCGACCGAGGACGACTGGTACGCCGAGTACCTCGACCTGATCCTCGGCGTCCGCGTCGTCGCGGACACGCGCGCGGCCATCGACCACATCACGAAGTACGGCTCGCACCACTCGGACTCGATCGTCGCCGAGGACAAGAAGGCACAGGAACTTTTCACCGAGGAAGTCGATTCCGCGGCGGTCTACGTCAACGCCTCGACCCGGTTCACGGACGGCGGCGAGTTCGGCATGGGCGCGGAGATCGGCATCAGCACCGACAAGCTTCACGCGCGCGGCCCGATGGGCCTCGAGGAGTTGACCAGCTACAAGTACGTCGTCCTCGGCAGCGGCCAGATCCGCGAGTAGCCCGAATTTTCCAAACATTGGAAACTTTCAGGGCCATTTTTCCAACCCTTGGAACAAGCGGCTAGCGCATCATGCCGAACCAGGCGTCGTCCACAAAGAGGCTTCCCTTCCCGCCCCGTTCCCCTTCGTAGAGATGGATGCCGATCACCGCGAGGACGGCGCCCGGCGGCGCCTTGACCTTGCGTATCTCGACGAGCGTCCAGCGGCTTTTCGAAAAGGTCTGCCCCTGCGGCGGAGTGAAGTTGCGGGCGATCTCCCGCCCCTGCGCGTTCTGCCACTCGACGCACAGCTGAAGATAGGCCATCCCTTTCAGCGGATCGCTTTGGTCGTTCATCACACTGGCGGCAAACGTGTATTTTTCGCCGGCCACGACGTCGATGCGTTGCGTGAGCCCTTGGAAGGCGCGCGGCACGCCCTGGGACGCCAGCTTCAGGCATTGCAACCCGCCGAGATGCGCCGCGGCCGTCACGGAAGACTCCTTCTTCGCCGTCGAGTAACGCTCCCATCCGGCCGGCGGCGCGGGATCGTTCTGCGGTGACTCCTCAAAGCCGGGGTTCGCGAGAAGATTGGTGGATGCAACCGGCTGTGCGACCGCCGGTCCCGCGATCAGGCCCAGTACGACTAGCAGGGCTGCCTTCACGTTGCCTCTCTCCGTCAGCTACTCCACCGACACTCGATAGTACGAACTGGCCGCCGGCAGGAGCGTTGTGTACGAATTCATCGGCGGCATGGCCGCGATGTGCGACTCCACCATGGCGAAACCGCCCGTCACGCTCGTGGCGCACCGGATGCTGTACAGGCGATTCGAAACACTCGACCACTGGATAACGCCGTATTGCGAGCCGGCGAGCACGGACATCCTGCTGTCCACCCAGAACGCGGATCGGGCGTTCGTGGGGTTGCAGCCCGCGTAGAGTTCCATCAAGTCGCTCATTCCATCGAGATCACTGTCGCCGCCAAGGCCGGCGGCCTCGGCCTGCGCGACGAAGCTGGTGACGATCTGGCCGCCCGCGCTGTAGCGCAGTTTCCAACGCGGGAAGAACGGCGAGCGGTCGATCTTCGGATCGTAAACCAGTTCCGCGCCGGCAAGAACGGCATCGGGATGGCCGACGGGCTTGCCGAGCCACGCCGCGGCTTCCTGCGACAGCGGCGGGTAAAACGCGGGCTTGGTTTGCCACGTCGCCTGGCGCAGCGCGCCCGATTCCGGATCCAGCTTCAGGACATAGACCGTGCTGGCCGGGCCGCGCACGCCGCCCGCCGTCAGCACGTAGGCGTTTGCCGGGTCCTGCGCATTCACCGTGTACGTCGCGTTCGCGTCCGAACCCTGGAACGCCGCCATGAAACCGGGATCCTGCACGAGCGCGTACGGAATGACCTTGATCAAACTCGGATCGCGAGTGCCCACCGCGCGCGCGGGACCCGCCGCCGGCGCGCGAGTCTTCGTCGTCCGCCGCCCAAGCAACGTCTGCAGCGAGGCCGCCATGTCCGCGTCGCCTTCTGCCGGGGCGATCGTGAGCGTGGAGCCGTCAATCTGCTGGCGCGCCCTCTCCAACTCCGCGGCGGTCGGCGGAGGTTCCACGACGAGCTTGTATTTGCCGTCGGCCGAGGACGGCGTGTAAATCGCGCTCATCTCTTCCGCCACGACGTACACGTTATAACCGAGCCCGCCGAAAGCCGGATCGTTCAACCAAAGGCCGTGCACGGCGTACGTCGAGCCGACCGGGCCGTTGCCGTCGTAAGGCTTCTTGTCCGTTTCGAAACCGCGCAGGAGCTTGTACTGCCAGTTCGTGCCGCAGACGATGAACACCGGCGACTGAACACCGCCCGTCGGCGTGTAGTCCATCCAGTACACGGACTCGCGCAGCGCCTCGTTAAGCGTGCCGACCTGGTGCTCGCTGAACCAGTACGGCGGCCAGCCGATGTCCGTCATGTAGTCCGCGCAGCTCGCCGGCGTGATTTCATTCCCGTGTGCCGGGTCTTTCGTGTTCGCGTTGAAAATCTCCTGCTGAGTCAGAGCGAACGACGAACCCTTCATGTAGCGCGCCACCATCCAGCAGCACGCCGCGCCCGAGTAATTCGTCTGCTCCGCCGTCGCCTGCGGGAACAGGTCCGCACCCGTGTAGTTGTCGTAGGCCAGGTGCTGCACGTAGAACCGTGGCGACAGCATGATCTGGTCCCACAGAATCGACGTCGTTCCGCCGCTGCCCGACTCCGCGGTCAGCCGGATCGTGTTGGCGCCGGCCGCTAGCAGGATCGGCGCGATGGCGACATAGCCATTGCTCGACCAGCTCACTTCCGTCGTGCCCGCGTACTGGTAGCATGTGCCGTTGTCGACATCCACGCGCACAGTCAGCGCGCCGGAGCCGTTGTTGGTCGTCGCGTCGAGAGTCAGGATGAGCCCGCAGGAAATGTCGAAGTCGTCGGCAACGGCAACGATGTACTGCGTGGCCCACGTGCCGAGCGTCAGCTCTCTCGGGAACTGGCCGGCGCGCATCGTCGCGCCGTAGAAGTAGTTCGTGTAATCGGTCTGTGCGAATTCCGCCGCGCTCGCGTTGTTCTCGCCGATGACCAGCGGCAGGATCATCTCGTCGTCGAGGATCGTCATCACGGCCGTATCCTGCCGTCCAAGTTGCGCGCCATCCGTCGGGTCGCTCAGCATGAGATACGTGGTCTCGTCGCGTTCGTGGTATCCGTCGTTGAGGACGGGAACCGTGAACGTCCTCTCGGTTTCGCCGGCCGCGAACACAAGAACGCCGGTGGTCGCGGCGTAATCCAATCCCGCCGCGGCCGTTCCGTCGCTGGTGCGGTACGTCACGCCGACACGGCCCTGGCTGCCGCCGGTCCGCGTCACGGTGACCGTCGCCGCGCCGCCGGCCTCGGCCGCCAGTACCGTGCCCGTGCTGAACTGCAGCCAGCCGCGGAGCGGATCCGAGATGTTGAGATCGGACGTGTGCTGGGGCGCGAGCGACGCACCGCCTGTGGGTCCGATCAGTTGAATCGTCGCGCTTTCCTGCCCTTCCGTCAGGGCATCCTCAAGAACTGAAATCGTGAATGTCTTGCTGGTCTCGCCGTTCGCGAAGAGCAACACGCCCGTGGCGCTGAGATAGTCCAAGCCCGCGGCCGCCGTTCCGTCTTCGCTGAAATATCCAACCGACACGCTTCCTTCGCTACCGCCCACGCGCAGGACCGTGACCGTGGCCATGCCCTCCCCTTCAAACACGCTGTACGAATCCTGGCTGAACCGGAAGCGGCCCGACACGGCGCGCACGGCCGACGTGCAGCTGAAGATTTCAAATTGGTCCAACTCCACGCCGCGGGTTCCCGCGTTCGGGCGCAGGACGATGGTGTGCGTCCCCGCCGTGAGCGTGCCGAGATAGAGCGGCGCGCACGTCGCGAAATGATTCCAGTCGGGAGTGTTCTCCGTCGGGAACCGGCCCTTCATGTGACCATCCAGCAGGATCTCAACACGGTTCGGCCCGGCCGGGTCCGAGTATCGGACGGCGAGATACGTGTTCGTCCGGGCTTCGGAAACAACGAACGAGTACATCGCCTGCGCGTTGGTCGCGACATCGTCGGCGCCGGGAACACCCGACTCTCCGGCAAGCGCCGTCACGACGCCCGGCAGCAGGCCGATGTAGTTCGGCCGGTTGGGGCTGGTCACGGCGCGAACCGAATGATTCGACGATTCCACGACGTACGCGAGATTGCCGGGCTCGTTGACGGCAACCGCGTCCGGGAATTCGAAACGCGCCGCGCTGCCGATGCCGTTCGTGTCGCCCGCGCTGCCTGCAACGCCGGCCATCGTCGTCACCGCGCCATCCGTCGTGACCTTGCGGATCGTGTGGTTGCCCGTGTCCGCCACGTAGAGATTGAACGGCCACCAGAGCCCGCACGAGATGCCGCGCGGCCCGTTGAACCGCGCGCCCGTGCCCGTCCCATCATCCGCGCCTGAAGCGCCCGCCAAGCCCGCAACGGTCGTCACGGCGCCATCCGGTGCGATCTTGCGGATCGTGTGGTTGCCCGTGTCCGCCACGTAGACGTTCGCGATCCAGTTGTCGTCCGCCGCGATTCCGGTCGGGCTGTTGAACAGCGCATTTGTGCCGATGCCGTCGTTGCTCCCGGAAACGCCCGCGGACCCCGCCAGCGTGGACACAACGCCCGCGGGGCTGATCCTGCGGATCGTATGGTTGCCCATGTCCGCCACGTAGATATTGCCGGCGCGGTCCGCCGCCACGGCGGCCGGGCTGTTGAAGCGCGCGGTCGTTCCGGTGCCGTCCGCATTCCCATAACTGCCCGCAAGCCCGACAAGCGTCGTCACCGTCCCGTCCGGCGCGATCTTGCGGATCGTGTGATTGCCCGTGTCGGCAACGAGCACGTTGCGCGGATAGCTGCGGTCGAGCCCAACGCCCCGCGGCGAGTTGAACCGCGCGACGGTTCCCGTTCCATCCGCGCTGCCCGCCTGGCCGGTCGCGCCCGCGATCGTGGACGCCACGCCCACGGTGCTGATCCGGCGGATCGTGTGATTGCCCGTGTCCGCAACGTACGCCTTCTCGTCGCTGTCGATCGCGACGCCGCGCGGCCCGTTGAAGCGGGCCACCTGGCCCGTGATCGCGATCGTCTGGCCGCCCGCCGCGTTGGAGCGGTTGGAGATGGATATGCCCGACGACGTCTCGAAACCTTCCGCCTGCCGCGTCAGCAGATCCTGTCGAACTGATACTGCGGACGGCCGCGAAATGAGTTCGAACTGGTCGAGATCGACGCCGAAGGAGAGCGGCCCCGTCACGATCTTGATCTCGTGCGTGCCCGCCGTCAGGTCTCCGAGGGGAATCGCCGGCGTGTCCTCAAACTCATCCCAGCCGCCCGTGTTGGAGGAGTGCGTCTGACCTTTCAGCTCGCCGTCGACGTATACCTGAATCAGGTTGCCGGGGTAATCCCCGTTGTTGCCGCCGTCGTCGTCGGCGTAGCGGACGATCATCGTCGTGTCCAGGCGGTCCTCGCCCAGCACGACATTGAACTTCGCCTCGCCTCCGTCGACGGACATGTTGATCGCCTGTCCGCCCACGCCGTGGCCGCGGTTGACGACCAGGTAGTTCGTTCCCGCATCCAGCGATTCCGCCTGCCGCGTCAGGAACGCCTCGTCAATGCCGCGCGCCTCGATCAGGAACTCGGGGCAGTACGTGTTGTGGAACGTCGGCGCCGCCTTGTAGAACATCCACCACGGCCCGCCGAGCTGGCCCCACAGCTCCGACACCGGCAGAACGCCCTCGCCCGTTTCCACGCGGTCGATGTCCGCCTTGCCGTCATACACCCACATCGAGCGGAAGCGGCAGAGCGATTTCACAACCGTGTCGTACAGCGGAGTGACATCGACAACATTCTGCTCACGGTCGACCCACATCTCCACGTGCGAGCCGCCGCCGTCGTCGTACACAACGTCCATCGACAGGTCCTTCGCGTACAGCGTCACGTCCTTGATCCCGACGAACGGGCGCACGCCGTCCTCCGACGGCCCCAGGATCACCGACGCGCCGAACGGCACCCAGTCGATCCCGCGCGGCGGATGCGGCTCGAGGCGCGCGTTGCCGTCCTCGTAGAGCACGAACACCTGCGAATACTCCACGCTGTTCGTGTCCGGAATGCGTTTCGTGATCCGGAAGTACTGCACGTCGCACACGTTCGTCGACGAGTTCGGGCCGATGACGTGGACGTTCATCGACTGCGGCGCGCGCCACCAGAAATCGATCGCCACGGCGTCCACGACCACGTTGCCGTCGTCGTAAATCTGCGAGTACACCGTCTCGTTCCGCTGGCTGCGCTTCGAAAGCTCCAGGCTGTCGTAGATCGCCCACGCGCCGGGCGAGCTTTGCGAGCGGACGCTGCTCAAACGGATCGCGTTGACGTCCACGCCCTCCTGCCAGATCAGGTCGGGCGTCGTCCACCAGTTCGTGCGCTGGTTGCCGTCGAACACGCGCGTGCCGCAATCCACCCAGCCGTTCGACGAGAGCGCCTCCATGCGCAACGCCAGCGAGCCGCCGACCATCGCCATGTTCACCATCAGCGTTGCGCCGATCTTCTGCTCCAGGTTGACGTCGCCCACTTCTTCGGCCGTGAACCGGATCGTCTCGTTCGTCATCCAGTCGGCGTTGATTTCCTTCGGGAAGTTCGATGCCGACTGATCCACGCCGGCGGCGGGATTGTCCTGCGCGTGGAACTCGTGCGAGCCGCCGGGCGCGGGATCCAGGAACTCGCCCCAGAAGCCGTCGTTGGTTCCAATCCGCCAGATGGTCGTCTCGGTGAAGTCGCAGTCGTCGAAATCGGCGCCGCGCTCGCCGATCGTCGTCGGGTAGTACTTCGGATGCGTCACCGTGATGCGGTAGCCGGGCGCGCCCGGGTACGACAGCGGCACGTTCAGGTTGTCCACCTCGGCGCAGGCGGTCTCGTACGACTGGTTCTTGGCCGCCGGCGGCAACGCCAGCCGCACGCGCACCGGGTTCGCAGGGAGGCCGCTGACGTTGGTCACGCCACCGGCGACGGTGATCGCGCGGACCGTGTAGTAGTACGCCCCAGCCTGGGCGTCCGGGTCCTTCGCGAACTCGAACCACGTGTTGGTCGTGAGGACGACGGTGTAGCTCGTGAAGTTCGGATCGGACGACTCGCGAATTTCATACACAGTCGCCTCTTCCACCGGCGACCACGTGATGCTGTAGCGGCCGTCGTGGTCCGGATCGGCCGCGCTCGTGCCGAGTCCTCCCGGCGTGATCGGGAACATCGGCGCCATGCCACCGACAAGATTCAGGTCGTCGAAGTAGAACTCGCCGCCGTCATCCGCCGCGCCTGGATACGGGAACAGGAAGACTTGGTGGACGTTGTCGATCCCCGAGAACGCCGAGATGTCCCACGACAGCTTCTGCCACTCGCCGGTGCCGGTGTACGTCCGCACGCCCATGTCGTCGATCACCGTGTCGCACTTGAGCAGGATCGGCATGTTCGTCTCGGTGTCGCTCCGCACCCAGAGCTGGAGCACGCGGTTGCCGTTCAGCGACAGGTTGCCGTAGTTGCCGATGCGGCCGGCTGGCGCGGAATTCGTGTCGTGCAACGTCTCGTAGGTGAAGTTGCCGTAGTCCGCGTCCTTCGGGCCCCAAGCCACGCGGAGCGAGCGCTGGCCGAGGCCGCCCGTCAGCGTGCCGTCGTTGTGGCAGATGTTGGTGGCCAGTTCGAGGCTGAACGGCGCGCCGGCGGCCCAGCCGTAGAAGTCGGACTCGAACGGCTCGAGCGGCGCGCTGTTCGGCGCGCGCCACAGCCGGATATCGTCGAGCCAGAACGTGCCCGCCGCGTTCGTGCTGCCGGGCTCGACCATGAACATGATCTGCTTCACCGCGGTCCAGTCGACGTTGGTCGCGCCGAACGCCCGCGTGAGGTCGACCACGAGGTTCTCCCAATCCGCCGCCGGCGTCGCCGTGGAGGGGAAGATGCCCGCCCAATCGGACTCCCACGCGCGCTCCCACGTCTGCTCGATGCGCACCTTGATCCGCAGCGGCGTGCCGTCGTTGTAGACCCAGAACGACAGGAAATCGTAATTGGCGAGGTTGTAGTTCCCCGACGCCGAGAAGAAGACGTACGCGTTGCCCGGATCGTTCGCCTTGTCGAACACGACCTTCAGCGCGTTCGACCCCGAATGCACCTGCTCGGTGTTCGCCGGGTCCGTGAGGTACGCCCACGGCTCCTGCGGATCGCTGCCCCACCACGCCGATACCAGACTGTGACCGTCGAAATCCTCGACG
>CAYQYB010000075.1:0-10286 GCA_964421535.1 uncultured Verrucomicrobiota bacterium | reverse complement strand
CCTGAAGCATCTTCTCTGGATCGTGCCGCTGGTCGTTGCCGATGTCATGATCTTCAGCTGCCTGCGGAATCGCGGCTGCGCGAAAACGGAAGACGTGGTCGAGGAGTCGCCGCTGGAGCCCGCGGTCACAGCGCAGGTTGCCGCCGCCGCGGCGCCGTGGAGGAACTTCGTCTTCCCCACAGACCAGACCCGCCTTCTCGAGGGCGTGACGGCGGACATCTACCAGCCGACGGCCTCGGGCAATCCCGAGTCGGGCCTGTACGGGTCGGTGCGCACGGCGAACAACGGCAGCGGGCTGATGTCGTCGTTCCACGAGGGCATCGACATCGCCGCGATGAAGCGCGACGGGCGCGGGCGCCCGCTGGATGCGGTGCGCGCGGTGGCCGACGGCATCGTCGGCTATGTGAACCGCGTGGGCGGCAATTCGAACTACGGGATCTACGTGATCCTGCTCCATCACGATCCGATCGGCGAGGTCTACACGCTCTACGCGCACCTCGCGGAAGTTCCCAAGACGCTTCGGGCCGGGCAGAGGGTCTCGGCCGGCGAGACGATCGGCATCATGGGGAACACATCGTCCAGCGGAATCCCGATGCAGCGCGCACATCTCCATTTCGAGATCGGCCTCATCAACAACCAGCGGTTTGCGTCGTGGTACAGGGCGCAGAAACTCAAGCCGGACCACGGCAACTTCCACGGCCGCAATTTCCTTGGAGTGGATCCTCGGACCTTTATCGCGGCCCGCGAGCAGAACCCGGACATCGATTTCAGGTCGTTTGTCGCCGCGCAGCCCCCGGCGTTCGAAGTCATGCTGAACGCGAGGAAGCTGCCGGACTTCTTCCACCGCTATCCGTCCTTGTGGAGCGGCGCGGCGTTCGACGGCGGCCCGATCGTTCTCTCTTGTTCGGAAAACGGAATGCTTCTCGGCGGGCGGTGCTCGACGCCCGCGGAGAAGCAGACGCTCGGGAAGCAGAAGGCCGTTGTCCTGAGCGTGGACGAAGAAGTGCTCGGCCGCAACGGATGCCACCTGGTGTCAAAAACTTCCAAGGGTTGGAAACTCGGCCGCAAGGGAGACGAATGGCTGGAGATCCTGATGTATTGAGGATGAGCCCGCCCTGTAATCCCCTCCTCGGGAGGGGTGGCCGAAGGCCGGGGTGGGTATCACGTGGACCATGACTGATCTCGATTCAGATTTCGACCTTGGCACGCAGCCGCTGGATGCCGTGCTGGATCAGCTGGGCTTGAAAAACGCCGATCTCGTTGCGGCCTCCACGGAATTCCTGACGCACAAGCAGGTCAACAAGGCGCGGAAGGGCCGGCGTATCACGGTCAATATTCAGCTGAAGATTCTCAACTCGCTGAACAAGCTGAGCGCGGAGCGGAAGTTCCGCCGCGAGGAACTGTTCAACTACTGACGCCTACGGGATGTCCACCTTCACCTTGTACTGGCGCACGCCCGCGGGCGGCGCGGAGCCCGTCGTGTTCGTGCTCTCGTTGTCGGTGAAAGTGTAGTTCGTGGAGCCGCGGGTCTCGATCCAGACGCCGGTGCTCGAGTTCAGGAACGGCGCCCACGGAATGCCGTTCGAGAGTTTCCCGTCAGCGAAATAAACCGTGTATCGCCGGCTCATCTCGGTCGTCACCGTGACCTGGTGATTGCTTTGACCGACCGGGTTGACGCAGCTCGTGACGTAGAAGCGGGAGCCCGGGTTCGTCGGCTGCGTGCCGGCGATGTATTCGGCGTAATTGTTCAGCCGGTCGCCGTCGTTGTCGCCCGAGGCGCTCGTCGTCAGGTTCGTGAAGTGGGTCCACTCCCAGCCGTCGTTGATCCCGTTTCCGTTCGAGTCGAAGGGCACGATGATGTGCGTGCGGCTGGTCACGACGCTGTACGAGTCGCCGACGTGATCGTCGGCGACGAACGTCACGGCGTTTGTCGTGCCCGCGGAGCCGGCGCTGGCGGACCACGAGAAGTTGCTGCCGACATACGTCGCGCCCGCGGGCTTGACGGTGTTCGTGATCGTGAGAGCCGGATCGTGTTCGGGATCCTGCGCGTAGACCACGAAGCTGGTCGAAGAGCCCACGGCCAGCGTGTACGGGCCCTCGGGAGCCCACACGATCTGCGGCGGGCGGTTCTGGGGGAGGATCGTCGTGACGCACGAGGCGCGGCTTCCGCCCGGATCCTCGCTGCTTGTCGTCGCCGATGCGTCGTTTGTGACGACGCCCTCGGCCGCGGGCGAGACCACGATTGTCACGGCGGCCGTCGCGTGAATGCCGATGGTCCCGAGAGTGCAGGTCACGATGTCGTCGGACTGCTCGTAGCTGCCCTGGCTCAGGGCGCACGAAACGAAGGTGACGTTGGTCGGCAGGATGTCGGTCAGGACCACGTCGCCGGCCGCGTGGGGACCGGCGTTTGTGACCGCGATTGAATACGTCAGGTTCGAGCCGATGCGCACAGGGTCAGGCAGGTCCGAGACTGCGACGGACAGGTCGGCCGTGGTTTGGGCGAAGGCCCCGTGGGCCGCCAAACCAAGCAACAGCGCCCCGGCGATTGCTTCATATCTCATGGCTCTGCTCCTTCCACCATCTTCCCCCATCCTGTCCGGCCCGCTATGTGCTGTCCATCAGGGATCCAGCGACCAACGCACGTTGTCGATATAGAAAATCCCGGGAACGGTCGTCGTGGCCTCGAACAGCCCGTACATGTTCGTCAGCACGACGCCGGAGAAACTGGTGATGGGCACGCTGTACTCCAGCCACGTGTTGGTCGTCGGCCCGACGTAGACGGTCCGCTTGGTGCCAGAGGGTCCTTCCATATCGACCTTCACCTGCTGCGCCGCGGTGCGGGCCCAGAACTTGAGGTAACCGTTCGAGTAAGCGCTCATGTTCTGCCCGCCTCCGACCTTGAACACGCCCCAGCCCTGCCAGTTGTTGCCGGTCGTCATGTAGCATTTCGATCCTTCCGGCGGCGTGATCCCGGTGTAGTCACCGTTGAACGTCGCGGCCGTCCCCCACCACACGAAGTTGGTCCAGCCGGCGCCCGGCATGCCCGCGTCGGAATACAGGGTGAAAGCTCCGCCCGTCGCCGCAAAATACTCCACGACTGTTTCGAGTTCCACGGCGACTCCGTCCGGGCCGAATCGGAAGGTGTCGTCCGATCCAATGCGCTCAAGCCACGCGTTCGCCGCGTTCGTCGGCGCGAGATATGCCGTCCACGAGTAGTCGGCGCGCGCGGACAGGTTCGACGGAACGGTGTAGTCGAAGAGACCCTCGCCATCCGAGTTGGTAACGGAGTAGCGATTCGTGGCGTAGATCGTCCCGAGGAACGGGTTCTCCAGCCGCAGGTACAGGTAGCAGGGCTGGTTCGACCCCAGGTGTTCCCACGCCACCGGCACCTGGGCGACCTGTCCGGCGGTGATGTTGGTCGGGAACGAAACGCCCGGCGTGTCCACCTGCAGCCACGGCGCGAAGTAGATGTTGCCTGACTTGTAGCCGTGCACGCCCTCGCCACGGAAGTAGATGTACCACTCATACTTCCCGCCCTTCGAGGTACCTTCGTACTCTAGCTTGTCGGGATCGTAGTCCGGCGCGCTCGGCCAGAAGTTGGCGTTCGTGGGCGACACGAGGCCGGACACGGTCTGCGTGGTCAGCGTGTACTCCTCGTCCGCGCCGCGGAAGTTGTCCCACTCGATGCAGCCCTTGTAGTACGGGCTCAGCAGGCTGACGGACGTCGACGTCCAGTTGGTCGCCTCGATCGGTTCGTCGAGGAAGACCGCCTTGCCGTTGATCACGAGATCGCTCCTGGGGTACGGCACGCCGTCCCGCACGCTGAACATCACGTGCTGCCAGGCGCCGGTCGCCGGCAGGTTGAGCACGAACAGGTTGGTCGCGGCGTCGCGCCAGCCGCACGCACGCGGCGAAATGTCCAGCGCCACGCCCCGGTAGATCAGCCCACCGTCGCCGGCGTTCGTCGCGTCGTCCATCCATCGCGCGTTGAACTCGACGGTGATGTTCTGGCCGGTCGCGGCGAGCGAGTTCTTCGTGATCCACGCGTAGCCGTTGCCCGCGGCCGTCGCCCTCAGCACGCCGCCCGTCGCGCTCCACGTGATGTTGGTGGCCGAGGTGACCGTCCAGCCGTTCGTGTCGCCGTCGTTGAAGTTGTCCTCATCGGCCAGGGAGCCCTTGTCCTTGATGCCGAAATGCGTGACCAGGTTGGATCCCTGCGTGTTGTACGCGACCCACATGTCCCAGTCGCGGCCTGCGAACGCGTTGTCGGTGATGCCGAGCACCTGCAGGCCGAATCCGTCGAGCGTCGTGAACAGGCCATCGTTGCCGGACGAGAAGAAGCCCTTGTGCGTTTGCCACGCATTGGTCGCATCCCACGGGGACGTGTACATGACCCAGTACAGATTCGTGCCGGTCATCACGTTGTCCATCGGGATCTTCACGGCGAGGTTGTTGGTCCCCCATCCCTTCAGCGTCCAGAAGTTCGTGGAGAACACGACGACGTCCAGGTTCGGGTTGCCCGGGACAAGCACGTACTTCAGCTCCAGCGTGAGCATGTAGGTCTGGCTGTTCAGCCACTCGAACGCGCGCCGGGCCAGCAGGCGGCTTTCGTTGGTCAGCTGTCCGCCGGTGTCCACGCTGTAGTTGAAGCAGAACACTTTCGGGGGCGAGTCGATCTTCTGCGTCATCACGTTGCAGATCAGCGCGGGCGCGGAGGTCGAGCTGCCGTACATCGTGCCCAGGTTCACGGCCTGCGAGACGGTCTTCCACGCCGTTGCCGATCCCTCGAGGGCCACCTGCTCCTCGGGGTTGTAGTCCAGCGTCGCGTAGTGGATGTTCGTGCCGATGTCCACTCGGCTCAGGCCGGACATCGCGCCCAGGGAATCCGTCACGCCGAAGACGCTCTCGATGCGGCCCGGATCGTCGGCGCCAGTCTCGTCCTTCATCGCCACGCCGCCGTCGGTCGCCATCAGGCTGAACCAGCCGTTCGTCAGCCAGGTGACGACGTTCAAGGCCTCCGTGTCGTTCATCACGTAGGTTCCCGGCAGGATCAGCGTCGGGAAGAACTTCACGAGATAGCCCCAGTCGAGGTTCAGCGACGTGCCGAGCGTCACGGTCTGCGTTTCATACGGCGAGTAGTAGCTGTACTCGTCGTCGTCGATGAAGTAGTAGCCGGCGGCCGGGTCCCAGATGCCGAGCTGGACCGCCTTCGTCCCGACCGCGATCCGGCCGGACGGGAAGTTCGTGTTGCTGAACGAGCCGACGTTCTCGCCGTTGAAGAACACGCGGAACGTGTTCGTCTCGGCCTGGACCTTCAGGTTGTACCATGTGCTGTCCACCGGCTGGTTCGTCTTGCTGAACGAGTAGATCCAGCCCGAGTACAGGTTGTTCGTCTGCACGCGCACCGTGTACTTGAGCCGCCAGAACTCGTAGAAGTTGTGGATCGCGACCTTGATGAAGTTGTTGCGGTCCTGGTAGCGCAGGTACAGCTCCGCGTCGTTGAAGTACGGCCCCTGCCTGTTGTAGCGCATGTTGGCGCTGACGGTGTAGTTCGTCCAGTTCGCGTCTCCCGCGCACAGGATGTTGTCGTCGTTGCCGATGCGCCACGCGCGCAGGGTCGTGTCGCCCGTCTCCCAGTTCGCCGCGCCCGCCACGCGCGTCCAGTTCGTCGCGAGCCCGCTGAAGTTGTCGGCGAACAGGTAGTTGACGCCGACCAGCCGGACCTCGATGTCGTCCACGTACCAGCCGCGGTACTGGTTGAACATGCCGTCCACGGTGTCGAAGGAGAACTTCACCCGGACGCGCTGGCCGACGTAGGAGCTGAGGTCTACGGTCTGGGCCGTCCACTGCTTGCTGGGCCCGGACACCTGCGCGACCTGCGCCCAGTCCGTGTTGTTCGTCGTGACGTAGACCAGCTTGCGGTCCCACCCGATGCCCGCGTCCTCGGTCTCGTACCAGCTGCGGAACGCGAGCGTCGCGCCGGCGGCGTCCGCAAGGTCGATCCAGCGCGAGACAAGCTCGCCGCTGTTCCTCGACCCGGTGTTGTAGCTGACGCCGTTGTTGTAGGCCCAGCTGTTCGACGCGCTGAAGTACAGGTCGCGGGCTTGGTGCCACAAGCCCGAGGCGCTCCATTCGTTGGTGCCTTCCTCGGCCTGGTCGGAGAATCCCCCCGCCCCGGCGCCGCTGATCGTTGAGACGCGGACGTCGTCCACGTACCAGCCCTCGTACGCGTTGTTCCGCGCGTCGATGCTGTCGAAGGCGAACTTCAGCCGGATCTGCCTGCCGGCGTACGCGCCCAGGTCGACGGTCGGCTGGGTCCACTGCTGGGCCGGGCCGGAGACCTGGCAGACTCTTGTCCACGTGCTGCCGTCGGTCGTCACGTACACCTGTTTGCGGTCCCAGCTGGTCCCCGTGTCCTCGGTGCTGTACCAGCTGTTGAACGTCAGGCTTGCGCCGGAGCGGTCGCTGAGGTCGATCCAGCGCGAGATCAGCGAGCCGACGGTGCGCGCGCCCGTGTCGTAGTTCGTGTTCGCCGCGCTGCGGTTGTAGACCCAGCGGTTCGTGCCGCTGGCGAGCGCGTTGGACCGCGAGCCCGTCTGCCGCCACAGGCCGTCCGCCGTCCAGTTGGTCGTGGACTCCATGCTGTCGTAGAACACGTCCGTCTTCGGCGCCTGGAGAGCGACCACCTCGACGTCATCCACGAACCAGCCGCGGTAGCGGTTGTTCACGCCGTCGATCGAGTCGAACGAGAAGCGTATCCACACCATCCTGCCCGCGTACACGCTCAGGTCGATCGTGTGCGCGACCCACTGCTTGTTCGTGCCGGAGACCTGCAGCAGCGTGGACCAGCTGGTGCCGTTCGTGGAGAGCTGGACGAGCTTCCGGTCCCAGGCCGTGCCGGTGTCCTCCGTTTCGTACCAGCTCTTGAACCGGAGCGAGACGGAGGACGTGATGTTGGAAAGCGAGACGGTGCGCGAGATCGTGCCCGTGTTGCGCGCGCCGGTGACGTAGTTGGAGCCGTTGTTGTACGTCCAGCTGTTACTCGCGCTCGCCGCAAGATCGTTCGTGAGATGCCAGAGGCCGGTGGCCGTCCAGCCGCTGGTCCCCGACTCCATGTTGTCGCTGAAAAGCGACGCGAGCGCCTGGTTCGTGCCGACGGGTGCGCAGACGGTGATGTTGTCGAACGCGAGGTCCATCGGGTTGGCGCTCACGTAGCCCAGCGTTTCGAGCCAGTCGCACACCGCGTTCACGCGGTCGAAGTGGTTCGTGTACAACGCGGCCGTCTTCGTCGAGCGGTAGATGGCCACCCGGTTCGGGAACGCGGCGCTGCGTGTCAGGGGCGTGTTCTGCCAGTACAGCTGTTCGTCGAGGTCTTCCCATTTGACGGGCATGTTCGTCGTTTCGCCTTTGCTGATGCTCAGCGGCACCTGGTTGATGGGCTTGATCCCCCACTTCAGCTCGGTGTTCTGAGGGACGGTTTCGGTCAGCTTGTTGCTGGACGCGTCCTCGAGCCAGGCCTTGATGATGTAGTTGCCGCCTTCGGAAGTGGACTTGTAGTAGGGATCCGACTGGTCCGGGTCGGGGATCCACAGCCAGAAGGTGTTGTTGCCCGCGCCGGCGACGGCATTGGTCTGGAGCAGCTGGTAGATCTTGTTCGTCACTCCGCTCCCGTTGTCGCCGTCCACCATGAACGCCACTTTCAGCGTCAGGCCCGTCCGGCCGCCCGTGTCGTAGTACACGAAAATCCCGTAGCTCTGGTCGCCGTAGGGGTGGACGACCGAAGGCGCGTTCGCGATCTGGACGATGAGATTCGAACCGCCCGGCGGATTGTAGGCCAGCAGCATCTCCTGCCCGTCCGGAGGGAGGGTCAGATCGAACACGCCGTCGCTGTTCGTCTCGATGATGCGGCACTGGTCGAACGCGCGGATGGTCTTTCCGGTCACGAGATCGCTCTGGATGGTGAACGTCTGGCTGTCGCCGCCGACGCCGTTCGTGGCGAAGCGGTCGTACAGGTAGTTCTTCACCTGCATGAGGATCGCGCCGTTCGTGCACGTGCGGTACTCCGGCAGGCACAGGTACGCATTGGTCCCGAGCGTCTTGAGCGACGGCTGGACCCCGCAGTAATCCTGGAGGATCCCGCCGATGATGTCCGAGCGCCACTTGTACGGCATGTTGTCGGGCTGGCTGTCGCCGTCGGAATCGGGGAGCGTGTCCATGGAGTACAGCACGATGACGGCTTTCGCCGTACCGTGGTTCTTGGCCACGACGGCGGGCGCGGTCGTGTCCGCATCGAAATACAGCGAGCCGATTGGCGCCACGCTGGGCCGGTCGAGCTTGCGGACGAAGCGCCCGGAAACGGCGTTCGAAGGCGCCACCGAGGCCACGCTGAAGTACTGCCAGGTATTGTTGGGCGCGGTCAGCCGCGAGCTCTCCGCGTAGCCGACCTGATTCGTGCCCGTCTCGTCGTACCACTCGATCGCGATGACGCCGAAGGTGCCGTTGCTCAGGCCGTCGTCGCTGTTGCTCCGCATCCACGCGTCGGCGGTGTACTTTTGGCCGGGGATGGGGTCGAAATTCTGCCACATGCCGGACCAGCCCCACAGCTGGACCATGTTCGTGCCCTCGTACTGCCAGCCCCATTGCCGCGGGTACACGTTGCCCCACGTCTGCCAGCCGGGGACGTTCGAGGAGCTGCTCTCGTAGCCGCGGTTGGTGCCGGAGTCGAGGACCGCCCACAGCGTTCCGTCGGTCACCCGCACGCGGTCGTTGCATTTCCAGACGCTGGGGCTGTGAACGTAATTGGTGAGGCGGGCCGGCGCGCTGGAGTTGTACCGGACGTTGATCTTGCGGAAGTACTGGTAGTAGATGCTGTCGTCCATCTTGCCGGGCGGCTGGAAGCCGCCGACGTCGGAGCCGTCGATTCCGAACAGCTGGTTGACCTCGTTCGAGTAAGACGCCCGCGCCTTGCCCCACCGGTCCTGCATGCCCGGCAGGTCCGCGAAGGCGATCACGTGGATTCCCTTCGGGATCGCCTGGGTGAGCAGGAAATTGAGCACGCTGTTCGTGAAGCCGGGAATCGAGCTGCTCACGCGCATGTTGCGAGGGAGAATAATCGCCTTGTAGTTCGTGTACGCGCCGGACGCGAGCTCGTTCACGCCCATGAGGAAGTTCGGCTCGTAGCCGAGGCGCTCGAGCGCGCCGGCCTCGTGCTGCATTTCGTTTTCGAACCGGATGTACTGCGAGTCCGTCGCGTCGTCCCAGAAGAAGCCGATGTCCGGCCTCGGGTCCTGCGAGCCCATCAGGTGCTTTCCGATCTCCACCTGCTCCATCAGGGTAAACGTGTCGCGGGAGGTCCAGAAGGAGGGCTTGATGACGCGGTCGGCGTAGAGAATGCCGAAACCCTTCTCGCGGTCGGTCATGTACGGCCGGTCGTGCCACGCGAAGATGTGCGTGCCGAGTGCGCCGGCCTCGAGGCTTTCCCAGAGCGCGTTGCGGATGAGCGGGCCCTGGCGGAGGAGGGTCATCCCGGGGAACAGGTACTCGGAACTGGTGAAGCCCGTCTCGCTGTAGAGCACGGGGATGCCGGCGGTCTTCTTTGTGAACGAGATGCCCCACTGGCCGTTTCGCGTCTCGTGGCCGTCCATCGCCCACGGGTAGTTGTTGATCGAGAAGAACGCGAGAGGCGCGTTGTTGGACGCGCACGCCTGGGCGATCTTGCCGCGGTCCTCGGCGTGGTAGCGCCAGTCCTCCTCGCCCCACTGCATGCCCACGGTTGAGTACGAGAGGAGATGGTTTGTATCGGCGGCCCGCGCAGCCGCGGCCCCGTACGCCGTGAAGCTCGCGATCGAATCCTCGTGCCATTGAACCATGTCCGCCCACTCGGCGCCGTTCGTGCCTTTCCATCCGTACCCGTCGTTGAGGATGATCTGGTTGAAATTGGTGTAATGGCTGCCCCAGGCCGCGTTCAGGTTGGAAATCGAAGCGTAGTGAGTCGAACACCACGTCCGGAAGGCCGCCTCGCTCTCGGGGTCGTAGCCGTCGTAGCGCATGCTCCAGAGGCCGAGGTAGCCGTACTCGTTGCCGACGATCCAGCCCACGATGGCCTTGCTGTCCTTGAAATGGCCGCAGACGTTCTGGAACCACTCGGCGTACTGCGCGCGGGCCGAGGGGTGCTCATAGTTGATGATGTCGGACTGCCAGCGATCCGGGTGGTAGATGGCGCTGGAATCGTAGCCCGGCGGGTGCATGGTGTACCACTCGTTCGGGAACCAGCTGGGCGGCCACTG
>CAYQYB010000074.1:0-10358 GCA_964421535.1 uncultured Verrucomicrobiota bacterium | reverse complement strand
GGGTGCAGAGGATCCCTGGTGCGCAGGTAGGCGATGAGGGCGGCCGCCAGAGGCACCAGGCAGGTGAGCCAGATCAAGAGTTCAAACATAGTCGGCTATGCGCCTTTCGGGCCGGCTGAATCTTGCGCCTGCATGAGCGGCGAAGGACAGGGCGTGGAAGGCGCCGGGATGGGGCCATGTCCCGGCAGGCTTCGGTAGCGCAAGTAGACTTCCCTCGCGACCGGGTGGCGGTCGGCCGCGTGCCGCACGCAGGAACCCAGTCCGCGCAGGACATAGCCAAGCCGCGAGGGCAGATTGCGCAAGGAGAGCTTGTAGGCAAACAGCCTGGCCGCATCCAGAAGCCATCGCGGCACCATGTAAGGATGGGGGATGTTGAGGCTGTCAAAGAGAAGCGTGTTTCTCACCCCGAACACGTTGATGCGCTCCTGGTCGCGCGTATCGCTGACTAGATGCACGACAGGCGACCCTGCGCCGTACACCACGCGATAACCATGCTGCAGCATGCGAACGCACAGATCGCGCTCCTCGCCCTGGTGGATGAAGAACTCCCGGTACCCTCCGGCTTTCAATGCCGCATTGCGCAGGACGGCGTGTGCGCAGCCCCGGTAGCTCCGGACTTCGCTGCCGGGCGCGGGCGCATCGGACGCGCCCGAACGAAGCGGCTTGCGGGGCTCGATGAACGGGAGCGCAACGGCGCCGACGGTCGGGTCGGCCTTGAAGACCTCCACGGTCAGGGAGAGGGTATTCTTGTCCGTGTAGTATGCGTCGTCATCCAGGGAGAAGACCATTTCGCCCCTCGATTCGCGGAAGCCCCAGTTGCGCAGGACGATCAACCCCTGCCGCGCCTCGGTTCGGAAGACGCGCACAGGGGGATACTTTTCCCTGACGAATTCCAGCGTTCCATCGGTCGATGCATCGTCAAAGACCAGGACCTCAAGCGGCTTGTAGTCCTGCGCAAGACAGGACTCCAGAGCTGTGGCCAGTTCGTCCCGGCGGTTGCGGGTGGTGATTACGATGGACACCATCGGGTTCATTTCGGATCTTCCGCGAGCCTCCCGGCGATGATGTCGGACATGACCTGGTTGCCCTGGGGCGTCAGGTGATCGGTTTCGGTGAAGAAGCGCGTCGGGTCCTGCGCGAACGTGTCGATCGGAGAGATCACCTCGATCCCCTTGGACGCAAGCGTGCCGCGAATATCTTCGTACATGTCGGCTAGTTCGTAGGTGTCCTTGACATATGCGCAACGCGCCGGCAGGAGCAGCACGGTGAAAGCCGCATGCTGGCTTTCGGCGTACACAGCCATATCGTTCACTATTTCCAGCGCGCGATCGCGGTTGCCCTTGTACAGCCAGCGGTACCACCCGATGGACACGACCTTGCCCTTGTGGAAGTCGTAGAGAAGCTTCCTCAGGAACCACGGGCTCTTCAGCCATGGAGGGCAATACATGCGGTACAGCCCGTTGTCCGCGCCTTCGTATCTCGTGTTGCGCCGGCAGAAGTCGTTGGGATTCAGAATATAGATGATGTGAGTCGCGTGATAGATGGCGTTCTTGACCTTCAGGTGTTCGACGAGCTCCGGGAGATTGTAGCCGGGCACTCCCAGGTTCAGCACCTTGACGCGCGATCCCGACGGATCGAGTGTGGCCTGCAGAAGGGCGGACACGGTCTGCGTCTGAGTGATCCCCTTCCCGAAGACGACCGAATCGCCGAGCAGTGCCACGATACGGTCCGCGGCCGGCAACTCGTCCCTGTCGTCGCGAATGCCGTGGCGGTTGAGCTGTAGGGTCCGGCCCTCTCTCCTGAGGGTGAGGTTCCTGGAAAGCTCGTAGGCCAGGACGGCATTGCTCGAAGGCACGTAGTAGTGATCGGGGTTCAGCCTGAGCGCGTGCTGCTGCCGCATGACATGCGCCGCATAGAGCTGGCAGGCCAGTTCAAAGAGGATCGCCGTTGCCGCGGCGGCCAGCAGCACCTTGGCGAGGATGCGGAGCGCTCTGTGGGGTCGCGTCATGGCTTTTCGAAGACAGTGATCACGTCGCGGAACCACTCGAGATTGAACTCGTTGTTCTTCCCCCACGAGGTGATCTGGCTCACGACCTTCATCCCGTTCTTCCGCACCATGTCAGCGAATATCTTGTCGGTCATGTTGCTGCGGAACCCGTTGGGGCTCCCGCCTTCCCTCGGATGGTGGATGATGCCGCGGCCGCCGGGCGCCAGGACCCGGCTGAATTCGGCGAGGTACTGCTCCGTCTCCCGCGGGCCGATGTGAACGAACACGTCGTACGACCAGATGCAGCCGACCGAACGGTCGGGGATGAAATTCAGGCTGCTGCCGTCCGTGACGAAGTACTCGATGTTCGCGCACTGAGAGAATCGCTCCTTGCAGATCTCGATGCATCGGGGCGACAGGTCCGCGAGGAGCAGGCGGCTGGCGATTCTCTGCAGGGCCTCCGTCCACCGGCCGGCTCCGGGTCCAATCTCCAGGACGGTCCCGGAAGGCGGAACGTATTTCACCAGGACCTCCGAAATGAGGGCCTGCTTCCACGGTTCGGATTGGGTCCATTCCTCGCCCGCCTTGCCCCAGTCGTACGTGTCCCACTTGCGCAGGTTGAGCTCGACGGGGTTCGTCCCCGGCAGGCCGTATTTCTGCTCCCGCTTCCTCAACAGCCGGTCGAGCCGGTCCGACAGGCGGCCGAGCGCGACGCGGGCGTGGTACATGGCCGTCCAGATCGCGCCGTTCTGGGAGAGCCATATCCGCGTTCGTTCAAATCGCTTCACGTGTGTCTTCCTTTCTGAGGGATGATGTCGGGGTGAGTGTGGCGTCGTAGTATTGCACGATCTCCTTCGTCAGCCGTTCGCAGGTGAACGAACATTCGATGCGCGCTCGCGCCGTCTCGCCCATGCGCACCGCCAACGCCGGGTCCGCGATCAGCTCCTTCAGGGCCCTGTGGAGAGCCGGGACGTCGTTCGGTGGAACGAGGAACCCTTCCTGGCGATCCGCGATTGCCTCCGGGATTCCAGCGATGGCGGTCGCGACTACGGGCAATCTGGAGGCCATGGCTTCCAAGATGCCGACCGGTAGGCCTTCCGTGGCGATGGACGGCAGGACGAACACGTTGAGCTCCGCGAGAAACGATGGAATATCGGCGACGACGCCGAGAAACTCGACATGGTCGGCCAGTCCAGCGCGCTGCGCCATGTCCTGGTAATGCGAAAGAAGCGCGCCGCCTCCGGCAATCCTCAGGCGGAATCTGCAGCCTTCGTCCCGCAGCCTCTTGCAGGCGGAGATCAGTTGCTCGATCCCTTTCTCCGGACGGAGTCTGGCCGCCGTCCCGATGAGGGTCACCCCATCGGGCGTCGCGGAGTGATCGGATTTCCGGAATGGGCGCTGTGTGTCGATTCCGTAATGGATGACCTCGATGTTGACCGAGGGCAGGAAGCCGCTTGCCGTGTAGGCGCGCACCGACTCCGCGCATGCGATGAATCGTGCCGACGGCCCGAGCAGCCACCGGTTGAGCGCGCGCCGAGCGCGATGCCGGAGCTGCCGCGAAGCGAGCCACGGGCGAGTGTCATGGATGTGGACCACGTGGGGCGTCCGAAGTCCTTTCAGCGCACATCCGCTGACGGCCGCGGCGGGCCAGAGGTGGCTGTGCACGATATCGGGGCGAAGCCGCTTGATCGCGGCGCGCAAGGGAATCGCACAGCGCGCCAGCATCTCGAAGTCGCGGTCGGGCCCGTCATAGCCGAGCGACATGATTTCGATGCCGTCCAGATGCGCATCGGCCGGCGGTTTCGGCGGCCTGAGGACGCAGAGTGCCGGAGCATAGGTTCCGGAGCGGGCGAGGCCGCGCGCGAGGTTGTACACGGTGCGTTCGGCTCCCCCGAACGTGCCGTTCCATCCGAAACCGGGGATGACGTGGAGCACCCGCTTACTCATGATCCCCCCGCTTGCGGAAGTACCGGTCCTGGCGCGGCATCCGGAGGAGCCTCCGGATCAGCGACACCGCGACATTGCGCGCGGCGTAGTTCGGGGCGAGGCCCGCGTCCAACTCTTCGTAGCGCCACTCCCGCTCGAGGAACCGGATCACGCGGAACACGGACCGCCAGCCCGTGTCGTTGAAGCCGAGAACGCCGCCGGTCCGAAGCATGCGGTCCATGTAGAACGCATCGATGAAGGCGTGCTCGTAGGAGTGGTTGCCGTCGATGTATCCGAAGTCGATCCGTTGACCCTGTCCGAACAACTCGGGGAGTGCCAGGCAGCTCGGCTTCTCGATGAAGGTGTGATGCCCGGAATAGCCGGCGCGCTCCACGGCGTACAACGCGGCGTCCTTCCCGGACCGCCAATCGACGTAGGGATCGATCGAGATCAGCCGTCCGCCGGTCTGGTTCAGCGCGCACAGGATCGAGAGTGTGGACATGCCGTGGCCCATGCCGATCTCGAGGACGGTTTCCGGCCGCTCGCGGAGAACCATCTTGTAGAGGACCGCGGCATGAACGGCCCCGATACCGCTGGAAAGGGGCATCTGTTCTCCCGATCGACGGGGAATTAGAACCTCCGCGACCATCTGGCGCAGGACGTCGCATGGGGGCAGATCGTGAGTGTCGACACTCTTTCGCGTCGTGCTCATTCGAACCTCCTGTAGAAGGCGGCGTACTTCTGCGCGACCTGCGGCCAGGCGAACTCCAGCGCCTTGGCTCGCGCGGCCCGGCCCATCGCGCGGCGGCGCGTCTCATCGCGCAGCAGCTCCACCGACGCTTCCACCATGGCCCGCACGTCGCGCACGGGCACCATCACGCCGCATGAGCCGTCCAGGTAGTCCGCGATGCCGCCGTCGTTGGTGACGACCGGCATCCCGCAGGCCAGCGATTCCAGGACCGTATTGACCGTCGTGCTCTCCGTCAGAGGCAGCACCAGCAGATCCGAGTCCTGGAAGAGCCGGAGATACTCCGCATCCGACACTCCGCGGCGCCAGTGGACCTTGCCCGGACGGGCCATGGATTCGCAGCGGCGGTCGTGCGACACGAGAACGAACTCGGCGTCCGGCACGGCGTCGAGCACGCCGTCGATGACGGCGGGCAGACTTTCGAAATCCCGCGCGTGAATTCCGGCGAAGAGACAACGCAGGGGCCTATCGTGCCGCGGCTCCGACGAGGGCGCGAAGTGGTCGGCATCGACGCCGTGGGGAAGGAAGGTGACACGACCGCGACCCACGAGGCGTTCCAGGAATTCGATCTGATGCGTGGACACCACGACGGCGTGGTCCAGCGCGCGCAGATGCGCAGTCGAGCGGAACAGCCAGGAGTAGTGGCTTTGCGGGTGGTGAAAAGTGCCCACCATGCGGTGCCCGTTCAGGCCGCGGAAACGGGCGAGGAACTTGAAGCTCTTCTCGGCGTAAAGGAAGTGGTAGATCGAACGTTGATGCGCGCGCATGTGAAGCAGCGCCTGCGCCTCCATGACGAAGTCGTGGCGCGAGTACTCGAAATTGCCGCCGTACCACGAGACCAGTTTCGCCGGCAGGCGCAGAACCGTTTCGCCGAGCCAGTACATCGTCCGCGAGAGAGGAACCGTCTCGCCGAGCCATTCGCACAGCCGGTGGTAGCCGGAGGATTCGGCGTGATGCGGGTAGGCGAACCGGACGAGGTAGACCGGGAAGGGGATGAGCGGACGCGAAGATGGAGCGGGCGCATTCATCGATTCAGGAAGCTGCGCCGGATTTTCGCCAGCCGTTCCGCGGCCGCTGGCCCCAGGCAGCGGAAGACCAGCCGGGCCGGCGTATCATACGCCTCGAGGACGCCGGCCGGATTCATGGACTTCGCCTGACGGAAGAGTTCCATGCCGCGTTCGCGGTCTCCCCGTTGGAGGCAGTGCCGGCCGGAGCGCGCCATCGCGGCGGCAAAGGCTCGCGAGCGTGTCTCCGTCAACGCGCCTCGTTCCTGCAGGATCCGATAGCTGTCCAGAAGAATTGCCTGCCGCTGACGGAGCACGTTCACGTAGTTGCTGGACACGCTGTTCTCCAGAATCCTTACCCTGAAGAGCTTCCTGGCAAACCGCCGGAATTTCATTCCCTCGCAGGCCATCCGAAGATGCAAGTCATACTCCTGCGAGTTGGGCAGTTCCTCCCGGAATCCTCCGATGGCCAGCAGGTTCCGCTTCCGGTGCAGAGGGGCCGGCGTGGCAATTCCTTCTCTGAGGACATACAGCACGGCATCATCCTCGGGATCCGCATACCAGAAACGTGATTCCTCCTCGCGGGTTCGCGGAGCGATTGTCTCGCCTTCGCAGAAGACCACATCCGCGCTGCTGTTCAGCACTTCGCTCAACTGCAGCTGGACTTTGTCGGGGTCCAGGAGATCGTCGGCGTCCAGGAACTGGACGAATTCGCCCCGGGCCATCGCGATGCCGCGGTTGCGGGCCATTGCGGCCCCGCGGTTGGGCCCGCTCTCCCAGCGAATCCTGTCGCCGAAGGAGCGGATCACATCCAAGCTGCCGTCCGTCGAACCGTCGTCCACCACAATGGTTTCCGTGTGCGGATAGGTCTGGGCCAAGGCGCTGCCGATGGCCTCGCCGACGTAGCGCCTGGCGTTGAGGCACGGAATGACAATGCTTACCAACTGCGTCATCGGATTGGCTCTATCCCGCGCCCGCCCCTCAGGCGGCGGGTGTCATCAGTTCAAGCAACCGGCCGACCGCGTTCCGGGACTCCTCTTCCGCGGCAAAAAGATCGGCCGCCTGGCCGCGGCAGCGCTCCGGAGATATCGCTTCGCACGCCCGCACGCACGGCTCGACGTCGGACGGGCTGCGAGCGAAGCGCATAACGCCCGCATCCACGTGCTTTCCGAAGGCTTCCTCGCCGGTCTTGTGAAAGATCACGGTCGGCACGCCGAACGCGAGGGACTCCAGCGCGCAGGTCGAATGAAGCGTCGCATGGACGTTCACGACGCGAAGCAGCGCGTAGAGAGGCATGTCGGTTCCCTCGTCGAGCTGGATACGGCCTTCGCCGAGGTCGCGTGCGCGCGCTGCGAGCTGCGCGCGCTGCGAAAGGGTGTTCGGATGCATCCGGATCAGCCAGAGCCAGTTCGGCGGGGCGCTGCGAATCGCGGGCGCCAGGAACTCGAGTTCCTCCTCGGGAGCATAAGACAAGGTCACAAGGATCGACTTGGCGCATTTCGACGTCGCCACGCGGGCCTGCTCCACGGCAGAGACGACGAAGGAGGGCCCCGTGCTGCGCCACTGGTTGAGCCAGAGGTTTCCGCCCACGATGGTCTCGCACGGCTGGGCATTCTGATCGTTGAAAATGCGAGCCGCCTCGCGGCCCCAGAACCACATGGCCTTGGGGAAGGCTTCGTACCCGCCCGGGGGCGCCTTTGTCCATGATGCGTAGGCGAAGTGCCGGTGCTCCTGGATGCCGTGCTGGACATCGACCGTTCGTATTCCCAGCCTGTGGGCCGCGAGGGCGGCGCCGAGGGACTCCCAGGCGTGCCAGCAGTCCAGCAACAGGAGCCTGCATCCGCTTCCCGCGAGCCATGGCTGAAAGACGTGGCTCATGAGTGTCACGCGGCGGATGACCTGCTCCAGCTCCTTCCACGGGATGTGGCGCTGGAAGCACTCGTCCGCGAACGGACTCAGCTCAGCGAACCATGCGGGAGGTTCTGCGAGGACGGGCGCGAGGCCTCTTCTCCTTGCCAGCTTGCATCCGACTTCGAGAGCGCTCGAGATCCAGGCGGAAGCACAGTGCCTCGGATGGCGTTCTTCGCCCAGCTGCCACACGAGCGCGGCGGAGCCGCGCTGCCGCAGCGCTTCGGCGAGCGGGTCCGCGACGTAGTGCGTCCAGCTTGCGCCCACCTTCTGGCGGCGTCCACCGGACGCCAGGATGACGGCATCGTGCCGGGGCGCATCCGGAGACGGCGAGCGCGCGCGGTCGCGCAGTCCGCTGGCGAGGAACCTGGCGCCTACGCGGCCATACGCGGCGATGCGCGTGCGCCAGGAGGCGCGCGCGGCAGATTCCCCGAGCCGCATGGTCCACGACGGGTTTGCGTCCGTGCGCTGAAGAGGCACCCAGGCAAGGAGGGTTCGCAGCAGCGGCCAGACGCGCCAGCCGAAGGCCTCGTAGCCCTCCACGGCGTGCGCCGCCTCGTATGAGACCATCTGTTCGGTGATCTGCCTGCTGGTAAGCATCGGCGGCGGTGTTTTCGCGACAGCCTGGCGGGCGGACTAGGATTCCTGGGCGGGGGCGGGGGTGACGAGCCAGTTCATGCGCGTGCTGAAGTAGCCTTGCCGCCTGTTGCCCCGGCGCGTGTTGAAATCGTCGAGGTGAAAGCGGCAGACGATGCCGGGCGAGTCGACGCTGAATCCCTGCTGGTTCTGGATGCTGGTGAAATTCGCCGCGGCGTAGTAGTCGCCCGGCCCGAGCGTTCTCGCCGGGATCGTGATCGCGAGCCGCTGGATGCCGGTGTTCAGGTTGTCCAGCGGGTTGGGGTTTGTGTCGAAACTGTCGGACACCATCACCTCCGTCCCGTCGCTGCGGTAGACCGACAGATACCCGTAGAGGCCGGGAACCGTTGCGCGCACTTCGCACGTGAAGTGCATGACGATCGGTTCGTCGCAGGTGAATGACTGCGTGGGCTGGCCGTCGTTTCCGACCGTTCCCGCGCGGCGGACCTGGAACGGCTTCCTGGGGTCCTCCGCGAAGACGGACTCGGCGCTTCCGCCGGAGGCGTCGCACTCCCTCGAGTAGGATTGGACGACCGCGCTGGACGCATCGAACTGGCGGAGGCGGCCCTGGTCGATCCAGATGCAGCGCGGGCAGATTTCCCTGATCGCGCCCATGTTGTGGCTCACGAAGAGGATCGTCCGTCCGCTCCGCGCCACCGATCCCATTTTGCCGAGGCACTTTCTCTGGAAGGCGATGTCGCCGACGGCGAGCACTTCGTCGATGAGCAGGATCTCGGGTTCCAGGTGCGCGGCGACGGCGAAGGCCAGGCGCACATACATGCCGCTGGAGTATCTCTTCACGGGGGTGTCGATGAACTTCTCGACCTCGGCGAAAGCCACGATCTCGTCGAACTTCCTCCGGATTTCCGCGCGGCTCATTCCCAGGATCGCGCCGTTGAGGAAGATGTTCTCCCGCCCGGTCAGCTCCGGATGGAATCCCGTGCCGACCTCGAGGAGGCTTGCGACGCGCCCGCGGATCTCCGCCCGTCCCTCCGTGGGGGCGGTGATGCCGCAAAGGATCTTGAGCAGCGTGCTCTTGCCCGCGCCGTTGCGCCCGATGACGCCGATGACTTCGCCCTGCTGGACGTCGAAGGACACGTCGTGGAGCGCCCAGAACAGGTCGTCTGAAATCCCGGCGGCGCGCCCCTCGCGGGTCAGGAGCCGCAGGGAATTCCCGACCGCGCGGGCAAGGGACTCGCGGAATGTCCTGTAGCGGTCTCTCCGGGCGCCGATCCGGTACTGCTTCGACAGGCCGCGGACGGATATGATGGGCTCGGTCATGATCGGGATAGGGCCTCCTACACGACGTCGGCGAAACTGCTTTCGACCTTCCGGAAGTAGTAGAGGCCGAAAAGGAACATCGCCGCGGCGACGCCCGTGGACACCGCCAGGCTCGTCCAGTCAAACGGCCGTCCGAGGATCGCGGAGCGATATGCCTCCACGATGCCGGCCATGGGGTTGAGCGCGACGATGCGGTCCCACGGGGCGGGGAATATCTTCACGGGGTAGATGACCGGCGTCAGGAACATCCAAATCTGGATGCCGAAGGGGATCAGGTGGTGGAAGTCCCGATAGGCCACGTTCAGCGCGCTGAGCAGGATTCCCGCGCCAAGCGCGGCGACGATCGTCAGCGCGACGAGGGGGATGACCATCAGGATGGTGGAGGTCGGCATCACGCCGTAGAAGAGCATGAGGCCGATCAGGATGACGAAGGAGATCGCGAAGTCCACGAGGCATGCGCCGACGGAAGAAATGGGTACGATGAGCCGAGGGAAGTAGACCTTTGTAATCAGGTTCGAACTGCCCACCACGCTGGTGCTGCTTCTGGACAGCGCTTCCGAGAAGAACTGCCATGGCAGGAGACCGGCGTACATGCCCACCGCGTAGGGGACCCCGTCGAATTCGATCTTCGCCAGCTTGCCGAAGATCAGGGTGAACACCACCATCTTGATGAACGGCTGGACGAACGCCCAGAGAATCCCGAGGACCGTCTGCTTGTAGCGGACGACGACGTCGCGCCAGGTCAGGAAGAACAGCAGTTCCCTGTAGCGCCAGAGTTCTCTTCCGTCGATCGAGAGCCAGCCGCTGCGGGGCTCGATGACGCGAGTCTCGAGAGAGGACGAGGAAATTCCGGGGTCGCTCATTCTGG
>CAYQYB010000073.1:0-10414 GCA_964421535.1 uncultured Verrucomicrobiota bacterium | reverse complement strand
ATGCGGGGTTCTCGACGATCAGCTGCACCGACTTGCGCCGAGGCAACGTCTCGCACCCATACCGATGCTGAGGTGTCGTGTTCCAGATACATCGCACGAGCCAACACGGCAGCGTGATACTCACGCTGCGTGACATAATCATCAGGAAGGTTGTTGAGTCCTGGGAGACGAGCGAGAAAAGCGCCTAAGAATAGCAGTACGACCAGTAATCTGCGAACATGCAGAAGTGCACCTTTGTCGTTGGCGATCACGGGTATCGAAATTCTGATGTCTCTTTGCTCAGACTTTCTCACCTAGTGTAAATGGTGGATTTTCTCCATCGAATTGTCTAGCATGTTTCAATCTGATGAAGCGTTGGTTGATTCATGATACGTCCTCACATCCTCACCAACATGGCGTTCTGGCAGAGCCGGGTCTGGACCGAGAACACCCGGTCGATCTACCCGATGGCCAACCGCAGGGACGATCCGGCGTTCGACTCGCCACTGAAGGAGGCGTGCAAGTTGTTTGTCCGCCGCGGCGACTCCGACGTGGTCGTCACGATGGGCGCCCGCCACTCCTTGCTCTACGGGATGATGTGCCTGCTGACGCTCCGCGAATCCCGGCAGATCATGACCGAGGTGTTCCTCGACGACGCCCGCCCCAACAGCCTCCTCTGGCGGCTGAAGACCCGCGGCTTTCAAGCCGTGGCGCGCCGCGCGACGGGCGTCCTGACCAACAGCAGCGCCGAGGTCGGCATGATCGCCAGCCGCTTCCGCATCCCCGAGTCGCGCGTCCGCTATGTCCCCATGCACAGCAACATCCACTCGCCGGAATTCATTGGTCTTAACGACGGGTTCGTTCTGGCCGCGGGCCGCACCCGCCGCGACTACGCGACGCTGCTGCAGGCCGCCCCGCAGATCGCCTGCCCCATCCTGATCATCGCCGGGACCGCCGATTCGTTCCCCTCTCCGCTGCCCAAGGACGTTCGCATCCTCCGCGACGTTTCGCGAAGCGTATACCTGGACTGCCTTCGCCGATGCTCGCTGCTGGTGCTTCCCCTGCTCCCGACCGAACGATCCACCGGCCAAGTGGTTCTGCTCGAGGCCATGGCCCTCGGCAAGCCGGTCGTGGCGTCGCGCGTCGCGGGCACAACGGATTTGATCCGGCACGGGAGGAACGGTATCGTCGTGGAGCCGTGCAGCGCCGCGGAACTCGCCGCCGGGGTCCGCAGCCTGCTCGACCAGCCGGATCTCGCGCGGCAGATGGGCATGAACGCGGTGGAAGACGTGAAGAAGTTCCACACGTTTGACGTTCACGCGCAGGCCAAGCTGGACGCCATCCGCGAACTGTGGCAGGCGTCCGGCGCCGAAGCACGGCGAGCATAAAGCCGGCGCGATCCTGCCGGCCAAGGGAGAACAGGTCATGATGAGGACACAGAACCCGACATTGTGCGTGATTGTTCCCTGCTACAACGAGGAGGAAGTCCTCCCCCGCCTGGCCGATCAACTCAGGAGCTTCGCCGGAGGAATGAGCAATCCGGTCCGCGTCCTCTTCGTCGACGACGGGAGCCAGGATCGGACCTTCGAGCTGATCGACGCCGCCTGCGCCCAGGACAACCGTTTCGGGAGCGTCCACCTCTCGCGCAACTTCGGGCACCAGACCGCCGTGTCCGCGGGATTGGCCTACGCCGACGGCGACGCGGTCGCGGTCATCGACGCGGACCTGCAGGACCCGCCCGAGGTGATCGCTGAAATGATGAAGAAGTGGGAAGAAGGCTACGACGTCGTCTACGGCATCCGGCGCAACCGGAAGGAGGGGCCGGCCATGCGGCTCGCCTACTCGCTCTTCTACCGATTCCTGAAATCCGTCTCAAACGTCAGCCTGCCCCTCGACGCGGGCGATTTCTCCCTGATGGACCGCCGCGTCGTCGACACCATCAACCGCATGCCGGAGCACAACCGCTTCGTGCGCGGCCTGCGCGGATGGGTGGGTTTCAAGCAGATCGGCATCCCCTACGACCGGAGCGCGAGGCAGGCCGGCACGCCGAAGTACAACATGTCGCGCCTCTGGAAGCTCGCGCTGGACGGCATCATCTCGTTCTCCTCAGCGCCGCTGCGGGTGGCCTCGTGGCTCGGAGCGGCCGCGTCGGTCTTCGGTTTCGTCCTGCTTCTGTGGGCAGTCTTCAGCGCGCTGTTCCTCCAGAAGGTGCCCTCCGGCTGGGCATCGCTGGCCGTCATGCTGCTGTTCTTCGGAGGCGTCCAGCTCCTCGTGCTGGGGATCATCGGCGAGTACGTCGGAAGGATCTTCGAGGAAGTGAAGAACCGGCCGCAGTTCATCGTCTCCAGCTCCTCCGGCTGGGCCGCCGGCCGCGGCGCCGGGGGCGCGCACTCCGCATGAGACCCGACTACGCACAGCAGTATTCCGTCTATGAGGCAAACCACTGGTGGTTCCGCGCCCGACGCATCATCCTGAAGGCGCTCCTCGAGCAGCACGTCCCGTGGAATGACGGCATGGAAGTGCTGGAGGTGGGAACCGGGCCCGGCGCGAACCTGTCCGCGCTGTATCCCGCGACCGCTTCCGTCGTCGGGCGCGAGCCCGACGACCGGAACGCAGGCATCGCCAGCCGGAGCAGCGGCCGCCAGGTTTTCCACGGGTCGCTCGAGAAGCTGCCGCCGCCGCTGGCCGGAAAACGCTTCGATGTGATCACCCTGTTCGACGTCCTCGAGCACATCGAACGGGATACGGACACGCTCGCGCTCCTGCGCACGATGCTGAAGCCCGGCGGCCGGCTCGTGCTCACGGTCCCCGCGTACCAGTGGCTCTGGGGCCAGCAGGACGCGGCCAACCTGCACTTCCGGCGCTACACGCGCCGCGAGCTCGCGGAGAAGGTGCGGCTCAACGGCTTCACGATCCGCCATGCCACCTACTTCAACACGTTCCTGTTCCCCCCGATCGCCGCGTTCCGCCTCCTGTTCAAGCTCCTGCCCGGCAGGAAAGACCAGCACTCAGACTTCGAGTACAGCGCCGGGCCTCTCGATCAGTTCCTGTTCCGCGTGTTCGCCGCGGAGATGCCGTTTCTCAGGCGCGTCCGTTTCCCGTTCGGCCTTTCGCTGTTCATGGCCGCCGCGGCGCCGGCGCCCTGACGGCTCCGCCAACAGGTAATTGCTTTACCCGCTCCGGCCCTTCATGCATGATGAGCCGCGGCTGAGTCAGACGCGAAAAGGGACATGAACAGCACCCGCACATTCCTCGCCGTTCTCCTCGTGCTCCTCACCTGCGTCGCGTTCCAGTGGTACTCCCGCTACTCGGTCGCGCCGTTCAACGACTTCTGCGTGGACGACTGGTCGCTCCTCGAGTACGGTCAGTCCTACGACTCGTACGGCGCCTCGTGGGAGACCCTCCTGCGCTGGCCCGACCGTCCCCTCGGCGCGGCCGTGCTGATCTCCACGTTCAACGCGGTGGGCGACAATCCCGTCGCCTGCGGCCTGATCAGCATGCTGCTCACGGCGCTGTTCCTCGCGCTCGCGCTCGCGCTGGTTCACGAGCTGACCGCGAGCCCCGCCGTCACGCTCGCCTTCGGGCTGATCTTCTCGCTCCTGCCCAACCTGACGGAATCGTTTCACTGGTATGTCATGACGTTCTACGGGCCGGGCTTCTCCGCCTACCTGCTGAGCGCGTGGCTGTGGGCGCGCATGGCCCGGACCGGACGCTGGATCTACGTCCTGCCCTGCGTGCTGTTCTTCGCCCTCGGCCTCGCGCAGTACGAGACGGGAATCCTCCTGCCGTTCGCGTTCCTGATGCTCATGAACCGGAGCAACCGGGCGCCGCTCGCCGCGGGCTGGGTGCTGCTGATGGCGGTCGTGGCGACGTTCATGGCGTGGCGTTCGACGAACGGGTTCGGCCTCTGCCACGACGTCCTCTTCCCCCACCGCCGCGTGGAGTTCGCCCTGCCCGACATGGTCTGGAACGCGAAGGAGACCGCGCGCTGGTGGGTCGGCGGCCGGATGCTTGCATGCATCGCCAACGGCCTCGACCGGTTTCTCCTGCTCTCGAACGCGCAGCAGTTCCTGTTCGGGGCGCTCAACGCCGCCGTGGCGGTGGCCGCCGGCGCGCTGTTGTTCCGCATGGACAGGCGCGGGAAGGATGCCCCGCCGCCGCAACGATTCCCCCTGTGGCAGCTTCTCCTGTTTGCCGCTTCATGGTTCGCGGTCACGCAGTTCATGAGCGTGATCTCCTGGGCCGGCGGCCGGCAGAACTACATTCCCGCCGTCGGCGCTTCCTTCTTCCTCGCCATCCTCCTTGGCCGCGCGCAGGCCCGGGCGTGGATCCCGGCCTTCGTCGCGCTGGGCATCCTCTGCCTCACGGCCAACCAGGGCACGTCGCTCAACTGGCGGGACTCCGGGGAGTTCCAGCGCCGGATCTTCAACTACGTCGGAGCGAACGCGAACGAGTGGAAGAGCGCCGAGTGCATTCTCTTTGACACGACTTCTCTCCGCGAACGGCAGACCCCCGGCATCACGGGACCCACGGGCGAAGACCAATCCGCGTGGGCCTACACCGGCAACGCGTCCCTGCTCCGCGGCTTCCTGCCGAACGTGTTCACGCGCATGGCGGCCCCGCACGCGCCTTCACCCAAGGGTATTCTCGACATGGAATACGGCGCCCGCGTCGACGGGCAGACGCTCCTCTGGCACGAGTGGTACGACCCGACGCGCCCGCGGCAGACGCCGATGGCCGACGTGTACGTGGTGGACTGCCTGGCCGTGGGATCGGGACAGATCAAGTAGGCATGCAACTCGCCATGGACCATAAATCCGCGCGGTGGATTGCGATCGTCTTCGCCGCGGCGGGAGCGGTACTCCTCGCCGCTTCGTGGGCCGGCGTCTTCCCCTCGATCAGGCTTGCGCAAGCCCTCTCCGGCGACGGCGAGATCACGGTGGCCTTCGCGCAGATCCTCGAGCGTTCACAGTGGACCCTGACGGTCCTGCTTCTGCTGCTTTCGCCCGCCGCTTTCTTCAGTCCGCAAGTCTACGCGGTGATCCGTCGAGCCCTCGTCTCGCAGAGCAACGCCGCGGCCGGGCTCGCGATCGGCTTCACCGCCCTCGCCCTGACGCTCGGAGTTCAACAGACCGTCCTCGACGGCATACCGCACGTCACCGATGAAACGTGCCATGACTTCCAGGCCAAGGTATTCGCGTCCGGCCGGGTATACGCACCCCTCCCGCCCTGCCCTCTGAGTTTCTACCAGCACCAGCTTCTTATGTCCGAGTCGGGGAAATGGTTCAGCAAGTATCCGCCCGGCCATTCCCTGCTTCTCGCAGCGGGCCGGCTGGCCGGCATGCCGGGATGGGTCGTTCCGCTCTGCTCCGCGGTCTCGGCCGTGTTGCTGATGCTGATCGTTTCCCGCTTCCACGGCCGCGCGGCGGGACGGTGCGCGGGATTGCTGTTCGCCTTCTCTCCGCTTGCCATCCTTCTTGGCGCATCCTGGATGTCGCACTCGACCGCGGTCGCCTGCCTGCTCGCGACGGTCTACCTTTTCATCGGCGCGATGGACCGCCGCGAACGACGACTCTCGAGCATCCTGCGCGCCCTGGCGGCAGGCGTATTCGCGGGAGCGGCGCTCATCACGCGATCCCAGGATTTCGTCATCGCCGGCGTCGTCGCTCTCGCGGCGCTGGCGCTCATGGATCGACCGGCGCGATGGACCGCCGTGCGCCTCGCGGTTCCGGCGGCCGTTGGAACGCTCCCCGCCGTGGCTGTCCTTCTGATGTGGAATAAGGCCGTGTACGGCAACGCGCTCACCCTCGGCTACGGCTACTCCTTGCGGGGACTTGTGGTCGCGCCGATACACACAGCGTACGGATTCTCCGACGCATTCACTTTTGCGCAGGCGGCCTCGTACACGGGTTGGTCGCTCCTCCGTTTCGACAACGCGCTCTTCGGCTGGCCCGTGTCGCTGATCTTCCTGCCGTTCGCCTTCCTGCCCGGCCGCGCCGGAAGGGCCGACTGGCTCTGCGCCATCGGCTGCCTGGCCGTGGCGGCCATCCTGCTCCCGTTCAACTACTTCGGCAGCGAGTACGAAGCCCGCTACTATCTGCCCATGGTCCCTTTCGCGATCCTCCTGAGCGTCCGCGGATTGCAGAACCTTTACCACTGGCTTGCCGGGCGCTTCTCGCGCGGGGCGGCCCAGAGCCTGGCCGTGATGATTCCCGGTCTCTTCTTCCTCCACGCGATCTTCTTCTACTGGCCCAGCTACCTCGCGCCCAGATACTCCGGCGCGTACGAGCAAGCCTCGCCCGTCGTTCACCGCCTGGCCCAGCAGGAGAACCTCTCCAACGCGCTCGTGCTGATCGATTCGACCGGCGAGAACGAGTTCCGGTATTCCTCCGGCTTCATCTACAACGACCCGCTGCTTCGTGCGGATGTGATCTACGCGCGCGACATTCCGGAGCAGAATGCGTGTCTGTTCGACGCGTTCGCGGACAGAAGAATCTACAGGTTCCTGCCGGACGAGGATTGGACGGGCGGTCGTTTCGAGGAAATCAACCGGGCTTCCGGGCAAGCACCAGGTACTGCGCGCCCAGCGGCAGACACGCCATAAGAGGCTCCAGCCCCCTCAGGAACCGGAGCGCGTGCGGGAACACGAACTGGAAATCCGTGCGCAGGACTTCGAAGCCGCATTCCCGGACAAGCGTCCGAGCCTCCGACGGCCACACCATGACCGCGTCGCGGTCGAAGGGAATGCGCTTCATCACCAACCGCGCGCCGGGGTTCCACGGATTGTTGTCCCAGAAGGCAAACAGGCCGCCGGGCTTGAGGCACCCGGAAATCCAGCGAACCTTTTCGGCGCGCGCGGCCGGTGGGATGTGGTGGAAGACGCCGTTGCAGAAGACGAGATCAAAATCGCCGGCTGGCCGGAACTCATCCGGATGGACGAAGTGCGAGCGCCCCGATCCGTACTTCGTCACGGCCACCTGCAGGCTCTCGCGCGAGACATCGACGCCCACGACGCGGTCGGCGTGGAGATATTCGAGGAGATGCGGAGCCGCATCGCCGGTGCCGCAGCCGAAGTCAAGAACCGTCGAAATCCTGCGGTCGATCTCGCGAAGGCGGCGCGACAGCCACTCGACCCGGCCCCGGCAGAAGTAGTCGCGGCTCTCCCCCGAAACGGCAAGCCCCTTGCCCAATTCCTCCTCGTAGCGCCTCGCGCACGAGTCGAAGGCGGCATCGGGTTTCGCGGAATCGCTCATCGGCGGTGCATCCCCAGGATGCTGACGAAGAATCCCGACAGCACAGTCTGGAATCCGAGCGCGGCAAGCGCGGCCCCCGGAATCACCCAGCGCATGGTGACCGCGTAGTCGAGCCGGCCAAATCCCGTCGACTGCCAGATCATGAACGCCGCACCGAGGAGAAGAGCGCCGACGAGAAAAGCCGCGGACCCGAGCAGCAGTCCGCGCTCGAGATTGATAACCCGGAAGAAACGCAGGTACGCCGGGTCCTCGGGCATGAGCCCCTCGTTCACGGCGAACGTCTTCGTGAAGATCGCGAACAGGACGGACTGGTACCCCATAAGCAGCGCCAGCGTCGCGAACAGCAGCGTGTGCGCATCGAAAACCACCCGCCCGATCTGCACGCCCGGCAGGGCGAGGGCATAACCCACCACTCCGAGAAGAATCAAAGCCAGCCCCGGCATCAGGAACAGCCATTTCGGGCAGTACATCAGGAAGAAGCGGAGCGTGCGCCAGCCGTCGCGGAACGTTTTCAGGTGAGGCGCGTGCGCCTTTCGCCCGTCGGGATGAAGCGTGATCGGCACCTCGGCGGTCCGCAGTTTGTACAAGCTCGCCTTGATGATCATCTCCGTTGCGAACTCCATACCCGTGCAGCGCAAGTCCAGCCGGTTGAACAGTTCCTTCGTGAATCCTCTCAGCCCGCAGTAGACATCGTGGATGGGCGCGCCGAACCATCGCCGGACAAGCGCGGAGAACATCGGGTTGCCAATCCACCGGTGGGAGAAAGGCATCGCGCCGGGAAGAACCGTTCCGCCGCCCGAGGGAAGCCGGCACCCCTGGACCAGTTCCGCGCCCTCGCGCAGCTTGGTCACGAACCGAGGAATTTCGAGGAAGTCGTAACTGTCGTCGGCGTCGCCCATGATGATGAACCGGCCGCGCGCCGCGCTGATCCCGCCCATCAGTGCGTTGCCGTATCCGCGCGCGGAGACGGACACCACCCGCGCTCCGCACCGGAGCGCGATATCCTGCGAGCCGTCCGTGCTTCCGTTGTCGGCCACCACGACCTCGCCGGAGATGTGCTGCTCGTCCATCGCCCGCAACGCCTTGCGAACGCAGGCCTCGAGCGTATCCGCTTCGTTGAGGCAGGGCATGACGACGGACAGCTCGATGTCACCGACATCCTTCGCTGGTTCAGCGTGCGTCATACATTCTCATTCGACAATAGAAACTAGGGTTTTGCAACCCTGTAAACCGCCGCGTCGCCGTCCGCGAAAACGCGAACAAGGTCCTGCTCCCGGAGCGCGGCGTCCACCGCCTGAGCGAGACGATCTTCCTCGGCCGGCCGAAACGCCGGGACATCCACCAGCGCTCCCATCCTGACCACGTAATCAACCCCTTCCAAATCCAGCTCTCCCGCCGGCGTGTATTTCGGCGCGGCGTACTTCCGATCGGACAGGAAAGCCGTCAACCGGGACAGAGACGAGAGGCACACAACTTGCCGGTCGGAGTTATCACGCAACCAGTCGCCCGCGACGACCACACCCGCGAGGTTGCGCTGAACCAACGTGTGATTCTGCGCCGTCAGCCGCGAACGCGCCGCGACGATCAACGAAGTCTGGAGCGCCGCGGCCAGGATCAGCGCCGCCATGCATAAACCTACCGCCCTGTCGTTCATGGCGAATGCCCTCGCCATCCCGGGACGGATGCCCACGACCAGCATCGCCGCGTACACCGCCACGCACACGCCGGCGAAGGCCAGAGTGTATACGCCCTCGGCGGTCGCAAAATCCACGCTTGTCCAGTTCATTCCCGCGGCGACGAGCCCGCCCAGGCCCCACAGGACCAGGAGCAGACGCATCCACGCCGCGCCCTGCCCGAACAGGCCGGTCCGCCAGGCCCGCGCGCCCTCGAGCAGGAAGAGAAACAGGAACGGCGTGAGAGGATAGAGGTATCTCGTGTAGCTCGAGAACCACGAGGTGAGACTGATGACTGCAAGCGAAATGGCCGTGTACCAGCCGACGGGAGACCACGCGCATCGGATCAAATGGAGGACAAGCCCCGTCAGGAAGACAAGCCCCAGGAACAACGCGAAGGGAACCGCGGCGGCCGGGACCCGGACGTTGGACAGGACATATTGCCCGTATCGGGCACCAAGGGCAACGGTGCGCTCGGGCCAATTCTTCTTCGCATCGGTTCCCTCCCCGACGCTTTGTGCGATCATTCCCGCCGACTCCGAAGAAGCCCCGATCGCCTTCCGGGTCCAACGGGCGTACGATTCGACCGCGTCGGGATCCACAATCCGCGCACGCGCCTCCCACGCAACGGCAAAGCCGCCGCCGAGAATCCCGACCGAAAAGAGAATGAGCAACGCGACGCGCGACCGGGCGCGAATCCACTTCACGAGCGCGGACAGGCAGACCGCCGCGGTCAACGCCACGGCGCCGAAGCGCGTCGCGGCGCACAGGAGCGAGCCGGCCGCAACGAGCAGCACCATCCAGCCTCGCGCCCGGTCTTCGCACAGAACCCGCCACGCTGGAATCAGCACGGCAAGGCTCAGGACGAAGTAGAGCGGCTCGGAAAGCAGGTATCGCGTGGAGAAACTCCAGGCGAAGTACGAGAGGATCGTGAACCAGCCGGCCCAGTTGCCGGCGCGGCCGAAGCGGGAGCGAAGCCACGTGGCGCCAACGATCAGGGCGGCCGCCCCGAAAAGAGCGTTGGCCGCGTAGAGACAGCGCCAGAGGCCGGGGCCGAGGTCGAGGATGACCGAAAGGACGAGCGGGTACAGCGGTGGGTAGACGACGTACGGCTGGCCGTAGAGCGAGTAGCCGAAGCCGCGGGCGATCGAGTGGGCCAGCCCGAGGTACTCGATCTCGTCGACTCCCTCGCACTGCCAGACGCGGGGCACGGAGAAGACGTAAACAGCGCAGACCAGCGCGCAGGCGATCCACCACAGCGTCGTATTAGTTCTCGCCAATGCAGGCCGCATGTTTTATTCATTCTACGCAGGACGAGTGCGATAGCAAGGCTTCCATAACCCGGTCAGGCACATGTACAACAACAGAAAAGTCATTGTCGTGATGCCCGCCTACAATGCGGCGCAGACCCTCGAGCAAACTTACCGGGAAGTGATGGACCAGGGCATCGTCGACACCGTGATCCTTGTCGACGATGCGAGCCATGACAACACCGCGGAAATCGCGAGC
>CAYQYB010000072.1:0-10449 GCA_964421535.1 uncultured Verrucomicrobiota bacterium | reverse complement strand
GAGCTGGGCTTGTACAGCGAAGCGGAGGTCGTGTATCGCGAAGCGCTGGAGCTGTATCCGGAGCAGGCCGTGGTTCGATACGACCTGGCGCTCGTGTACCTGCACCAGGAGCGTTTCGCCGAGGCGATCGAGAACTTGCGGAAGGCGATCGACCTCGATCCGCACAGCGCGGTCATGCTCGACAGCCTGGCCTGCGCGTACGAGAAGACGGGCGACCGCGCGCAGGCGGAGGCGGAACTGCGGCGGGCTTTGCGCGTTGATCCGGGGGACCTGAAGACGCGGTACGACCTGGCGCGCGTGCTCATGGCCTTCGGCCGACTGGACGAGGCCCGGAGCGAGATCCAGACGATGCTGGACAAGAATCCCCACAATGCGCGTTTGCACGGGGCCATGGCGGAGATCCAGCTGGCCGCAGGGGACTACCGCCGGGCGCTCGAGGAGAGCCGCGAGGCCGTGCGGCTGGACGAGCGCTATGCGGAGGGGTTCAACCTTCTCGGCGCCGCATCCCGCATGCTCGGGCGCCATGACGATGCCGCGGCCGCGTACTCGATGGCCGTCGTGTTGAACGAGGACGATGTGACCGCGCGCAACAACCTCGGCGTTTGTTTTGCCCAGACGCACAAGTACAACGAGGCGCGCGAGCAGTGGGAGGCGGCGCTTCGGATTCAGCCGACCAACGCGGGCATCCGGGCCAACCTGGAGCGGCTGAAGCGGGCCGAGGAGGAGGAGCGTTGATCACATCCGTGCTCATGCCTGTGTTCAACGAGGAGGCGACGATCCGCGAGATCGTGCGCCGCGTGCAGGCGTCGCCGATCGAAAAAGAGATCATCGTCGTGGACGACGGTTCGACGGACGGAACGGCCGCGATTCTCGATGCGATGAAGCCGGCGGGCGTCGAAGTCATCCGGCATCCGCGGAACCTGGGGAAAGGCGCGGCCGTCCGGACGGCCCTGGCGCGCGCACGCGGCGACATCGTGGTGGTCCAGGATGCCGATCTCGAATACGACCCTTCCGACTACCCGCGGTTGATCGCGCCGATCGTCCGCGGCGATGCGGATGTGGTGTACGGCTCGCGCATCAAGGGGCACACCCGGCGCGGCTACCTGCGCTACTACCTCGGCGGCCGGATGCTCTCGTGGTTCACAAACCTGCTGTACGGCACCCAGTTGTCCGACGTGCCGACCGGCTACAAGGTGTTCAGGATCCAGGCGCTGCGGGACATGCGGCTCGAAACCGACGGCTTCGGATTTTGCGCGGAAGTCACGGCCAAGGCGGCTCGTCGGGGGTTGCGCATCGTGGAAGTGGGGATTTCCTACAGCCCCCGCAGTTTCAAAGAGGGGAAGAAAATCTCGTGGCGGTCGGGCTTGTTCTTTCTCTGGACGCTGGTCCGCTGCCGCTTCTCGAAGGTTTGACAACCGGTCCCAAAAATGCATACTGGGTGCATTCCAGTATGCTTCGATTTTGGGAGGGTTATGCGGGTTCCGCGACTGCTATTCGGCTTCATTGCGCTCCTCTGCGCCATCGGCATTTCCGACGCTTCGACAGTGATCTGCGAGCCCGAGCCGGGATCCGGTCCCGATGACGAAGCGGATCCGCCGGGCCCGTACGGATACCACACGACCAACTCGGTTCCCTTCCTGCCGTCGTGGGACTACTGGTACGAGGTGACGCCGGGCGCGGGCGAGTCGATCAACTACTTCGAACTCTACACGGGAGTGCAGTACGACAGCGAACTCGACTTCTTCCTGCACTGCTACCAGCCGGCGGGCTGGACAAACGGTGTTTCCACTTCTTTGGCATACGGAAAGACCATCTTCTGGACCAACGTCTCCGGGAATGCGCTGAGCGGGGCGGTGACCGGCGTATTCGGATTCGATCACAGGAACGAGGCCGTGTGGGGTGAGTGGAGCGCGCAGGGCTCGGGCGTCGTCGTCGATTCGTCAACTAATCACGTCTCAGAAACCAACGGCTACGGCTACTTGGTTCATGTCCCCGGAGACAACACCCTGGGCCATGCGGAGGTGTTTGTGGCCACCAACGGGGCGCACGTCTATCCTTTTACCAACTGGGCCACAGCGGCGCGGGATTTCGTGTCGGCGCTCGACGCCGCGGGTGAGGGCGGCATCGTGTATGTGTCCAACGGCACATATCGCGTGACCAACGAGATCGTTGTCGGGCGCAGCATGACGATCCGCAGCATGAACGGGCCCGGCGAGACCGTTGTGGATGCCGGGAGCGGTGCGATCACAACCCGGTGTTTCAGCCTGATCAGCTCGGGCGCGGTCCTCCGGGGATTCACGATACGGGGCGGGTCCGCCGTGGATGATGGCGGCGGGGTGCTGATCGGAATGTTGTGCACGGTGGATGACTGCATCATCGAGAGCAACACGGCGCGGAATGGGGCGGGGCTTTATGTTTACTACGGCTGGGGCAGCCGTGTGCAGAATTGCATTATCCGCAATAACAGCGCACGGGACAGCGCGGGCGGCTTCTATGCCGGCGCGGGGACAACGATCACGAATTGCCTCTTCGTCAACAACTACGCGGCGAGCAACGCCGGCGGCCTGAGCATCCTTTACGGCGAAGTGTCGGATTGCGAGATCCGGGGCAACACGGCCTTGGCCAATGCCGGCGGCGCAAGGGCAGATGGAGCGGCGTCCTTTCGCAACTGCCTGATTGTGGAGAACTCCTGTTCCGGGAACGGAGGCGGGGTCTACTTCGCCAGGCCCGGCGAAGTCGTCTCCTGCACGGTGGCGAGCAATTCCGCAGGCGTGCGCGGCGGCGGCGTCTTCAGCACGGCGTACGTTGCGGAGAATCCGCCCGGCTGCCTCTACTACTCGTCCGGCGGAACTGTCAGGAACAGCATTCTCCACGGCAACACGGCGCCCGCGGATCCGAACTGCGCGCACGTGGATTTCAACTGGATCTACGACCACGTGTGCGCCGTCCCTCGGCCCCTGGGGTTCGGCAATCTCGACGTCAACCCGCGCTTTGCGGCCGGCTCGTATCGCCTCTCCTCCGACTCGCCGTGCATCAACGCCGGCTCCAACAAGACGTGGATGGCCGGTGCGGCGGATGTCTACGGGGAGGCGCGGATCACGTGGGACGTCGTGGACATCGGCGCGGACGAGTTCGCGTCGGAACCTCTCGCGTGCCGGTTCGATGTCGCGCGGCCGTCGGGCGTGAGCCCGTTGACGAACGTATTTGCCGCCCAGGTTCAGGGGACGAATACCGCGGGCGTGTTCTACCGCTGGGATTTCAACGGCGACGGGATTGACGAGGCGTCGGGATACGGCCTCGCCGTGGTGACGAACGTGTTCTCGGGCTACTCGAACGTTTCCGTGCAGATAACGGTGACGAATTCGGCGGGCGAGATTGCGGCGCACCGGAAGGACAACTGCGTCCGCACCGGGCCGGCCGAGGTGTATGTGTCTCTCGCGAGCGCGAGCGCGTATCCGTACGAAAGCTGGGGCACATCGGCGACCGCGCTTCAGGACGCGGTCAATGTCGCCGTGGACGGCTCGGTCGTGTTCGTCTCGAACGGCGTGTATGCGGTGACGAACGAGGTCCGGGTGGGCGACGGCGCGTCGATCGTCGGCGTGGGCGGCGCGCAGGCCGCGATCGTCGACGGCAGGGGCAGCAACCGGTGCTTCTATCTGAACCACGAGCGGGCGGTGGTCGATGGGTTCACGATTCGCAACGGCAAGGCCCAGGCCTCACAGGGGTTTCCTAACGGCTCGGGCGGCGGTGTCTTCGTGGATTGCGGCGGCACCCTTCGCAACTGCGCGATCGTGAGCAACAACGCCGCCGCGACGACGGTTTCCGGCTACGGCGGCGGCGGGGTTTACTGCTGGCAGGGCGGGCTGGTGGAGAATTGCCGGCTGCAGGGCAACACGTCCGGCCACGACGGCGGCGGCATCGAATGCTGGCACGGCGGCACGGTGCGGGATTGCCTGATCGACGGCAACACGACGGCGGTTGGCGGCGGAGGCGCTCTGTTCGAGGGGGATTCCGTGATGGAGTCGTGCACGATCGTGTCCAACACGGCGGGGTGGTACGGCGGCGGGACCTACTCCTATTTCGGCGGCGAGTTCCGACACTGCATTATTTCTTCCAACAACGCGCCCTATGACAGCGGGGAATCGTTGCTGGTCAATGTGGTCAAGCACGAGCCGCAAAAGGGCAATCAGGGCTACTTCCGCAGCTGCATTCCAGAGGGAGATCCTGAGGACCCCCTTGATGACAGGTTCAATCTGGTCATCGATCCCCGGTTCCGTTCGGTTGCCGCGCGCGACTATCGACTCGCGACCAACTCGCCGTGCATCGACGTCGGAATCAACGCGTCGTGGATGGCGGCTGCGCTGGACCTCGAGGGCAAGCCTCGGATCATCAACGGCACGGTGGATATCGGCGCGTACGAGTCCATTCCCGCGAGCCTCGACTCGGACAACGACGCCATCCCCGACTGGTGGGAGTGGGACTGGGCGCACAGCCTGACGAACATGGACGCCTCGGGCGACGAGGACGACGACAAGTTCATCAACCTGTTCGAGTACCAGGCCGGCACGCGTCCGCTGGACGCCGACTCGTTCCTCGGCCTGCTGACCCCGCTCACCCGGTTCACGGAAGACGGGATCGTGGTGCAGTGGCAGAGCTCGTCCAACAAGAGCTACCGGCTGGAGCGGGCAACCAACCTGGTGACGGGCTTCAATGGAACGGCGGCCGACGACATTCCTGCATCGCCCCCGATGAACATCTACACCGATACCACGGCCGTTCTGAACGGCCCGTACATGTATCGCGTCCGCACGCTGCAGTAAGGCGGGTGCTGCAATCCGAGGTTTCGGCTTGCGGCGCTCAAATTTCCTGTCCGTTCCCGAACAATGGGAGCGATTGACATTGAAGCTTTTCGCTGTGGTCGGTAAGCTAATGGACCTGAAGAGGGGTTCATTGTGTCTGAGCAAGACGCACACGAAATCGAAGCCGATCCAGTAGAAAAGATCGCGTGCCGCAAGTGCGGCCGACACCTGGACGTTTCCCACCTTCCTTCGTTCTCGAAGGTCGAGTGCCCCGACTGCCACACGAAGCAGACCGTGCCCGCCCAGCTTGGCCCCTTCCTGCTCCTGGAACTCCTCGGCGCGGGCGGCATGGGCGCGGTGTACCAGGCGTTGGACCAGCAGCTCGGACGCTACGTGGCGCTCAAGGTCATGAAGCGCGCGATGGGCGACGACCCCCACTTCGTCGAAAATTTCCTGCGCGAGGCGCGCGCGGCCGCCGCCCTCAACCACCGCAATGTCGTGCAGATTTATTCGTGCGGACAGGAGAAGGGCCAGCCGTACATTGTCATGGAACTGGTCTCCGGCGGGCGCTTCGACCAGATGGTCGCCAGCGGCAATCCGCTGGACGAGGTGCGGGTCCTCGAGATCGGCATCGACGTGGCCCACGGCCTGATGGCCGCCAACGACATCGGGCTGATCCACGGCGACGTGAAGCCCGCCAACGTCCTGTTCGACAAGGAAGGCGTCGCGAAGGTGGCCGACTTCGGCCTCGCGCGCTTCGTCGCCTGGCAGCAGGACCGCGGCGAGATCTGGGGCACGCCGTACTACATCGCGCCCGAAAAGGCGCGCGGCCAGCGCGTGGACCACCGCTCGGACATCTACAGCCTCGGCGCCACGCTCTACCACGCGCTCGGCGCGAAGCCGCCGTTCGACGGCAAGACCGCCACGGACGTCGTTCTGGCGCGCCTGAAGAACCCGGCGATCGGCCTGCGCGTGATCCGACCCACGCTGCAGCCGGAGACCGCCGACGTGATCGCCCGGATGCTCGAGTCCGACCCGTTCATGCGCTACCCGACGTACGCGTCCCTGATGGCCGACCTGAAAGAAGCGCTGCGCGTGGCGAAGCATGAGCAGAGGTCCGTGCATTCTTCAAAGACCAAGAAGCACGCCGTGTCGCCCGGCGCGGCCGTGTTCATCATGGCCCTGGTGGTGGCTGGCGTCGTGCTGACCGGCTATTTCACGATGCGCAAGGACAAGCCCGAGGAGACCGAGGTCGCCGTTTCCGACGATGTGGCGGAGACCAACGAGCCGGCCGCGGTGACGGGCCAGACGGCGGTCGTTCAGAAACCCCAGGCGCAGGATACATCGTCCAGGAAGATCGTGCCGGTGGTCCAGCCGTTCACGGCGGCGGGCGAGCAGGCAATCGTTGCGGCGGTGGAACAGATGGTCAAGGGCAACCCGGCGGGGATGCGCGAACAGCTTCAAACTTTGTACGACAAGTCGCCCCCGATCGGGATGGGGCGGTACTGGATTCGCCTGTACCAGACCGTTGCCTGCTGGGGCGGGGGGCGCGACAACGACGCGCGCCTCTATCTCCAGGAAATCCGCAACACGACGTTCCAGTCGCCGGATCCCACGCAGCCGCATCCCGGCCGCATGCCGCAGACGCTGGCCCGGTACATGCTGAAGGAAGTGGAAGAAGGCACCATGTCGTTCGAGGCCGCGCGCTGGCCGCCGTGGTACAGCGACCTCGCGGAATTCTTCATCGGGATCGACTACCTGCGCGAAGGCAACCTCGCGAAGGCGAACGACTACTTCAAGTCGTACCTGTCAAGGAGCGGGACGAGCCCCATCTGGCCGTACAGCCTCCAGCCCATCGCCAAGCTGTGCATCGAACAGATCGCGTCCTATGCCGGGATTCGCGCGAAGACGGACGAGCTGGTCGCGTCGAAACAGCCGGCGAAGGCCAGGACGCTGATCGACGATTTCAGGTTCAAGGCGAGTTCGATGCTGTGGCCGGTCATCGACCAGGATCTCGCGAAGATCCGACAGGCGGAAACGAAGGAGCTGGCCGAGCAGGCGCGGGCCGAGCGGAGGGCGCACGAGGAAAAGATCCAGGCCGACCTCGACAAGCTGGACGCGGTCCGGACCGCGAACCTGTCGCTGGTGGCGCTGAAGGATTTCCGCAAGGCATCCGCGGCGGTCATCAAGCTCGTGCCGGAGATGACCACGAACGAGGGCCAGCAGGCGCTGATCAACCTGCGCGACGCCTACGACCGGATGGACCTGCTGAAGAAGTTCCTGATTGGCCGGATTTCCGCGGCCCCGTTCCGCGGCGGCGTGGGCACCGAGCTCGGAGGGGACGCCGTCGGCGCCGACCTGAACGGAATCCGCATCGCGCTGGGGTCGCACGGCGAGATGGTCAAGCCGTGGGAGGAAATCAGCCCGCGGCTTGTGCTGCAGCTTGCGAACTACTATCTCGCCGACACGGCGGTGCCGGCCAAGGAGCGCGCGGACGCGGCGTTCGCCACCGCGCTGTACTGCTACGAAATCGGCGGGTTCAAGCCCGCGCAGACCTACATCGAACAGGCCCTGAAGCTCGATTGGGATTTGAGGATCAAGGCCCGCAAGATGATGCCGGATATCACTTCCAACTGATGTTCCCGTTTCCCGCACGAAAGGAGAGTCCATGTCCCTGAAAATCTCGACGGAAGAAAGAAAGCCGGGCGTCTTTGTCGCGAGGCTCGCCGGCCGGCTGGACTCCGCAACCAGCGGCGACTGCGAGAAGAAGCTGCAGGCCCTCGTCCAGGGCGGGGCGCACACGGTGCTCCTGAACCTCGAGAAGCTGGACTACATCAGCAGCATGGGCCTGCGCGTGATCCTCTCCCTGAGGAAGACGCTCGCGGCCCGAAAAGGCCAGGTCGCGCTGAGCCACCTCCAGCCGCAGATCGCCAAGGTGTTCGAGATGGCGGACATCCTTCCTGCGACGAGCATCTTCGACAGCGTCGAAGGCGCCGACATCTTCCTGGACGCGGTGCAGAACAAGGAACTGCTCAAGGACCAGGACGTCCCCGATTGATCTTTCCATCAGACCGGATCATGCGCGCGGCCAGACGAATGCGGTCCCTGTTGATTGCCTGCACGATGTTCTGCCTTTGCGCCCAAGCCTCTCCGGGGGCGGAGGAGGTCCCGCCGACGAACCGCATCCCGGCGACCCTGATGCTTCTCTGGACGCCGCAATCCCAGTTCGCCGGCTACTACGTCGCGCTCGAGAAAGGCTTCTACGCGAAGCGCGGGCTCGATGTGGAACTGGTCCGCGGCGGGCCGGACCGGGACCAGGTTGAGTACCTTCGGGACGGCCGCGCGGATTTCGCAATCCTCTGGCTGACGACCGCGCTGGTCGCGCGCGACAAGGACGAGCCGGTCGTGCACCTCGGTCAGGTCATCAACCGTTCGAACCTCGCGCTGGTCGGCTGGAAAGATCGCGGGATCCGCACGGTGAAGGATCTCGACGGCCGCCGGATCTCGCTCTGGGGCGGGGCGTTCCGCCCGCCGTTCATGAGCTTCTTCCGCGCCAACGGCGTGAAGCCGGACATCCTGCTCCAGAACTACTCGATCAACCTGTTTCTCCGGCGCGGCGTGGATGCCTGCTCGGTGATGCGCTACAACGAGTATCACGTGCTGTACCAGTGCGGCGTGGAACAGGATGAGCTGGCCACGTTCTTCCTGAGCGACTTCGGCAACCCCCTTCCCGAGGACGGCATTTACTGCCTTGAAAAAACGGCGCGCGAGAAGCCCGAGGCCTGCCGCGCGGTCGTCGAGGCCTCGATGGAGGGCTGGCGGTATGCGGCGGACCATCGCGAGGAGGCCCTGGATATCGTGATGCGGCGGGTGCGCGAAGCGCATGTCCCCACGAACCGCTCGCACATGCGGTGGATGCTGGACACCGTGCTCGATTCCGTTTTCCCCGCCCGGCCCGGCGACTGGAGGCCCGGGGTCCTGGACGCGGAGGCGTACCGGAAGACCGTCAAGATGCTGAAGCAGCACGGGCTGATCGGCGACGCCCCGTCCCTCAAATCGTTTACGGCGCAGGAGGACCTGCATGCTCCGTAACGTGACCATCGCCTGGCGCATGACGCTGCTGATCCTCGTGGGCGCCGGCTGCATTCTCGGCGCGATCATCGGGTACAGCTACTTCACGGCCCGGCGCCTGCTGGAGCAGGAGCTCCGCGAGAAGGCGTGCTACCTCGCGCAGGCCACGGCCAGCCGCATCGAGACCGTCCAGCGCGCGGTAGAAAAGGTCGCCCGCGGCGAGTCCGTCCAGTTCGAGGACGCGACGATTGCGCCGGAGTCCGTGTACGCGGTTCTCGAGTCCATCGTCCGCGAGAACGTGGAGGTGTTCGGGTCCGCCTTCGCGCCCGCTCCCGAGTACGGCGCCGCGTTCGGCCGGGAAGCGCCGTACGTGTGCCGCGGGTCGGAGCCCGACGCGCCCCTCAGGAAGATCAACCTGGCCGCGGGCAACTACCGCTACGAGCTGCAGGACTGGTATACCCTGCCGCGCGACCTGGGGCGGGCCACGTGGACCGAGCCGTATTTCGACGAGGGCGGCGGCAACATCCTGATGGTCACGTACTCCGTCCCGTGCTACGTCCGTGGCAATACCAACGACTTCTTTGGCGTCGCCACGTGCGACGTGTCGCTCGCCTGGCTGACGGAGATGATGGCGGGATTGAACCTGGGCAAGGGGGGGTATGTGTTTCTGATTTCCGGGATCGGCACCTACATCACGCACCGGCGCCAGGATTTCATCATGAACGAGACGGTCTTCAGCGTGGCGGAGGAAAGCGGGATCGACGCCCTGCGCGGGATCGGCCATCGCATGATCCACGGCGAGACCGGGTTCGGCGAACTGATCAGCTTCGTGACGCAACAGCCCTCGTGGTTCGCTTTTGCGCCGGTGCCCTCGACCCGCTGGACCGTGGGGCTCGTGTTCCCGAAGGAGGAGCTCCTCGGCAAGGTTCTGACCCTCAGCCGCGACCTGTCCGTGTTCGGCATTCTCGGATTCGCCCTTCTGCTGCTGGTCTCCCTGGCGATCGCCCGCTCGATCAGCCGCCCGATCCGCCTCCTGGAGTCCGCGACCAAGACGCTGTCGACCGGCGACCTCGATTTCCCGCTGCCCGTGATCCACGGGGAGGACGAGGTGGCTCATCTCTCGCGCTCCTTCGACGGCATGCGCCACAACCTGAAGAAGCATATCGAGCAGCTGCGGACGACGACCGCGGCCAAGGAGCGCATCGAGAGCGAGATCCATATCGCGCGCTCCATCCAGATGAGCCTTGTGCCGCGGACCTTCCCCCCGTTCCCGGAGCGCGACGATATCGAGCTGTTTGCCATGCTGGATCCGGCGCGGGACATCGGCGGGGATTTCTACGACTTCTTCATGGAGAAGGACGATCATCTCTGCCTGGTCGTCGGCGATGTGTCCGGGAAAGGGGTGCCGGCCGCGCTGTTCATGGCGGTGACGCGGACGTTCCTTCGCACGATCTGGAACATGGAGCGCGACCCGGCCGCGACCCTGGCGCGGCTGAACAACGAGCTGGCGCGCGACAACGACCCCAACATGTTCGTGACTCTCTTCTGCGCGCGGATCCATCTGCCCACGGGGCGGTGC
>CAYQYB010000071.1:0-10460 GCA_964421535.1 uncultured Verrucomicrobiota bacterium | reverse complement strand
CATGGGGGAGCCTTTCTACAACGCTGTTCCGAATGCCGATCTGATGTTCAACTCGTTGGTTCAGGGATATCAATGGGCCGAGGCATCTGGTCAGGCTGGTCGCATGATTGGCTGGAGGAACATGGCGGTAGGCGACCCTCTGTACGCGCCGTTCCGCGGTTTGTGGGAGGGATCGGTGCGTGCTGACACAACCACGCCGGTGATCGTCAATGTGACGAACACTACTGTGACTTGCGGGCCGTCGGAGATGGTGATCTCTGCTGAGTTGTCTTCCGATTCGCCGGATCACTCGGCCGATCTCGCGTTGTTCAAGATTGAGTACGGATTGACGACAAATTACAGTTCTACTCTCGACTATGTAATCTGGAATGACCCCGCCAATTCGGCATTTGACGCCAGCCGAAGGTACTGGTATGGACGCCGGTTGTCTGACAAGTTGACCAATCTCACGGCAGGGACATGGCATTATCGGGTGTGGGCGAAGGATCCGTACGACAACGAGTCGTGTTCAGGGGACTGCCAGTTCGTTCTGCCTTAGCCAATGGCCGAGGTGCCCCGCGCGCGTCTGATGCAGACGATGGGAGGGAAAATGAAGAATATGATCGGCGGACTGATTATCGCATTAGCGCTAATTTCCTCGGCAGTTCATGCCGACTTCATAAATCTGGATTTCGAATCCTACTCTGGTTCAGGATCTGACCTGCTTCCCGGATGGGAGCGAGGGACAAACAACTACATGTGGCCATTGTTCGATCAACTTCCCATCGCCACTGCGGGGCTTGGTCTCGTTTCAACCAATATCCATTATTCCATTGATGGAAAGTACTCCTTGTTCTTGAGCTTGGGATGCGAACAGGGCAATCCGACGTCCGGTCCTTGTCCGGTATCCATCTGGCAGACAGCGCAAGTTCCCACAGACGCAGCTTTCCTCGCTTTCACAATTGATTCCACCAATAGCAGTTGCACATACTCCTTCACTCTCGGCTCACTTGATCTCTTGGGAAGTACCCCCGTGACGCTTTCAAATGGCTACTTGCGATTCTCCACCGATATCAGTTCACTGGCCGGACAAACACAGACCTTGACCATTGCGGGCGCCGGCTTGGGTGCCGTCTGGACTAGAATTGACGACTTTGTGTTCTCTCCGGTGCCCGAGCCTGGGACGTGGTTGCTCCTGCTTTCCGGTTTGGGATTCCTTTCGTCCAAATTCGTGTTGGTTCGCAGGCAAAAGAGATGAATGCGCGGGACACTCGACTTCTGACCATTAACATATTGCGGGAGTCAATACGGTAAGGGCGACAAGGATAAGAGAATAAGCGGAGTCATTTGTTCCTGCGTTCCCACAACTGCCAGTCCGGCGAACGACCGTCGCGCACGATTCCCGATTCCGTCAACCCCGCTGCCTGCAGCTGGGCCTCCGCATCCGGCTCGACGCGTGTCATCAGAAAGAACGGCTGATCGTTCCTCGCCATGGCCAGTGCGCGGTCGATCGTGGTGTTCTGGATCGTGCCTCGGAAGTAGATGAGGAATTCCTGGCTGGGCCCCGCCTCGTGGAGCGGCGGCTGGAAGCGGCTGACGAAGAACACGGACTTTCCAGTCATCGCCCTTGCGAACTGCTCCGTTTCCGCGCGCTGGGCATAGACGTGGCGGTCGGTGACGCTGTAACCCCAATAGCCGAACGTCGAGGCAATGATCATCCACACCGCCGTCGCGGCGCCTGCGTTGAACCAGCGTCCTCGGTCGTGCGTCCTCATACCATACGCGGCCACCGCCGCGAGCAGCACGCCTGTGGCGACGCAGGCAAGGACCGGGAGGTCCGCTATTTCCGCGTGGTGAAGAATTCCTTTGGAGAGCAGGAGCGGCTGGAGGATGACAAAAAGGGGAAGCACCAGCGACAGGACGAGCAGGACACTCCAGTGAACTCTGCGCAAACATGTCAGCCAGCGTCCGGCGGCGGGCGCGAGGCGCTCCAACTGGATCCAGAAATAGGCGGTCAGCAGGCCGGCGGGCGGCAGAGCGGGCACGACGTAGCGCTTGTTCTTCACCGGGGAAAGGGAGAGAAGCACCAGCAGCAGCACAAGCCACGCCCACGCAAACCAGTATCCGCGGTCCTTCTTGATGTCGCGGTCCGCGAACGGGGCCGCCAATCCGCCCGCCAGCCACAGCGTCCACGGGAAGACGAGCCCGACGATGCCGAAGTAGAAGAACGGGTTGCTGAATACCTGCAGGATATACCGGTACTCCCGATCGAAGACTTCCGCCGCACCGGACACGGCACGCGAGGCGAAGATGAACCACGGCAGAAACGCCGCGACGGCCGCGACGATCACGGCGACGAGGCAGGCCGCATTTGCGCGGCGGCGTTCCGGGAAGATCGCGACCGCGGCCGCAAGCGGAACCACGACGAGGGCGAAGGCCAGCGGGCCCTTGGTCAGGTTCGCGGCGGTCAGAGCAAGAACGCAGAACACCCAGCCGAGGATCGCGCGCGCCGGCTGCCGGGCGTCCGCACGGATCGCCCACAGCCCCGCGGCGACCGCGAGCGTGGCCCAGCCCATGATGTGCGTGTCGTAGGATGCGTAGCGCGCCTGGCGGATGAAGAAGAACGAGGAACCGGTGAACAGCGCCGCAAGCGTGGCGAGGCGCGCTCCGCCCAGCGTCATGCCGGCCCAGAAGATTCCGCAGACGGAAAGCAGCGCGAGCGCGACGCCGACGAGCCGCGCGCGCAGGACGAGCGGTTCCACGGCGGCTGTATCCGGCGTGAGCCCGCACCACGAAAGGAGGTTGAGCCAGACCAGCAGCGGCGGCTTCTCGATGCGCGGGCGGCCGTTGAGCGAAGGCATCTGCCACGCATCCGGTTCCCCTTGGTGCATCCTGAGCCAGGTTTCCTGGCTGGAGAGGAAACTCAGCGTTTCCATGATCCGCGTCGGCGGCGGTTTGCCGACGTTCACGAGCAGCGGCGGCAGGAGCAGAAGGATCGAGACCGCCAGCGCGATCCACGCCGTGCGCCGGCTCCCGGTGTGCGCGGCTTCGTTCATGCCTGCCCCCGGATGCCATGAGGCGTGACCGTCATCTTCAGCGCGCGGTTCTCGTCGTAGAGCTTCTTGTTGCCCGCGATGATCTCGGGGCTGACATACGAGCGCTCGTGTTCCACGTGCACCACCGGCGACATGTAGCGGATCGAATAGCCGAGGACGCCGTCGCACTCCAGGCGGTGGCCGAAGTCGGCGTCCTCGTAGCCGTATGTGAAGCGCTCGTCGAACCCGGCGACCTGGAGAACGTGCTCGCGGAACGTGGACGCGTTCTCGCCGCGCCAGCCGGGCAGGCGCGGGACGTTCCGGTCGAACAGGAAACGGATGCCGGGCAGTCGGCTGATGAACAGGCGGCGCGCGCGCTTGGTGGAGAACCACCACGTGCCGAACCCGTCGAGCCGGCCGCGAACGACGTCGTCCAAGGTGAGCCGGTCCGAGACCTCGCGGCTCAGCAGGACCTTGCCGCCGGTCACGTAGCGGTTCCGCCGCGCGGCGTGGAGATGCGCGGCGAGCGCCGTGCTCATCGGAACGCAGTCGCCGTCGAAGAAGACCAGGTAGTCGCCCTTTGCCTCCAGAACCGCGCGGTTCAGGATCGTGCACTTGCGGAAACCCTCGCGCGGCTGCCAGACATGCCGGATCGGGCAGGGGAAGCCGGCGCGGGTCTCCTCGATCATTCGCTTCGTCTCCTCGCCGCTTCCGTCGTCGGCGATAAGGACCTCCAGCGGCACGAGGGTCTGCCGGCGCAGGCCCGCAAGCGTGAACGACAATCCGCGCGGGTTGTTGAACGTGGTGATGATCACGGACACGCGAAGGTTGGCGGCGCTCATGGCCCGAACACCTCCGTGATCGCGTCGGCCGTCGCGCGATATTTCTGCATCCGGGCCGGCAGTTTGTTCGCGGATTTCACGAGGCGATGGCCGGCGCGGCAGAGCGATGTCTTGAGCCGGAGCCTGGCCCGCTCGCGGCGCGCCCATTTCTGAACGGCGAGCCGGTCGTAGTGTTTCAGCATGAACCGAAGCAGGGCGCTCCGCTTCCGGAGTTCCACGTCGTAGTGGCTGGCGCCGCGCTCGCTCGCGCCGTGTTCATGGTGGACGACGGCTTTCGGATCGTGGCCGATCTCCCAGCCCGCCGTGCGCAGCCGCAGGCATAAGTCCGTTTCCTCGGCGTACAGCGGGAAGTCCGGATCGAATCCGTCCGCGGCCTGGAACGCGCCGCGCCGGACGATCATGCAGGCGCCGATCACCGACGTGATCGTACCCGGGAGTTCCTTGAAACGGCGGGGCGTGAGCGCGGGACATGGATACGCGTGGTAGGGGTGAACCTCTCCGCCGGGCTCGAGGATCTTGGGTCCGGCCAGCGCGACCGTCGGGCTCCGCGCGAGGAAGCCGGCGAGTTCCGCAAGCGCGCCGTCGGCCATCACGCAATCCGGATTCAGAAACAGGATATACGGGGCCGCGCCCATCGCGGCTCCCTGGTTGCAGGCCCTGCCGAAGCCCACGTTCTCGGAGTTCTCGACGAACGTCAGCCTTTCCCGGAACGGGGCGATGCTGTCCGCGACGCCGTCGCCGCTGGCGTTCTCGATCACGAAGACCTTCGGGATGGCGCCCTCCTGCCGGAAGACGGATTCGAGGCATTTCGCGATCTGGCCGCGCGAGCGGTAACAGACGATGACGACGTCGATCACCGGCTCATGGGCCGGGGCTCTGAAGCGATGTGCCGGCGCCCGGTTCATTTCTTCTTCGCCTCGTCGAGGCACGAGACGGCCGCGTCGTACGCCTGCTCCGGATGGATTGCGGCGAGGCTCGCGCGGGCTTCCGGCGAGTCGCGCGGGATGTCGCGCGTGCGCACGTCGCTGTTCTGCAGGACCCGGCAGATCCTTCCCAGCGGGCCCGTCTTCGACGGGTCCGTGATCCCGTAGAGCGCGACGAGGGGCGTGCCGACCGCCGCGGCGAGGTGCATGCCGCCGCTGTCGTTCGCCACGACGAGGTCGCACGCCTTCAGCGTGGCGATCCATTCGGCGAGCCCGGTATGGCCGGCGAGGTTGAGCGCCGACGGCCCGATGCCCTTCGCCACCTCCTCGCAGAGCGCCGCCTCGCGGCTGATCCCGAGGACGACGATCCCGCACTTCCTCTGCTCGCTGAGCATCCGGCCCAGCGCGATGAAGTGTTCGCGCGGCCACTGCTTGGATGGCCCGCGCGCGGCGCCCGGAATCAGCGCCACGCGGGGCTCGGTCGCGGCGGCGATCCGTTTCCCGGCGGCGGCGAGAGCCTCCGCGGGCAGCGGAAGATGAAGAGTCTCAAGCGGCGCTTCTCCGGCCGACGGCAGAAGCAGGTCGAGATACTCGTAGGCCTGGTGCGAGCGGCCGGGGCGTTCCAGCGGCCAGACCACTTCGGTCAGCATGAAATCGCGGAAATGACCCGGCATGCCGATCCGGACGGGAACGCCGGCCAGCCAGGGAATGACCGCGGAGCGGAACGAGTGGGGCAGGATGTACGCCTTGTCGAAGCGGAGCCCGCGCACGGCCGCCGCGGTCTTGAACGTCCCGGCGAGGCCTTCGTGGAGCTGAAGGATGCTGTCGAACACGGCGTCCAGCTTCCACAGGGGCACGAGGCCCGGCTTGACGAGCATCGTGATGTGCGCGGCCGGGTTCGCCTTTCGGAACGCGTGCAGGGCCGGCATGCTCATCACGCTGTCGCCGATCCAGTTCACGCCGCAAATCAGGATTCTGTTCACGGTTCTCCGTTCGATGTTCGCGGTTGGGTGGTTGTCGAACCGGGAACTCTGAACCGGGAACTCTGAACCGGACTTATTTGAAGCAGATGCGTGAGATGCATGCATTGAAGTCTTCGGTCCCGCTGAGCATTTCGATTTCGACGCGCAGGAAATAGACGGGAATGTCGCGGCGCTCGATCATCGGGAAGCGCACGGCGTCCTTTTCCGTGGTGATGATCGCCTTCGCGTCGCGGCTCAATCCCTTGTTGATCACGTCGAGAATCTCCTGCTGGCTGTATCGGTGGTGGTCCGTGTAGCGCTTGTGGTACACGACCTTCGCGCCGAGCCGCACGAGCTCGTCCTCGAAGCCCTTCGGCACCGCGATGCCGGAGATGGCGCCCAGTTCCAGGCCGTTGAGGAAGTCCAGAGGCTTCCGCTCGCCGGTGAACACGTCCTGGATGTACTTCGCGCTGTGCCGGCATTCTGAAATTTCGGCGTGCGGGTTGAGCTCGCGCAGCTGTTTCTTCAAATCCTCGGCGCCGTCGCCGTGCGACTTGGTGATGAAGATGAACGACGCGCGCTTGATGTTGCGGATGGGCTCGCGGAGGATTCCGCGCGGCAGGAGATGCTTGTTGCCGAACGGATTGGTCCGGTCCACGAGCACGATGTCGAGCCGGTGCTTCAGGTGCAGGTACTGGAAGCCGTCGTCGAGAATCAGCGTGTCGCACCCGAGCTTCGTGATCGCGTACTGGCCTGCCTTCACGCGGTTCTTGTTCACGAGCACCGCGACGTTCGGCAGGTTCGACGCCAGCATGTACGGCTCGTCGCCGCTGACGTCGGAATCGAGCAGCAGGTGCTTGCCGTCCGACACGACGAGGGTCGGCAGGAGCTGCCTCTTGCCGATCGCCTTGTCGAACAGGCGCTTGTAGAGGGGCGGCTCGTGGCGCTTGTAGCCGCGGCTCAGGATCGCGACCTTGCGGCCCTGTTTCTGGAGGGAGCGCGCGAAGACCTCGACGATGGGCGTCTTGCCGGTGCCGCCGACCGTCAGGTTGCCGACGCTGACCACCTGGCAGCCGAGCGTGTGGTAGCGGAAGATGCCGTGCGTGTAGAGCGCGAGCCGGAGCTGGACGATCGCGGCATAGAGCCGCGACAGCTGCTTGAGCACCCAGCGGAGCACGGACGCGGGACGCCCCTGCCGGCGGTCCTCGATGACCGTCAGCATGTACGTTTCCAGTTTTTCCATCCGTTTCTGGGACACGGCGATCAAGCTCCTGTATTTGGGGCAATTTGAAATGGTGCCATCTGCAAGGGGCAGGCGTCAAGGCGGGGGAAAAGGGATGAACGCCGAACTCCCAACGCCGAACGTCGAACGCCGAAGTGGAGCGAGGGCAGTGCTGCGCTCTCGGCTCGCGCACTTCGGAGTTGGGCGTTGAGAGTTCAGCGTTCGGCGTTCGATATTGAATGTTATCGGGGACTTCGGCTAGAACCCCTTCAGCCCATGCAACCCAAACTGCCCAGCCTGCGGGTCTTCGCGGAGGATTGGCTGAAACCGATCCGACTGGAGGCCTTCTTCGACGCGACGCGGCCGTTCGAGGTGGACGTCGGCTGCGGGAAGGGCCGGTTCCTCCTCGCGCGCGCCGCAAAGAACCCCGGGACCAACTTCCTCGGCGTGGACCGGATGCTGAGGCGCATCCGCAAGGTGGACAACAAGGCGCGGCGATTGGGACTGGCGAACGTGCGCCTGCTGCGCATGGAGGCGTTCTACGCCGTCACGCATCTCCTTCCGGCGGAAGCCGTGTCCGCCTACTACATTCTGTTCCCCGACCCGTGGCCCAAGAAGCGGCACCACGACCACCGGCTGTTCAACGAGGAATTCCTGAATGCGCTGCATCGCACGATGGCGGCGAAGGGGCAGCTTCATTTCTCGACGGATCACCTGCCGTATTTCGAGGAAGTGAGGGCGATCCTCTCCGCGGACAAGCGGTTCAGGGAAATTCCCGCGTTCGAGCCGTCCGACGACGAGCGGAGCGACTTCGAGCTGTACTACATCCAGCACAAGAAGATCGGACGGTGTTCGTTCCAGAGAGTCTAATCGTACTCGTCCTCCTCCTCGCCCTCGTCCTCGATCGTGCCGCGAACGACCGACGACGAGGACGAGGACCGAGGACGACGACGAGCGGATGGTTTCGATTTACGGGCTTAGGAATTCATTCGTCATTCGATCCTCGTCATTCGTCATTCTCGGCTGCAGGATCGTCGACGGCGGAGGCTGTGCGGACGCGCGCCACGGCGGCTGGAACTGGTCGGCCTTCGCGAGGAGCGATCTCGGGCGGGCGTCTTCGTCCTGCAGCTGCTCGCGGTAGTAGACCTGGACGATGTACCCGAAGTACTTGCAGCGTTGGCCGTACTGGGCCTGTTCGGTCTTCCGGAAATCCTTCGGCACGATATACGCGGCCGTGACGGTCTGCTGGCCGTCCGCCGACCATTCGCTGTCCAGCCGCAGGGCATCCTTGGGCACGACCACCCGCGTGGGGTTCACGTCGCGCGAGGAAGAATCCTCGTCGAAGAAGACCACGCTGACGAGGATTTCGGAGCGGTCCAGGTCGCGCTCGCCGACCTTCGGCTTGAGCGTGATCCGGAGAAGGCGCATTTCCTCGAACTGCTCGTTTTCCGGGAAACGCTGCGGCTCGACGGAGACGATCTTGAGCCGCCGGGCCAACCGCTCGACCGTGGGCTTCTTCTCGACGGGCGTGCCGGCCTCCGTGGTCTTCTTGATGATCTCGAGCCGCGAGAGGCGGATGCGTTCGGCCGCAGCCTGCTCGTAGAGTGGCGTGCCGGACGACCGGAACAGGACTTCCTTCCACTGATCGCCCGCCTTCTGGATGTCGCCCCGCTGTTCGTAGAGCCGCGCGCGTTCGATGTAAGCGGGCAGGAAGTTCGGCGCCATGATCTGGATGCGTTCGAGCTGCTTGTCTGCCTGCGCGTAGTTGTTCCTGGAGAGCTCGAGCAGGGCGGCCTGAAGCATCTGCTGGGCCTTGGCCGTCAGCGGGTCCATCTTCTTCGGTGAGGTTTCCTCGGCGGCGGCCGGCGGGGCGGTCGTCACGGCCGGCTTCGCGGCGGGCTTGGCCAGCTCCCCGACCTGGTGGCGAATCTCCTCAACGTCCGTGCGCAGGGCGCGGATATCGTCCGCCACGTTGGTCCTGGGCTGTTCGGCGGGCACAGGTACGGGCGCGGGTGCAGGCGCGGGGGGAGGTGCTTTCTTCGCGGCCTGGAGGTGCGCCTCTGCCTCGGCGAACGTGTTGCTCGCGGCCGCAGCTGCAGCCGATTCCTGCGGTTTGGATGCTGCGGCTTCTTCCTGCGGGCTCTTGACCACGTCCCTGCGCCAGATGGAGAAGCCGATCACGAAGGCGATCTGGACGACCACGATGAAGATGACGGCCCAGAACGCCAGCCCCTGGGAGCGCGTCACACGGCGCTCCTGCCAGGTATCGTCCTGGCCCATCTGCTGGAAGTGGATTTTCGTGCGGCCGATCTCAAGGTTGTCGCCGTGCTTGAGCTTGGATTCGCGGCAGGGCCGGTCGTTCACGATCAGGCCGTTGAGAGAGCCGAGATCGCGGATGTAGAAGCCGTCGTCGCGCAGTTCGATGATCGCGTGCTTGCGCGAAATCTCGTCGTCCGCCACGGCGATATGGCAGTCCGGGTCGCGCCCGATGATCACCGGGCCCTGCTGGATGGCAAGCCGCTTGCCCTTGAGCGGGCCTGTCTGGAAAATCAGTCGATACATCAAATCGTGTCCTTCAAGGCAGTTTCCTTGAGCCTTTCCGGGGCGGCAAGCAGAAATCTTCCAAGGTTTGGAAAAACGACGGCGGAATGTTCCAAGGATTGGAAGGTGTGACAGCCGCTCTGTGAGCGGCTTGCCGTTCAGCGGCTCGTAGAGCCGCTGCCACACCCAGCACTCCAAGCTTGACCCTTCCCGGTCCCTTCAGCAGGATGCGCGCACTATGAGCGAGAAGAAAGCAGACCTTTCCATGGAGTCGCTGGCGTCGCTGTGCAAGCGGCGCGGCTTCATTTTCCAGAGTTCGGAAATCTACGGCGGCATCAACGGGTTCTGGGACTACGGCCCGCTCGGCGTCGAGCTGAAGCGCAATATCAAGGACGCCTGGTGGCGCTCGATGGTCCAGGACCGCGAGGATATCGTCGGCCTCGACTCGTCGATCATCATGCACCCGCGCGTTTGGGAGGCGTCCGGCCACGCGTCCGGATTCACGGACCCGATGGTGGACTGCAAGAAGTGCAAGGGCCGGTGGCGCGCGGACCAGCTGCCGGAGACGAAGTGCCCGCAGGGCGGGCCGCACGAGTTCACCGAGGCGCGCATGTTCAACCTGATGTTCGAGACGAACGTCGGGCCCGTGAAGGACGCGTCGGCGCTGGCGTATCTGCGGCCGGAGACCGCGCAGGGGATTTTCGTGCAGTTCAACAACATCCTCGCGATCGCGCGGCAGAAGGTGCCGTTCGGCATCGCGCAGATCGGCAAGGCGTTCCGCAACGAGATCAACCCGCGCAACTACACGTTCCGCTCGCGCGAGTTCGAGCAGATGGAACTGGAGTTCTTCGTGAAGCCCGGCACGGACGCGCAGTGGCACGAGTACTGGGTGGCCGAGCGCATGAAGTGGTACACGACGATCGGCCTGCCGGCGGAGCACCTGCACCAGTACGTCT
>CAYQYB010000070.1:0-10621 GCA_964421535.1 uncultured Verrucomicrobiota bacterium | reverse complement strand
CCTTGTCACGAGGAAGCCGGTGACGGCTTCGGAAAAGGAATTGCAGGAAAACCCGCGGGCGCGTTCCGCGAAACTACGAGTTGTGGAAAGGGTGGACTGAGAGATGGCGCGACACAAGAAGAACCGCAGGAAAGACTCGGACGGCTTCATATTTCCCGCCCCGCTCGCGGCGATTCTCGGGGCCGTGGCCCTGATTTCGCTGGGCTACCTGTGGTTCTGCAGCCGCTGCGAGGCGCTGGGCGCGCAGATGCAGACGCTTGAAGATAATCGGAAGGCGGCCCACCAGCGACGTGTCAACGAAGAGTTCAAATGGGCGAATGCCAAATCGCCGGGGAACATCCTGGCGATGCTCCAGCGCCATAACCTTTTGATGAGCTATCCCGACGAAAGCCGCGTGGTCCGTCTCCGGTATCGTTCCTCCGAAACCGCGGAACTGCGGGAGTCGGCGGGACGGCGCGAATATGTTCAGCGTGCCGGAACTGCTGTAAATGACTGATCGAAGTTACATGTGGCGGATGGTTTTGGTCGTCCTCGTGCTGGCGACGGCATGGGTGGGGTTGGGGGCGCGTCTCGTCGTCCTGCACCTCGGGTCGAACGATAGCCTGCGGTCGCGCGTCGAGCGCATTCGGACCGATGTCCAGGAGAAGCCCGCCGCCCGCGGCCGCGTGCTGGATTGCCACGGCAACATTCTGGCCCTCGATCTCGCCGTCAAGAACGTCTGCGTGGACCCGGTGGTCGTCACCTCGAACGGGCACGTCAACGCGGTCGGCGCGCACCTCGCGCGCCTGCTCCAGCTTGATCCGGCGATGGTGTTCGCGCGCCTGAGCCGGCCGGGCCGCCGCTACGAGTGCCTCAAGAAGTTCGTGCAGGAGGACACGGCGGATCAAATCAGGAAGATGCAGCTGAAGGGCGTGTTCTTCGAGGACGCGTCCGCGCGCTACTATCCGAAGGGTTCGATGTTCTGCCACGTGGTGGGCTTTGCGAACCAGGAGGGCGTCGGCAGCGCCGGCGTCGAGCAGCGGTATGATTCGTACCTGCGCGGCCACTCCGGCCTGCGGATCAGCGAGAAGGACGGACGCAAGGTCGAGATTTACAGCCGGCGGAGCCTCGATATCGAGGCGCAGCAGGGCGTGGACATCTATCTCACGCTGGACCAGAACCTGCAGTACATCGCGGAGAAGGCGCTGGACAAGGCCGTCGAGGAGCACCAGGCGAAGGGCGCCTGGGCGATCGTCGAGAGGGTCAAGACCGGCGAGATCCTGGCCCTGGCCTCGCGGCCCGCGTACGACCCGAATTCGTACCGCACCGCGCCGGAGAACTGCGTGCTCAACCGCCCGATCGGCTACGTCTACGAGCCGGGTTCGACGTTCAAGGTCGCCGTCATCTCGGCCGCGTTGAATGAGGGGACGGTCGAGCCCCAGGACATTTTCGACTGCGAGAACGGCATGTGGATTTTCCACGGCCGGCCGCTGAAGGACTATCACCCGTACGGCCGGCTGTCCGTCGCGGACATTCTCAAGAAGTCGAGCAACATCGGCGCGGCGAAGGTCGCGCTGACGCTCGGCGAACGCCGGATGGAAAATTACCTGCGTGAGTTCGGCATCGGCAGGATCGCCGGCATCGAACTGCCGGGCGAAGAGGGCGGGATCCTGCGCGACCGCACGAAGTGGACGTCGCTCAGCATCTCGCGCATGGCGATGGGCCACGAGGTCGGCGTCACGTCGCTCCAGATGCTGGGAATGCTGTGCGCGATCGCGAACAACGGGTTCCTGATGAAGCCCACGATCGTCCAGCGCATGGTGGATGTGCAGGGCCGGACGGTCATGGAATTTACGCCCGAGGTGGTCTCCCGGCCGATCCGCGAGGACACGGCGCGGCTGATGCAGAAGCTGATGAGCCGCGTGACGGAGGAGGGCGGCACGGGGACGAGGGGCCGCGTGGAAGGATACTCGGTCGCCGGCAAGACGGGCACGGCGCAGAAGGCGATCCCCGGCGGGTACTCGGACTCGGCGAACGTGGCGTCCTTCATGGGCTTCCTCCCGGCCGAGAGCCCGGAGCTGGCGATCATCGTGGTGGTGGACGAGCCCCAGCCCCTGCACACGGGCGGCCTCGTCGCGGCGCCGGTCTTTCGTGAGATCGCGGAACAGGCTGTGCGATACCTGGACATCCCGCCGGCCGCGGCTGAAACAAGCTTTGCGAAAGCGGAAAAGGAACCATCGTCGGGCGGTCTGTAAGGAGAAGTTTCTGTGATCCTCGGACAGCTTTGCTTTGAAACGATGAGACTGGAATACATATCGAAGGTCATACAGCCGCTGACGGTCCGGGGGCCGCAAGGCCTCGAGATCGAGGGCATCGCCTACGACTCGCGGCAGGTGAAGCCGGGCTACCTCTTTGTCGCCCTTCACGGGCATCGGCGCGAGGGCCGTGATTTCATCGGCGACGCGATCCACCGCGGCGCGGTGGCCGTCGTCGGGCAGGCCGAGGAGATCGGCCGCCGCGACGTCACGGCGATCAGCGTCGAGGATGCGCGGCGCGCGCTCGCCGAGATCGCGTGCGCCTACTACGGCGAGCCGTCCCGCAGCCTGCAGATGATCGGCATCACCGGCACGAACGGCAAATCCACCACATCGTTCATGTGCCGCGACATCCTGAAGGCCGCCGGCCGCGCGCCGGGCCTGATCGGCACGATCCGCTACGAAATCGGCGAGCGTTCCATCCCGGCGTCCCGCACGACCCCGGAAGCGCCCGACCTGCAGTTCATGCTCGACCAGATGCTTCGCGCTGGCTGCAGGAGCGCGGTCATGGAGGTCTCCTCGCACGGCCTCGACCAGAAGCGCGTGTGGGGCATCGATTACGATGTCGGCGTGTTCATGAACCTCACGCAGGACCATCTCGACTATCACAAGACGCTCGAGCAGTACTTCGGCGCGAAGTGCCTTCTGTTCCGGGGGCTGGGACAGATGGAGAAGTCCGCGTCCGCCGTCGTCAACATCGACGATCCCTGGGGCATGCAGCTCGCCAACACCGGCGGCTTCAGCGCGCGGCTGATCACCTTCGGAACTCATCCCGGCGCCATGGTCCGTGCCGACGAAATCGACCTGAGCGCCGGCGGCTCGACGTTCGACTTCTCGACGCCGTGGGGCGACGGCCGCGTCGAACTGAAGCTTCTCGGGCGCTTCAACGTGAGCAACGCGCTGGCGGCGATCGGCGCCTGCGGCGCGCTGGGCGTCGATCCGAAACTTTGCGCCGAGGTGCTCTCGCAGATGATGTCCGTCCCCGGCCGCCTCGAGCCGGTGCCGAACAGCCGCGGCCTTTCCATCTTCGTGGACTACGCGCATACGCCCGACGCGCTGGCCAACGTCCTGCGCACGCTGCGCGAGATCACCGGCAAGAGGCTGATCGTCGTCTTCGGATGCGGCGGCAACCGCGACCGCGGCAAGCGCCCGATCATGGGCGCCGCGGCGGCGACGCTCGCGGACCACAGCGTCGTGACGAGCGACAATCCGCGCGGGGAGGAGCCTTCGGCGATCATCGCGGAAATCACGGCGGGGTTCGGCGGCGCGGACAATTTCGAGGTGGAGGCGGACCGGGAAAAGGCGATCGCGAAGGCGCTCGCGCTGGCCCGTCCCGGCGACACCGTGCTGATCGCGGGCAAGGGCCACGAGAACGTGCAGGAGTTTGCGAATACGGTTGTGCCGTTCGACGACCGCGACGTCGTGAGACGTCAACTGAACCGGGTTTGACCGAATACGGAGGTGGTTGGCCATGGAATGCTGTGACATAGTTGCCAAGTGCTGCAAGTGCCATCGCGTACGGATTCACGGGGAATGGGAAGCCGTCGACCAGGACAGCGCGGAGGACCAGATGTACTCGCATACGTACTGCCCCGAGTGCCTGGCCGAAGTTCACGCAGAGCTCGAGGTCTGCGACCTCTTCACGAGCGCATGATCCCCGGGATCGAGGCGGATGATCGTAGAAACGCGGTAGATCGCGAATGCCGGCATTTTCCAGCAAGGACTTGAGAAAATGGAGCGGCGGGCGCTGGAAGTCCAGCGAGCCGTCCGCGGTTCAGGGCGTTTCCACCGATACCCGCACGATCAAGCCGGGCAATCTCTACGTCGCGATCCGCGGCGCGAAACACGACGGTCACGATTTCGTCGCCCAGGCGTTCGCCCGCGGCGCATCCGCGGCCGTTGTCGATGAGGCGTTCGCCGCGATGCACGCGCCGGATGATCCGCTCCTCTGCGTGAAGGACACCCTCAAAGCTCTCGGCAAAATCGCCGCCGGCTATCGTTCCGCCCTGAACGCGGAACTGGTCGCGGTGACCGGCAGCGTCGGGAAGACGACCGTCAAGGAGATGATCGCGGATGTCCTTCAGACGCGCGCGCCGACTGCGAGGACGCGCGGCAACTGGAACAACGACATCGGGCTTCCCTTGAGCCTGCTGGCGATGGACCCGTCCGAAAAATTCGGGGTGTACGAAGTCGGCATGAACCATCCGGGCGAACTCGAGCCGCTGTGCGAGATCCTCCGCCCGTCGTGGGGCGTGGTCACGAACGTGGGGCCGGTTCACCTGGAGTTCTTCAGGTCGGTCGAGGACATCGCGCGCGAAAAGGCGACCGTGTTCAGGTGCCTGCCGAAGGACGGCGCCGCGGTGCTGAGCCGCGACGACAAGTATTTCGACATCCTGCGCGAAGCCGCGCCGTGCCGCGTGATCACGACCGCTGTTTCGGGAGACGCGGACTACGTCGGGCGGGTCCTCTCGGCGGGCGACGGCCTGTTCAGCGTGCTGGAGCGCAGCACCGGCGAGCAGGTCGAGTTCGGCGTTCCTCTGCCCGGCGATCATGTCCTGAAGGACGCGCTGTTCGCCGTGGCGGTCGGCCGCGGACTGGGCGTGTCGTGGGATGATTTGAAGTCGGCGCTGAAACGGTACACACCGCCGCCGATGCGGTGGAACCGCGTGACCGTCGCCGGTGTCCGCGTGATCAACGACGCCTACAACGCGAACCCGATGAGCATGCGGGCGGCCCTCGGAGCGTTTGTCCAGACGCCGGTCAAAGGCCGCCGCTGGCTCGTGCTGGGAGGCATGCGCGAGCTGGGCGCGGCAGAAAAGGACGAGCATGTCACGCTGGGCCGCGAAATCGCAAAGGGCGATTGGGCCGGCCTGATCACCGTCGGGAAGCTGGGGGAGTGGATCGCGGCGGGCGCCGAGTCGGCGGGCTCGTTCCGCGGGCGGGTGATCCGGTGCGAGGATCATGTTGCGGCCGCGCGCATTTTAAGAGAGAACATGTCCGCGGGCGACGCCATCCTGCTGAAGGCGTCCCGCGGCGAACAACTGGAAAAGGTTCTGGAGGACTGGAGCGGCGAACATCCGTCGTCCTCCGCCCATTGAAGGACTGAATCATGCTTTACTACCTGCACCTGCTGAGCGACTGGATCACCCCGCTGCGCGTATTCCGCTACATCACCGTGCGCGCGCTGGCCGGCGCGGGCACCGCGTTCTTCATCAGCGTGATCATCGGCCCGTGGATGATCCGGAAGCTCCGCGAGTTCAAGATCGGCCAGTACGTGCGAAAGGGAGATGCGCCGGCGGTGGACTTCTTCCATACGAAGAAGGCCGGAACGCCGACGATGGGCGGGCTGCTGATCATCGCATCCGTTCTCGTGTCCACCCTGCTGTGGGCCGTGCCGACGAACGGGTACGTGCTGCTGACGCTCGCCACGATGCTGTTCATGGGTGGGGTCGGGTTCCGCGACGACTACCTGAAGATCACGCGCAAGCAGTCCAAGGGGCTCGGCGCCGGCAGCAAACTCCTGCTGCAGGGTGCGTGGGCGGTCATCGTCATCTCGGTCCTGCTCACGTGGCCGGCGACAAGCCAGCATACGAGGGAGCTGATGGTGCCCTTCTTCAAGGACCCGGTGATCCGCGACATGGGCGTCTTATTCGCGTTTGTCTTCATCGCGCTCGTGATGGTTGGCTCGACGAATGCCGTGAACCTGACGGACGGCCTGGACGGGCTCGCGATCGGCTGCAGCAACTCGGTGGCCGTGGCGTACCTCGTCATGGCCTACGTCGCGGGCCACATGCGTTTCGCGCAGTACCTCCAGGTCCCGCACATTCCCGGCTCGGGCGAATTGGCGGTGTTCTGCGGATGCCTGCTGGGCGCGGGCCTGGGGTTCCTGTGGTTCAACTGCCACCCCGCGCGGGTGTTCATGGGCGACACGGGAAGCCTGGCGCTGGGCGGCGCGATCGCGATGGTCGCGATCCTGATCAAGCAGGAGCTCGTGCTGGTCATCGTCGGCGGCGTCTTCGTGATGGAGGCGCTGAGCGTGCTGATGCAGGTGACGTACTTCAAGCTGACCGGCGGCAAGCGCATCTTCAAATGCTCGCCGCTGCATCATCATTTTGAGGTTTTGGAGAAGGAGCGCGCGGAACGCGAAGGCCGGGACGTGGAGGTCGTGGAGACGATGATCACGACCCGGTTCTGGATTCTTTCGATCATCTTTGCCCTGATCGGCGTCGCGACGTTGAAGATCAGGTAATCGAGGGAACGGCGCGAAACCCTCGCGGCTCGGGCTTCGCGCCCTACAAGCTGGCGGCATTGTAGGGCGGGAAGCCCGACAGGGTTTCCCGCCGGAGGAAGTGATGGCGCAAGGCTCAGACAATGGAGAAGATTAAACACGCTCTCGTCCTTGGCCTCGGCGGCAGCGGCGTGGCTGCGGCCGTTTTGCTGTTGAGCGAGGGTGCCGCGGTCACCGTGATCGACCGCGCGCAGACCGACGGCCTTCGCGAGCAGGCTCGCGCTCTGGAAGAGAAGGGCGCCAAGGTGTTTCTTCAGCGTTCCGATGTTCCCAACGCGCCGTTCGATCTCTGCGTGGTCAGCCCCGGCGTGCCGTCCACGTCGCCATGGATTGGCGAGATGAATCGCAGGGGCGTGAAGGTTATCCCGGAGCTTGAGCTTGGCTGGAGCCGCCGGAGCGGCCGGGCCGCGGCGATCACCGGATCCAACGGAAAGAGCACGGCGGTGAAGCTGTTCGCCGAGGCTCTCCAGCAGGCGGGGCAAGCCGCCGTGCCGGCGGGCAACTACGGGCCCGCCATATCGAAAGTCGTCCTTGAGCAGCCCGGCGCTCCATGGGTCGTGCTCGAGGTGAGCACGTTCCAGATGGAGACCTCTGCGGAGTTCCGGCCGGACGTGGGAATTCTTCTGAATGTGAACCCCAACCACCTCGACCGGCACGGCGACATGGCGACGTACACCTCGCTCAAGGCGAAGATGTTCGCGAACACCTTCGGCAAGGACGCGTGCATCGTCCACGAGCCGCTGCTGGGGAAGATCCGTCAGCTGTCGAAGGGGAGGGGCCGCTGGATTTCGTTCGGCTCGTCGAAGACGGCGGATTACCGCTACGAGGGCGGAAAGGTTTTTCACGGGAAGCAGTGCAAGGCGGATCTTGCGGGGACCCATTTCGGCAACGAGATTCTGGGGCTTGCCGCGGCGGCCGTCGTCGCGGGAATCGAGGCGTGCGGGCTCGATCCGGAGTGCGTCGTCAAAGCGGCGAGATTCTTCAGCCCTCTGCCGCACCGGATGCAGGTGGTGCGCGAAATCGGAGGCGTCAAATTCATCAATGATTCCAAGGCGACGAATCTCGCCGCGATGTCCGCGGCGCTCAAAATGTTGCCAGGAAAAGTGCGCTTAATCGCAGGCGGTCTCGTCAAGGAAAAAGATTTCAGTTTTGTGAAAGAATTGCTGGCGCAGAAAGTCATCGGGGTTTACCTTATCGGCCAAGCGTTAGAGGAAATGGCCTCGGCCTGGTCCGACGTTGTTCCTTGTGTTCGCTGCGTGACGATCGATAAAGCGGTCGCCGCAGCGTGGAACGATGCGTGCGCCGGCGAAACGGTCTTATTATCCCCCGCCACCGCGAGTTTCGACCAGTTTCGGAACTTTGAGGAGCGCGGGGACGTTTTCGCAAGGCTCGTTAAAGACCTGGTCGAGGAGGAAGCCAAATGAACCATGAATTCTCGTGGACGCAAATGACTGAGCCGACTTCTGAAAGGAGATACTTCATCATGAGAACACCGGTGCTTGTTGCTGTGGTTGTTGCGGTGCATGCGGTCGCCATCGGGTCCGTTATGTTCATCCAGGGATGCGGCACGAAGAAGCCCGCGATGGTCGAGCCGCCGCCGGCGCCCGTCATGCCTCCGAAGCAGGAGACCCAGCAGGCGCCCGAGTTCAAGCCCGTGTTCCATCCGCCTGTCGCGGTCGAGCCGGCTCCCGCCATGGACGTCCCGACCGAGGCGAAGACCTACACGGTTCAGAACGGCGATTCCCTTTCCAAGATCGCCTCCAAGTGCGGCGTCAGCGCGCGTGAACTCGCCGCCGTGAACAATATCAAGGACGCGAACAAGATCCGGATCGGCCAGAAACTGGTTCTTCCGGACTACGCGAAGTCGCAGCCGTCGATGACCTCCGCGCCTTCGAAGCCGAAGGCCAAGTCGAAGCCGAAAGCCGAGACGACGGCGAAAGTTTCCGCGGCGGGCGGCCCGACGTATGTCGTGCAGTCCGGCGACAGCCTTTCGAAGATCGCGAAGAAGCAGGGCGTGAAGATCGCGGCGCTGCGCGCGGCGAATCCGAAGATCAAGGGCGACAAGATCATGGTGGGGCAGAAGCTTGTGATTCCGGGCGCGGCCGCAGCCGCTCCCGCCCCGGCTCCCGCTGCCGACCCGATTCCGGCGCCCCCGGCGCCGATCACGCCCGCCACGGTCGAGCCCGCTCCGGCGGCTCCGGCCCCGGCCCCCGCGATGCCCGCGGTCGAAACGCCGGCTCCGGTCTCGCAGTCTCAGCCTTTGGACTACACCGTCCAGGAAGGCGACACGCTGGACTCCATCGCGAAGCTCTTCATTGTTCGCAAGGAAGACATCATGACGCTGAACGGCGTCACGGACTCCGAGGCTCTCAAGCCGGGCATGAAGCTCAAAATTCCGTCGACGCTGTAAGCGCCGGTTAAAAGGTTTGAGTCAGGCCCCGAGCAGTCGGGGCCTGACTTTTATGGACGGGCGATGTGGAAGACCACAAGCATCCTGGTGGGTATTGTCCTTGTCCTGGTCACCCTGGGCGTGGTGATGCTGGCCAGCACGAGCAGTATCCAGGGCGATCAGCTCTTCCATGACCCCGGCTATTTCCTGAAGCGCCAGCTCATCTGGCTTGCCGTGGCGTTCATCTCGGCGTTCCTGACGTCGAACATCGACTATCACTACTGGAAGCCGCTGGCGGTTCCGCTCGCACTCTTCTCCGTCGTGCTGCTTGTGATGGTGCTGATCCCTGGCGTCGGGCTCAACATCAAGGGCAGCAGCCGCTGGCTGAGGGTCGGGCCGGCGAACTTCCAGCCGTCCGAACTGGCCAAGCTGGCGACCGTGATTTTCCTCGCGTGGTGGATGGCCCGCGTCCAACGCCGCGCCACGGAGATGGTCCGCGGACTCGTCATCCCGCTCGTCGGGCTGGGCCTGATCCTCGGGCTCGTTTTCATCGAGCCGGATTTCGGGACCACGATGCTGATCGGCGTGGTGGGCATGACGCTGATGTTCATCGGCGGGACCCGCGTGAGCTACCTGATCGTTGCCGCGTCCGTCGGGTTGTGCGGATTCACCCTGGCGATCATGCAGGATGCCGAGCGCATGCGGCGCATCACGGCGTTCCTCAATCCGGAGAAGTACGCGAAGGACGAGGCGTTCCAGCTGCTGAACGCGATCTACGCCTTCGTGGTGGGCGGAGGCGCCGGGGTCGGCCTCGGCCAGAGCCTGCAGAAACGGTTCTACCTGCCCGAGGCGCACACGGACTTCATCTTCGCGATCCTCGGCGAGGAGCTGGGCCTCGCCGCCTCGCTCCTGGTCATCGTGCTCTTTCTCGGATTGTTCATCTGCGGCGTGCGCATCAGCTTCCGCGCGCAGGACCAGTTCGGGAAGCTCCTCGGGTTCGGGCTGACGATGATGATCGTGCTCCAGGCCGCGATCAACATCGGGGTGGTCACCGGCAGCCTGCCGACGAAGGGACTGCCTCTGCCGTTCATCAGTTTCGGCGGGTCGAGCCTCCTGATGAGCCTCGCCATGGTGGGCGTGCTGGTTAACATCGCGCGCCAATCGGGCGACGAGGGCGAGGTCGACGAAAGCCGGTGCATCAAGGATGCCGCGCGAAGGATATAATGAACAGAAGGTAACGAAGAAAACAAAGGACCGAAATTCTTCGTTTCCTTTGTTTGCTTTTGTTCAAATCCGTCATTATCTTGTCCCTTCACTGTAACCCAGGAGATGGTCATGAAGTTCAAAGATTACATTGTTAAGGACATCAAGCTGGCCGCGTTCGGCCGGAAGGAAATCGAGCTCGCCGAGCACGAAATGCCCGGCCTGATGGCGATCCGCGAGAAGTACCGCAAGGCCCAGCCGCTCAAGGGCGCGCGGATCACCGGCTCGCTCCACATGACCATCCAGACCGCCGTCCTCATCGAGACGCTCCAGGCGCTCGGGGCGAAGGTCCGCTGGGCCAGCTGCAACATCTTCTCCACGCAGGACCACGCCGCGGCCGCGATCGCCGCCGCCGGCACGCCTGTATTCGCCGTCAAGGGCGAGTCA
>CAYQYB010000069.1:0-10660 GCA_964421535.1 uncultured Verrucomicrobiota bacterium | reverse complement strand
TGCTGCGGAAGCACGGCGAGGTGGCGGTGGTGTACAATGCGGTCGCGGCGCACCATGGCGAGGTCGAGGCCGAAAGCCTGTACTCGACGCTGGCCTCCGCGGCGGACGCGATCTCCGCGTCGCGGCCCGGCGCGCGGTCCGAGACCACGGAGATCTACCTCAAGCGTCTCGAGAAGCTCGAGGGGATCGCCAACAGCTTCCGCGGCGTGGAGAAGAGCTACGCGATGCAGGCGGGCCGCGAGATCCGCGTCATCGTCGAGCCGGGCAAGATCGACGACAACGAAGCGATGCAGATGGCCCGGAACATCAGCAAGCAGATCGAGCAGGAGCTGGAGTACCCGGGGCAGATCAAGGTGACCGTGGTCCGGGAGACGCGGTGCGTGGAGTACGCCAGGTAAATGACGAATGACTAATGGCGAATGTCTAATGAATGACGAATGAGCGAATACCGGAACTTGTCATTTGTGCTTCGTCATTCATTAGACATTAGAGCTTAGTCATTAGGCATTCAGGAAACCAAGTTATGAAAATACTCATCGTCGGTGACATCGTCGGTTCTCCCGGCCGCACGGCGCTGGCCAGGGTTGTTGGTCAGATGCGGTCGGCGGGCGAGGTCGATTTTGTCGTGGCCAATGCGGAAAACGCGGCGGGTGGGCGCGGGATCACGCCGGCGCTGGCGGAGGATTTGTTCCGGGCCGGCGCGGATGTGCTGACGACGGGGGATCATGTCTGGGACCAGAAGGAGTTGGCGAAGCACATCGACAAGGAACCTCGCATCCTGCGGCCCGCGAATTACCCGCCGGCCTGTCCCGGCAAAGGATCGATCACGGCTGAAACGCCGGCGGGCCGCGTCACGGTCATCGACCTCGTGGGCCGCGTTTTCATGGGACCGGCCGACTGTCCGTTTCGTACGGTCGATCAGATCCTGAACGCGGGCGGGCTTGGGAAGATCGTCATCGTGGATCTGCACGCAGAAGCAACGTCCGAGAAGATCGCCATGGGGCGGTACCTGGACGGACGCGTCAGCGCGGTCGTCGGCAGCCACACGCATGTCCAGACATCGGACGAAGCGATCCTGCCCAAGGGGACGGCGTACATCACGGACCTGGGCATGACCGGCCCGAAGGATTCCGTTCTCGGCCGCGACGTGGAGTCGATCATCAAGAAGTTCATCACGGGGATGCCCACGCCGTTCGACGTCGCGACCAAGGACGTGTGCCTCGAAGGCGTGCTGATCACCGTGGACGATAAGACGGGCAAGGCGGCGAAAATCAAGCGGGTCCGCGAGAAGATCCCGGACGCGAGCGCATGAACCTCCCGGCAGCCCAGGACGGCCGCAAGATATACCGTGTTTCGGAGATCACGCGGCTCATCCGGGTTGCCCTCGAGAACGAGTTTGGCAGTCTCTGGATCGAAGGCGAAATTTCCAACCTGCGCCGGCCATCGTCCGGCCATCTCTATTTCACGCTGAAGGACGAAGGCGCGCAAATCGCGGCGGTGTTCTTCAAGGGCGGCCAGCGCGCGGTGGCGTTCGAGTTGAAGGACGGCCTGAAGGTTCGCATTTACGGCGAGATATCCGTCTACGAGGCCTCCGGCCAGTACCAGATCATCGTTCGCAAGGTCGAGGAGGCGGGCAAGGGCAGCCTGCAGGAGGCGTTCGAGGCGTTGAAGAAGAAGCTGGCGGCGGAAGGCTTGTTCGACGAGTCGCGAAAGAAGCCGATCCCTGTTTTGCCCCGGCACGTCGGCATCGTGACGTCGCCAACCGGCGCGGCGATCCACGACATCTTGAGCATTCTCTCCCGCCGTTTCCCGAACCTGCACATCGTGATCGCGCCCGTGAAGGTGCAGGGGGAGGGGGCCGCGCAGGAAATCGCGGCCGCGATCGACCTGTTCAACGCGCGCGGCGGGATCGACGTGATGATCATCGGCCGCGGCGGCGGCAGCCTCGAGGATCTCTGGTGCTTCAACGAAGAAATCGTCGCTCGAGCGATCGCCCGGTCGCAGATCCCGATCATCTCGGCCGTCGGCCACGAAGTCGATTTCACGATCAGCGATTTTGTCGCCGACCTGCGCGCGCCGACTCCGTCCGCCGCGGCGGAACTGATGGTCGGCCAGAAGATGGCGTTCGAGGAAACGTTGAGGCAGTTTTCAATGCGGCTGGCGCGGGCGTTGCGACAGCAGGCGCAGGAGATGCGCAGCCGGTTGCGGATCGCGGCCGGGAGCTACGTGTTCCGCGAGCCGCGGAACCTTGTCCGCCAGTACGCGCAGCGGATCGACGCGATCCGGACCGCGATGATCGGGGCGCTCCAATCCGCGGGCCGGGACCGGCGCGAGCGCCTGGACCGCTCGGGCCTCCGCATGGTGCACGGCATGGAACTGCGTACGGCGGGCTTGCGGCAGGACGTGCGGCGGCTGGCGTCGCAGCTCAAGGCGCTGAGTCCTCTGGCGGTGCTCGACCGCGGCTTCAGCATCACGCGATCGAAGGACGGGGAGATCGTGCGCGACGTGTCGGACGTGAACGTCGGCGAGATTCTGCAGACGCAGGTGGCGCGCGGAATCCTCGAATCGAAAGTGACTTCCAAAGAAGCGGGAGGAAAAAATGGCGGAAAAGAAAAGCGATAAGAACCAGAATTTCGAGAAGGCGCTCGAGCGGTTGGAGACGATCGTGGGCGAAATGGAGAGCGGCACGCTGAGCCTCGAGAAGATGATGGCTTGTTTCGAGGAGGGAACGGAACTGGTGAAGTTCTGCAACCAGAAGCTCAACGAAGTCGAAAAGAAGATCGAGATCCTCGCGAAGAAGGGCGAGGAGATCGTGGCCGAGCCGTTCGAGCCCTCGGATCAGACGTAGCTGCCATGAAAGGCATTCGACTCGATCATCGCGTTGTTGAGCTCGGGCTTGTGGAGAGCCGCGAGAAGGCGCAGCGACTGATCCTCGCGGGCTGCGTGAGGGTCGACGACCGGGTCGAAACCAAAGCGAGCCACCAGGTGTCGGAGGAGTCCGTGATCACGCTGGTCGAGCAGGAGCGCTTTGTCGGCCGCGGCGGCGAAAAGCTGGAGGAGGCTTTCGTCCATTTCGGGTTGGATGTGAGGGGCAAGGTCTGTCTGGACGTCGGCGCATCGACCGGCGGCTTCACCGACTGCATGCTTCAGCACGGCGCGGCGCGTGTGTATGCGGTGGACGTCGGCAAGGGGCAGCTTCACGCGAAGCTGCGCTCCGACCCTCGCGTAGTTGTCATGGACGGCGTGAACGCGAGATACCTGGCCCCGGCCGATCTTCCTGAAGTCCCGGAATTTGCGTCGATCGACGTGTCGTTCATCTCCTTGACTAAGATTTTGCCCGCTGTTACACAGGTTCTCCCGAGCGGCGGACGCATCGTTTCGCTCATCAAACCGCAGTTCGAAGCGGGCCGCGAGCAGGTGGGGAAGGGCGGTGTGGTGCGCAGCGAAGCGGTTCGCGACGAGGTGGTTGAGCGCGTGCGCGCGTTCGGCGTCGGCGAGTTGGGGTTGAAGTGGCTGGGTGTGTGCCCGTCGCCTATCAAGGGGCCCGCGGGCAACGTGGAATTCCTCGCGTGCTGGGAGAAGAGCAGGTTATGAAAAGAATCGGCGTGCTGGCAAATTGTCGGAAACCCGAGGCGCCTGCTGCGCTTGCCCGGCTTGCGGCAAAGGCCGCGGCCCTGGGCTTGGAGCTGTACACCTGCGATGCGACAGGCAGGCTTCTGAAGGGCGCCCGCAAGGTGTCCCCGTCTGTCTTCGTCCGGAAGATCGATGTCCTGATGGCGCTGGGTGGCGACGGCACGGTTCTGCGAGCGGTCCGCATGCTCGCCGGGAGCGACAAGCCCGTGCTCGGCGTCAACCTCGGCAGTCTCGGATTCCTGACGAGCGTCACGGAAGGTCATCTCGACCATGCGCTGGACGTTCTGCGCAAGGGCCGGTTCACGACGTCCACACGCTCGATCGCCGAGTGCAGGCTCTTCCGCGGCAAGCGCCAGGTCGCGAGCTACCGCGGGCTGAACGACGTGGTCGTGGGATGGGGAATCTCGTCGCGCGTGAATACGCTGTCCGTTTCCGTGGATGGCGAACCGGTGGCGGTCTACGTCTGCGACGGCCTGATCGTCTCGACGCCTACCGGCAGCACGGGCCATTCGCTGTCGGCCGGCGGCCCGATCCTGCATCCGTCGAGCCCAAGCTTCGTTCTCAATATCATCTGTCCGCACACGCTGAGCAACCGTCCGCTGGTTGTGTCCGACAAGAGCCGCATCGCCGTGCACGTCGTGAAGGCGCAGAAGAAGCTCCTTCTCTCGGTCGACGGGCAGGAAGGCTGTGCGGTTCAGCAGGGCGACCGGCTGGAAATCCGGCGGTTCGGCAAGCCCGCCCGGTTCGTTCATCTGCCGGGCTACAGCTACTTCTCCGTCCTCCGCCAGAAACTCAACTGGCGCGGGTCCAACATCTAGCGGGCCATCGGCGTTTCGAAGCCGAAGGGGTCTTCCTCGGGTTCCGGTTCGCGGGTTGAGACGGGCTTCTTCAGCTCCGGCGGCGGCGCTTCAACTTTCGGCTTCGGGTTTGCTGAGGGCTTCGGCAGGACCTGTGCGGCCGATGACTGCACAACAGAAGGCTTCGGCGACGGCGTGCCGGCAAGACGGACCACGGTAGTAGCGCTCCCCGCCAACTTCGACAGGGAGATCCGTTGCGTGGTCTCGGGGCCCGTGTCCGTCGTCACGCGCACGTCGAGTTCTCCGAAGAACGCCCTGCACGCGTAGGTGCCGTTGGACGCCGTGCGCCCTTCGGCGCGCGTCCACCAGTTGCTGAACACGAGGCGCTCGTACGCTTCAGCGGACGGCTTCTTCGAGAAGTCCGCGCGGAGAAGCGCGGCTTCCGGTTTCCAGTGCGCTTTTTCCCAGAAGCCCCACATCAGGATGCCGTGGACGGATGGACTGGCAAACGCGATCCGGTAGACGTCCTCCAGAGCCTGCGCCTGCACGACCTCGTCTTTGGCCCAGCAATCGAACTCGGTGATCTTGATCGGCAGGTTGAACCGCGACAGCCTGTCCAGCGCCTTCTGGATCCGGGCCATGTCCGGGGCGCCCTCGAAATGCGCCTGCAGGCCGATGCCGCCGACCGGCGCGCCGGAATCGAGGAGGTCCCGGATCTGTTCGTCGTAGCGGTTCAGGTCGTTGCCCTCGAGGATGCCGTAGTCGTTCACGTAGAGCACGGCGCCGGGGTTTGCGCCGGACGCTTCCGCGCACATCTGCCGGAAGATGGAGTCGCCCAGCCGTTGGCTGAGCGCGGTGCAGTGCAGCATTTCGTTGTTCACGTCGAATTCGTCGATCAGGCCGCGGTAGTGTCCCGCGACGTTGCGGGCGCGGCGCATGATGGCGAAGCGCAGGTCGATGTCGGAGAGCTCGACGGCCCACTGGGGAAGATGGCAGCTCCAGAAGAGGCAATGGCCGCGCAGGCTGATGCCGTTGGTCCGGCACCATCCGGCCATCGCGTCCACAAGCTCGTAGTGGACTTCGTCCTTCTTCGGCTCCATGTCCGGCCACTTCAGCGCGTTCTCCGTCACCGCGTGATTGAAGTACTTCTTCACCTGTTCCCGGTAGGCGATATCCTGCGCGTTGGTTGCCTCGGGTTTGAACATGTCCGAGGCCAGCGCGGTCCCGAACAGAAACTCGTGCCGCGACTGCGCGACGGACACCAGGGCGTTGGAGACGGGCGCGCCATCGGGGCCGACCACCTTGACGACAAGGTTGCCCTTGCGGAACTTCTCGATCCGATCCTCCGCCTCGCGCGTCATCGTGTAATGGCGGTTGGCGAGGAGTTGCCGGTACTCGGCGACGGAAAGGGGCACGGGTTCGTCGGTCCAGCCCGGCGGGATGATCGTGAGGTCGCTGACGAATAGGTTCCGGTCCTCGCCGTTGACGAGGGCGTCGTTTTCGAAGCAGATGCTGACCAGATGAGTGCCGGTTGCGACGGCGGCTGCGAACGTGTAGGAGGCCCATTCAGCCGAGGCGACTTTCGTCTTGAAGATTTCATTGCCGTCGAACCGGACCTTGATTTCGGGCCATTTGCCGCCGGCCGGCTGGCCGCGCGCCACGATGATGAACGTGCAGGGCTTGCCGTCGAAGAAGGTGAAGGCGCAATTCGCGGACCCGTTCTGCCAGAGGCTGCAGACGTTTCCCGTGACGCTTCCCTCGGGCGCCTCCGAGAAGTTTGCCGCGCCGACCGTGACGGGCCCCGCGGACGCCGCCGTGCAGGCTGCGATGAACAACAGAAATACGGCAACTCGTGTACGTGTTCTTTCCATGGAATCTCCTAGTGCGGCGCCCTAGCTGCGCAGGGGCGCGGCCGCTTCGGCCGCGGCTTCATAGACGGCCCGGACCGGAGCGCTGTTCTCCCTGGCTCTCCGGATGCAGTCTTCCATCTCCGGCGCGAACGTAACGTCCTGACCCTTCCAGCGGCCGATCTTGATCCGGATGCTCCCGTAGCGCGTGTTCACTTCAACGCTGCGCCGCTCGAGCATGGTGCGCTGGGTCGCGTACTCCCGCACCCCGAACGTCGTGCTTTCTCTGAAAATGAGATCGAGAAGGTTCTCCTTCTTCGCCGGCTCGCAGAGGACCGTCAGCAGGGTGCCGGGTCGCTGCTTCTTCATCTGTACGGCGGTCGTGAAGGCGTCGAGCGCACCGGCTTCCATGAGCTGCTGGGTCAGCGAGCCGAGCAGTTCCGGCGTCGTGTCGTCGATGTTGCACTCCAGCACGAGGCAGGTGCCGGCGGCCGCTTCATCGGATTCCAGCAGCGTCGCGCGGAGGAGATTCGGCCTCTGCGCCAGCGTGTGATGGCCGAAGCTGTACGACGTGTTGACGATGCGGCTTCCGTCGGCCGCGCGGTCGCGCGTCCGCCACGTCGTCAGAAGCGCCGCGCCCGTGGGGGTCACCAGCTCCTTCGTCTCCTCCGTCTGAACCACGGGAAAGCCTTTCAGCAGTTCGACCGTGGCGGGGGCGGGGTTCGGGAAAGTGCCGTGCGCGCATTCGATCGTTCCCCGGCCGGCGGGGAAGGGGCCGACGGCAACATCGTCCACGCCGAGCCAGTTCAGCCCGAGGCAGGAGCCGACGATATCAATGATGGAATCAAGCGCGCCGACCTCGTGAAAATGCACTTCGTCCGTCGTCGTGCCGTGGACCTTTGCCTCGGCCGCCGCAAGACGGTCGAACACCTTCAGGCTCAGGTCCTTCACCTTCTGCGGGAGCTTGCTTTCCGTGATGATCTTCCGAATGTCCCGGAGGTTCCGCGCGTGGTGATGATCGTGGCCGTGCAGGCGGACTGCCGCCTGCATGCCGTGGATTTTCGCGTCCTGGAACGGCGTCACCGCGATGTCGAACGGCTCAATGGGCAGGCTCGACAGTTCCCGCGCGAGGCGGCCGGCATCCACGCCCAGCCCGATGAGCGCGCCGAGGATCATGTCGCCGCTTGCGCCGCCGGTCATTTCAAATTGGAGCGTCTTCACGGTGTTTCCCCGACGCGGTTGATCAGCGCGGCCATGACGCCGGCGCCGAACCCGTTGTCGATGTTCACGACTGAAATGCCGGGCACGCAGGTGTTGAGCATGGCCAGCAGGGCCGCGACGCCCTGCATGCTGGTGCCGTAGCCCACGCTCGTCGGCACGGCGACGATCGGGCGGTCGATCAACCCGCCGACGACGGACGGCAGCGCGCCTTCCATTCCCGCCACCACGACGATCGCGCGCGAGGCGCGCAGCGTGTCCAGGTGGTTCACGAGCCTGTGGAGACCCGCCACGCCGACATCGTTGATCCGCTCGACGCGCGCGCCCATCCACTCGGCCGTCAGCGCGGCCTCTTCCGCGACGGGAATATCGGACGTGCCGGCGCAGACCACGGAAACGCGGCCGACCGGCTGCGGGCGCCTGACCACGTCCACCGTGATCATCCGGGCGGCCGGATGGTAGACGGCCTCGCGATGCTTCCGGTGAACCGCATCGTACATCTCGCGGGTTGCGCGCGTGCAGAGCACATTCTGGCGGGCCTTCTTGAAGGACCCGATGATCCGGACGACCTGGTCCGGCGTCTTTCCGGCGGAGTAGATGACTTCCGGAATTCCCTTCCTTCGGTGGCGGCCGAGGTCGACGCGCGCGAAGCCGAGGTTGTCCTCGTGTTTCGGCCCGAGCGCGCGGAGCGCGGCTTTCGCGGACATTTTGCCCGCAGCCACTTTCTTCAGGATGGCTTCCGTATCGGAACTCATGGCTCTTCTACCCTTGGGGCGGGGTCGGAATGCTCGGCGAGAGGCTTTCGACCAGCTTCTTGAAATCGGGATACTCCCGCAAGGGATTGAAATCGCTGTCCGAGAGAAACTGCTGGCAGGTCATCGGCGAGCAGAGCTGGGCGCCCTTCCGGATCCAGTTCATGGCCTCGGGGAAGTTGTTCTCCAGCACGTACGTGATCGCGAGGTTGAAGTACCAGTTGGGCACGGTGGGGCTCAGGTCCACGAGGAAGAGCAGGTGCTTGCGCGCCTCGTCGTAGCGGCCGATGCGCATCAGGGCCACGGCGAGATTGTTTCGCGGCGACGGGTCGCTCGGCGCCTGCTCGAGCGCGCGCTCCAGGTAGTCCGCCGCCGCGTCGTACCGGCCGCGCGCGATGTTGAGGAGGCCGAGGTTGAGGAAGGCGACGCGGTAGTCGGGCGCGATCTGGAGAGACGTGTTGAGCAGTTCCTCGGCCTTTTCCATCTGGCCTTTCTGCATGTACGCCGTGGCCAGGTTGTTGTAGGTCTCGGCGCTGAACGGATCGCTCCGCAACGCCTTTTCCAGTTCGGTGATGGCCTGGTCGAACTGTCCGCGCTGGGTATGGATCACGCCGAGCAAGCGCACCGCGGCGTTCATGTTCGGCCAGATCGCGAGCGCCTTGCGCGCGTGCACTTCCGCCTTCTCCAGGTCGCGCGCCAGGAGGTACTCATTCGCGATGCGCGTCTCGCCCATGGCCTGCGCCATCTTCTCGGGCTCGATCGACGCCGATTCCTCGGCGGAGGGCGCTTCCAGCGTGTTCGGCACGGACAGCCGGGCCGGGGTGAGGTTGCTGACGCCGAGGGGCGTCGACATCGACAGCATCGGGATCTTCGGCGTGGACTCCTCCGGGACGGACACCTCGGCCTTGCGCTCCTGGAGGGAGATGATCCACGTCGCGATGCCCAGCAGTACGATCATGACCGCCGAGAACACGACGGTGTTGCGCATGGACCGGGCCCGGAACTCCGCGGGATTCGGATCGTGGCGGGGCAGTTCGCCCTCCTTCTTCGGGCCGGTATCGGGCGTCTGATAGATGTCCCGGTGGTCGTCCATGCGTACGGAAAAATACGCCATCCACACGGGGGTGACAAGCGTGGTAATTCCTCGATGCCAAGTCGGCTGGCCACATCACACCACCAGCTTGCGCCGGCGGCTACGAATGCGGGAGCCGCGCCCGGCTACAGGGCGAGGAAGTTCTTCAGGATCTGCTTCCCGTTCTGCGTGAGGATCGACTCCGGGTGGAACTGCACGCCGTACACCGGGTGCTGCTTGTGCTGCAGTCCCATGATCTCGCCCTCGTCCGTGTCCGCCGTGATCTCCAACTCGGCCGGCAGGGACGAGCGCTCGACGAGCAGGGAGTGGTAGCGGATCGCCTCAAACGGATTCGGCATGTCCTTGAGCACTCCCTTGCCGGCGTGGCGGATCAGCGACGTCTTGCCGTGCATCAGGCGGCCCGCTCGGACGACCTTGCCGCCGTAGACCTGGCCGATCGCCTGGTGGCCGAGACAGACGCCGAACGTCGGGATCGTCGGACCGAGCCGCCGGATGGCCTCGCAGGAGATGCCCGCCTCGGTCGGCGTGCAGGGGCCCGGGCTGACGAGCAGTTTCGCGGGCTTCATCTTCACGATCTCGTCGACGGTGACCTGGTCGTTTCGGACCACGCGCAGTTCGGCGCCGAGTTCGCCGAGGTACTGCACGAGGTTGTAGGTGAACGAATCGTAGTTATCGATGACGAGGATCATTTCCTGCCTGCCTTGCGGGCCGCCGCGAAATGCCGGGCCAGCGCCAGGGCCTTGAACATTCCGCGCGCCTTGTTCCGCGTTTCTTCGTATTCCGTGTTCGGGTCCGAGTCCGCCACGATCCCGGCCCCCGCCTGGACGAACGCCTTGCCGAGGTCGAGGATGATCGTCCGGATCGTGATGCAGGAATCCAGGTTGCCGCCGAAGCTGAAGTAGCCCACGGCGCCCGCGTACGGCCCGCGCTTGGCCTTCTCGAGTTCGGCGATGATCTCCATGGCGCGGATCTTCGGCGCGCCGCTGACCGTTCCGGCGGGGAACGTCGCGCGCATGAGCTCGTAGACGTCCGTGTCCGGCCGCAGTTCGCCGGTGACGTCCGAGACGATGTGCATCACGTGGCTGTAGCGTTCGATGACCATCAGCTCCGGCACTTTGACCGTGCCGAACTTGCAGACGCGGCCGAGGTCGTTGCGCGCGAGATCCACCAGCATGATGTGTTCCGCGCGCTCCTTCGGATCTGCCAGCAGTTCTTCCGCGAGCTTCGCGTCCTTCGCGGGATCGTCCGAGCGCGGCCGCGTTCCGGCGATCGGCCGCAGCTCGGCGTGGCCGTCCTCTCCGCGCACATGGACCTCGGGCG
>CAYQYB010000068.1:0-10771 GCA_964421535.1 uncultured Verrucomicrobiota bacterium | reverse complement strand
CGTCATTCATTAGACATTCGTCATTAGTCCTTCGTCATTTCCGAGCGTTTTGCGCCCTTGCATCTTCCCGCGCCTTATGCTTTCTTGTGAGGCTCTTTCAACCAATGCACAACCATGGAAAATCCTACTACGCAGTCTGCCGGTAGCGCCACTCGCGGCGAGGAGTGGTTCCTGTCCAAAATGGAACTCTCCCCGCTGCCGATCGATGAACTCGTTCCGTTTCTCGTCTCCGCCCGCCAGGAGGGTCAGTCTGAACAGGCCGATCAATGGGCCGGGCTTCTTTGCGACACGCTGATCGAGCGCGGCGATGTCCAGTCGCTCCTCCGCGTCCTGAAGATCCGCACGACCTGGCATCCCGCGACGTCGACGATGTCCGCCCAGTGGAAGGAGATCGCCCTGCGCGCGATCGAGTCCGACGCGGAGCGGAAGTCGCTCGTCGAGCATGTCGGGTTCGGACAGCTCATGCCGGCGGAATGCGTGCGCCGGCTGGAGCTCCTGCTGAAGCTGAAGCCGGGCGTGCTGTGCCTGGACAAGACGTGGGGCTTCGGCGTCGTGAAGAAGGTGGACGGCTTCTACGGGCGCGTGCAGATCGATTTCGAGAAGAAGTCCGGGCACGCGCTGTCGCTCGCGTACGCGGCGGAAGTCCTGCAGCTGGTCACGGAGGACCATCTCCTGGCCCGCATTCACCGCGAGCCGGACAAGATGCGCGAGCTGGCGAAGTCCAATCCCGCCGAGATCGTGCGCGTATGCCTGCGCAGCTACGGGCCGGTGACCGTGGCCCAGCTCCAGTCGACGCTCGTTCCGCGGCTCGTGGCGGAAGCGGGCTGGAAGGAGTTCTGGGAGGGGGCCCGGCGCGGGCTGAAGAAGGATCCGCTGGTCGAGATTCCGACCAAGCGAACGGATCCGATCCGCCTCCTTAAGAAGGAAAAGAGCTTCGACCAGGAGTGGTTCGATGCGCTGGCGACCGAGCGGGACATGGAGACGGTCCTCTCGCTCCTGGACGAATTCGTGCGCGACGGCGAGCCGCTGGCGGACGAGAAGCACCGCCGCGTGGCGGGCGACCGGCTGGCTTTTGTGGTCAAGGGGGCGGGGCGGGCGCGGCCGGACATGGTGGCGCGCGCCGTCATGATCGCGCGCTCTCTCGGCGTGGCTGTCGACCAGGTGGACGTTGCGAAGCACGCGGAGCAGTTCATGCACGCGGGCCTGTTCATCGAGACGAGCCGCAGCCTGCCGGCGCGCTGCGTGGAGCCGTTTCTCCAGTTCCTGCTCGCGCACGACAAGGATAAGGCCGTCGACTTCTTTTTCTCCGTCCTCAAGAAGCTGGATCTAGTGACCCTCAACGAGGCGATGACCCTGATGCTTTCGATGGGCTTCGAGGCGCGCTGTGCGGAGCTGGTGCGCGAGTCCATCAACTCCCAGAAGGCGGAGGTGGAACTGCTGTACTGGATTTCGCGCAACATGGAGAAGTACGAGGCGTGGGTGCCGAACACCCTGCCGGTGCTCGGGTTCCTCGTACTGTCGGAGCTGGAGCAGGACTACAGCGGGCTGAGGCTCAAGGCCCAGAACCTCCTTCGCGGCCGGTTCGAGCAGGCGGAGTGGCTGAAGCCCGTGCTGGAGGCGATGAGGGACGCCCAACGCCGCGAGCTGGTTCTGAAGCTCAAGGATTCGCCCGGCTGGGAAATGGTCGAGCGGCGGTCCGTTCTGGCCGTCGTCGTGAAGCTGCGTCCCGAACTCCAGGAGGTGCTGGCCGGCGGCGGCGCCGCGGCCGCGCAGTCGGCCGCCCCGGCGCCGAAAGGCTCGTTCACGTCCACCCGCAGCTACGTCGAGAGGCAGCAGCAGCTCGAGAAACTGATCAAGGTGGAAATCCCGCAGAACAGCAAGGAAATCGCCATCGCGCGCAGCTACGGCGACCTGAGCGAAAACCACGAGTTCAAGGCGGCGAAGGAGATGCAGGGCATCCTGCTCCGGCGGCGCGGCGAGCTGGAGGACATGATCCAGCGCGTCAAGGCGACCGACTTCGAAGGGTTCCCGCACGACCGCGTCGGGATGGCGACAGGCGTGAAACTTCAGTACGCGGACGGCCGCGCGGAGTCGTATTACATCCTCGGCGAGTGGGACAAGGACGAGAAGCTCGGGATCATCTCCTGCGAGACGCGCATGGCGAAGGCGCTCGACGGGCACAAGGCCGGCGAAACGGTCGTGGTGCCGACGGAATCGGGCGACGTGACCTGCACGATCACGGAAGTGACGGGGCTGAGCGCCGAGGTGAAGGCGTGGGTCGAGGGGAAGTAGGGAATCCGAAGGGCTTCTTGCCTAAACCCACCCCGCCCTGCGGGCACCCCTCCGGAGGAGGGGAAGGAGATAGTTGAGAAATCCCCTCCTTTGGAGGGGTGGCGAAGCCGGGGTGGGTCCGAAGTTGCTCCGCGGCGATCTTGTTGGACTTCTTAGAACATGAAACACATCCTCAAGCAGTTCTTCCAGCGCGAGGCCCATCCGGTTGTCCAGTTCATCAAGTACGCCATCGCGGGCGGGCTGGCCACGGGGGTGGACATCCTGGTGTTCTACTTCCTGTCGTGGAAAGTGTTTCCCGCGCTGACGGCGGACGACGCCGTGGTCAGGCTCCTGGGCATTCCGATCACGGTGATCGACGAGCTCACGCGGTCGCGGCACTACCTCGTGAACAAGGCCATCACGTTCCTGTTCTCGAACTTCACCGCGTACATTGTGAACATCTACTGGGTCTTCAAGCCGGGCCGGCACAAGAAGTGGGTGGAGGTCACGCTGTTCTACGCCGTGTCGATCGTCAGCTTCGCGCTCGGCACGTTCCTCGGCTGGTTCGTGATCAAAGTCTTTGGGATGACCACGACCGCCGCGTATGTGGCGAATATGTTCGCCTCGCTGATGATCAACTACGCCTGCCGGAAGTTCTGGGTGTTCAAGGGGTAGGCCGGGACCGGCAATGACGAATGACTAATGACGAATGCCGAATGAATGACGAAGCCCTAATGAGGGCTGAATCGATTTGCAGGGCATTCGAGCATTCGGACATTCATTAGTCATTAGGGCTTGGGCATTCGTCATTCGCTGCTTCAGCGAACAATTCCCTTCGTCGGCGATATCTTGAACGTGGAGCCGCCGGCGATGACGACGATTGTGCCGGGCTTGGAGATCGGCACGGAGACGGACGTGCCGCCGTGGTACTGCACGTCGGGCGGGGAAGTCAGAGGCGAACCTTCGAACGGGTCGCTGGCCAGGACGATCGACGACATGTTCGTGGCGAGTCCTTTGCCCATCCAGCGGTTGGACGTCGTGCTGGCGTCGATGGGGTAGGTCGTTGTCGCGGTCATGTCCCAGGCCCAGTAGAAGTAGGTGTTTGAAGTGCCCATCGTGACTCCCTTTTCCTTCGCGTACCTCTTGCAGGTCCACACGGGGGAACTTGCGGGGATGAAATCGGCCAGCGCGTTGGTCAGGATCACGCCGGAGTAGGAGTCGGCGGCGGGCTTCGGAAAGTAGCCGCCGCCCGGCCCCGAGGAGTACATGTAAAGCGCGGCCCCGATCTGCTTGAGATTGCTGGTGCAGTCGGCGTCGTACGACCGCGCCCGCGCGGACGAGATCGCGGGGATCAGCAGGGAGGAGAGGATGCCGATAATGGCCATGACCACGAGGAGCTCGATCAATGTGAAACCTGAGACCTGAAACCGGAAACCTGAGTGCCTGTTCTCCATATTTGTCCTTTCCTCAAGCATTGATACCCTCCGCGGCAATCAAAGTCGATGAATTCGCCTTCGGAGTGCTCCATGCTTGTAGGGCCCGCGCTCGCGCGGGCCGGATCGGGCCCTGCGCACGACCCGACCGGGCGCGCCGACGAGCGGCGGCCCTACGAACAGAAGGCGAAATGACCCATGACCAGAAATGCTATGGACTTTTTCACAGAGCAACTGTACTTATACTGCCATTAAAACGCTTTAACAGGAGCCTTTACAATGAATTTTCCACGGGAAAGCGGTGTTTTGCTGCATCCCTCGTCGTTGCCGGGCCGCTACGGAATTGGCGAGCTCGGGCCGGCCGCGTACAAGTTTGCCGACACGCTGCAGGAGATGGGTCAGCACTTGTGGCAGATGCTGCCGCTGGGTCCGACCGGCTACGGCGATTCGCCGTACCAGTCGTTCTCCACGTTCGCCGGCAACAAGCTGCTCATCAGCTTCGACCAGCTGATCAAGGACGGGCTCCTTTCGAGGAAACGCCTGAGCGCTTATCCCGACTTCCCGGACGACACGGTGGACTTTGGGCCGGTGATCACGATCCGGACGGCGGTCCTTCGCACGGTCTGCCGCTCGTTCGAGCGGCGGTCATCGCCGGAGATGAAGCAGGCGTTCGAGGCGTTCTGCGCGAAGAACGCCGACTGGCTGGACGACTACGCGCTGTTCTCCGCGCTCAAGACGGCGCACGACCTGAAGCCGTGGCCGACGTGGGAGAAGGAGCTGGTCCATCGCGAGCCGGCGGCGCTGCACGCCGCGCAGCGGAGGTTCAGGACCGCGATCCGCCACGAGAAGATCTGCCAGTTCCTGTTCTTCGATCAGTGGAAGCGGCTGGTCGACTACTGCCACGCGCGCAAGATCAAGATCATCGGCGACATCCCGATCTTCGTCGCGCACGACAGCGCGGACGTCTGGTCGCACCCCGAGCTGTACTACCTGGACGGCGACGGCAACCCGACCATCGTCGCCGGCGTGCCGCCGGACTACTTCAGCGCGACGGGCCAGCTGTGGGGCAACCCGCTGTACCGCTGGGACGTGCACAAGCAGACGAACTACGCGTGGTGGGTCGCGCGCCTGCGCAAGATCTTCGAGCTGGTGGACATCGTCCGCATCGACCACTTCCGCGGGTTCGAGGCGTACTGGGAGATCCCGGGCAACGAGACGACGGCGATCAAGGGCAAGTGGGTGAAGGGGCCGAACTCCGACCTGTTCAACGCCCTGAACGAGCAGCTCGGCCGCCTGCCGATCATCGCCGAGGACCTCGGCGTGATCACGCCGGAGGTGGAGAAACTCAGGGACGACTTCCACTTTCCCGGCATGCGCATCCTGCAGTTCGCGTTCGGCAACGACGATCAGGCTGACGCATACCGTCCCGAGAGCTACCCGCCGAACTGCGTGGTCTACACCGGGACGCACGACAACGACACGACCGTCGGCTGGTTCCGCAGCGAGCCCGGCAACGCCAGCACGCGCTCCAAGGAAGAGATCGAGAAGGAGCGCAGGACCATCCTGGAATACGTCGGAACCGACGGCCGCGAGATCCACTGGGACATGATCGGCGTGGCGATGAAGTCCAAGGCCAACACCGCCATGGTTCCCCTGCAGGACATCCTCGGCCTCGGCACCGTCGCGCGCATGAACGTACCCGGGACCACCGGGGGAAACTGGCGCTGGCGCTTCACCTGGGATAGGCTCACGCCCGAAATGAAGCGCCGCATGCGCCAGTTGGCGGAAAGCACCGGGCGAGTGTAGTGTCCGCCGTCCCGGCGGACGGTTGTTCGCCCGGGGACGGGCGACACTACAACTCCGGGTGGGATCGGCCGGCTCCGCCGGCGAACGTCGAACGTCCAACGCCGAACTCCCAACGTCGAAGGGAAGCGTGTCGCGCCGTGCTCCATCCGGCCGCCCTTCGGCGTTCGACGTTGAATGTTGAGCGTTGGGCGTTCGTTCGCTATTCTCGTTGCCGTTCGAGGACTGCGGATGACAAGGCCGATCGATGTTCAGTAATCCTCCACGCGGGAAAGAATGGCTTTCCTGGTTCTGGGTCGCCCTGTGGTCGGCCTTCATCTTCGTCTCCATTCCCTTTGTCCGCGCCATGCAGGAGGCGGTGTACGCGCGCTGGGGACGCGAGGTCTTCACCTACTTCGTGGTCGGCAGCCTGCTGGCCGTTGCGTGCGCCGGGATCCTGAACCAGCTTCTTTCGAAACGGGCCATTTCCCGTGCCGGCATCCTCTGGCTCGGCGGCGTCACGGCGGTCACGATGTACTCTTCCGCGTACCTGGACATCAGCCCGGAGGAGGCGATTCATTTTCTCGAGTACGGATTCCTGGGCCTGCTGATTTTCCGCGCGCTTTCGCACAGGCTCCGCGACTCGGGCATCTACATTGCCGCCGTGCTTGTCGGCACGCTGATTGGCGCGGCGGACGAGTTTGTGCAGTGGGTCGTGCCGCGCCGGTTCTTCGACTTCCGCGATATCTGGCTGAACGCGTACGCGCTGATCCTGATGCAGGTCGCGATGGCGAAGGGCGTGCGTCCGCCGTTCATCGCGCGCGGATTCGGCCGGGCCTCGATCCGGTGCGCCTGCGCGCTCGCCGCCGCGCTGGCCCTGGCGCTCGCGCTGTTCGCCTCGAACACGCCGGCGGCGATCCTGTGGTACACGGCGACGTTCCCCTCGCTGTCCCATGCGAAGACGTGCGACCTGATGGCGGAATACGGGTTCCTCTACGACGATCCCGACATCGGGGTGTTCTTCTCGCGCCTGCCGCCGCGGCAGCTGGAAAAGCAGGACGCGGAACGATGCGCGGAAGCGGCGGCCATCCTCGACGAGTACGCGTCGCCGCGCCGCTACAACGAGTTCCTCGACAAGTACACGCCGTTCAACGACCCCTTCCTGCACGAGGCGCGCGTCCATGTGTTCCGCCGCGACCACTACAAGGACGTGGCGTGGAAGCACAGGGCGAGGCAGAAGGCCTTCCAGTTCCACAACACCGTCGCCTACCGCGAGAACCAGATCCTGGAGAAGTACTTCGGCCGCACGATACAGCGATCGCAGTGCGCGTGGAGCCCGGAGGAAGCGGCGGAGATGGAGAAGAAGATCGATCCGTCGTTTCGCTACAAGAGCGATGTCAGCGCGAACCTGTTCACCCGGTTCACGCTGGCGCACGTTTGGGCCGCGGCGTTTGTCGCGCTGGTTGTGCTGACGGCGATTTGGCGTTATTGTGGAAAGCGGGAAACATGAGAACCATTTCGAGAGTGTTCTGGCTGGCCGCCTTGGGATGCGCCTTCGCGCTTTGCGCGCCGGCCCAGGACGCCGTGACGAACGAACCGTCGCTCCGGTTCGTCTTCATGACGGACCTGCACGCCCGGACGGAGTGGGGCACGCCGCAGGCGCTGGAGCAGGCGGCCGCGGCGATCAACGCGGAGAATCCCGAACTGGTTGTCGTGGGCGGTGACTTGATCACGGACGGGTTTCAGTCCTCTGCCGCGGCGGTCGAGCCGCGCTGGGACGCGTACCTGATCATGCACAGCCTGATCCGCGCGCCGGTGCTGGCCGCGATCGGCAACCACGACCTGGTCGCGGCGATCCCCGAGGACGGCACGCCCGCGGCGGTCGACCCGCGCGGGATCTTTCGCGAGAAGATGGACGTGGAGGAGACGTACCGCTCGTTCGACACGAACGGCTATCACTTCATCCTGCTCGACTCCATCCGCGTGATCGGCGGGAACCTGAAATACGAAGGCCGCGTCGGGCCGGAGCAGATCGAGTGGTTGAAGGGCGACTTGGCGGCGGTCGGTTCGCAGACGCCGATCGTACTCGTCACGCACATGCCGTTCCTGACGACGTTCTTCCAGGACACGGAAGGCGCCATCGCCAACGCGCCGAAGAACCGCGTGATCGTGAACGGGCCGGAGGTGCTTCACCTGTTCAAGGATCGGAACCTGGTCCTCGTTCTGCAGGGGCACATCCATATCAACGAGCTGATGCAAACGCGCGGCATCACGTTCATCACCGGCGGCGCAGTCTGCGGCAAGTGGTGGCGCGGCGACTGGTTCGGCACGAAGGAAGGATTCGGCGTGGTCACGCTCCGCGGGAACCGCGTGGACTGGGAATACAAGGACTACGGCTGGACATCCCGCCGCCCGGCGGGGGAGTGATTTTTCCGAACCTTGGAAGTTTTCCCGCCGGATTTTCCAATGCTTGGAAAACCCGCTACACCCGCGCCGGCAGGACGTAGAACAGCACCGCGAAATACTGGCAGATGCTTCCCGCGAGCACGAAGAGGTGCCAGATGGCGTGATGGTACGGAATCCGTTTCCACATGTAGATCGCCGCCCCGCCCGTGTAGGCCAGTCCGCCCGCCAGCAGCCAGGCAATTCCGCCGGCCGGCATCGCGTGCATCAGCGGCTTGATCGCGACGACGACCAGCCAACCCATCAGCAGGTAGACAGCCGTCGACACGGCCTTGAACCGGCCCGTGTGGAACGCCTTCACGAAGATGCCGACCAGCGACAGGGTCCAGATGACGCCGAACAGGCTCCAGCCCCAGCCGCCGCGCAGGTTGACGAGCACGAACGGCGTGTAGCTCCCGGCGATCAGGAGATAGATCGACGAATGGTCGAGGACGCGGAAGATCCGCTTCAGGCGCGGCGAGCGGACGCTGTGGTAGAGGGTGGACGAGGTGTAGAGGAGAATGAGGGACGCCCCGTAGATGCTGAAGCTGACGACGTGCCAGACGGTCGCGTGCAGGCTGGCGAGTACCACGAGGACGGCGAGGCCCGCCACGCTCAGCGCGATGCCCAGCCCGTGCGTCAGGCTGTTGGCGATCTCCTGCCGCCGCCAGTACTCGGATTCGAAGCTCATGCCGCCATACTATATAAATTAGTGAAAATAGTTTCATTTTTTTCCGGAAAACCGCCCGTCTCGTTTCTTTCTAATAGTAAGTAGACGCGATTTCGAAATCGCGTCTACTAGGTGGACAGGGAAAAACGATGGGATTAATCTGCCCCCTGTGAATAGGGCACCGGCAGGCTCGTCTAACCCTACGGACAATCGCGAGACAGAGGCGGTTGAGGTCAACCGCCTTGTCGAGAAGGCGCGCGGCGGGGACGAAGAGGCGTTCGGGGAGCTGGTGAAGATGTACCATCAACGTGTCTACAACCTGGCCTACGGGATGGTGAACAACGCCGAGGACGCGGCGGAGCTGGCCCAGCAGACCTGGGTCAAGGTGTGGAACAAGCTGGGGAGCTTCAAGGAAGACGCGAAGTTCTTCACGTGGGTGTACCGGGTCGCGTCCAACACCGGCCTCGATTTTCTCCGCCACAAGGCCCGCTTGCGCGAGGACGCGCTTGTGGACGGCGTGGAGCCGGCGGTCAATCCGGACCTCGACCGCGCGGCCAGCCAGAATCCGCGGCCGGACCGCGAGATGGCGCAGTCGGAGATCCGCGCGGTGTTCGAGGAGTCGCTCGAGTCCTTGTCGCCGGACCATCGGACAGCTCTGATCCTGCGCGAGGTGGATGGGCTGTCGTACGAAGAAATCGCGAAGATCACGCGGTGCCGGAAAGGCACGGTCATGTCGCGGATTTTCTATGCCCGCAAGAAGATGCAGGAGAAGCTGGGAGAGCTGCGATGAACTGCGAAAAGGCACAGAAGTGGATCAGCCTGGAGATGGACGGCGAGCTTTCGCCGCGGCGCGCGGCGCGGCTTCAGGCGCATCTCGACAAGTGCCCGGCCTGCTTCAAGGCGCGCGAGGCGTGGGGCGCGATCGGGGAGCAGGTCAGGGCGCGGCAGGTGCCGGCGCCGAAATCGGCGGAGGCGGCATGGGCGGACGTCCGGCGCGCGATCCGCAGCGAGCAGGCGGAGCGTGCCGAAGAGGAGCAGACGTGGGCTGTCGGGACGCCCTTGCGCTGGGCCGCCGCGGCACTACTGGTCATGATCGCGGGGGCGGGGCTGTTTGTGAAACTTCAGAAAGGACCCGGCGGGCTTGTTCGCGGGGGCGGGACGGTTGTCGAGTTCGTGGAAACCGGCTTGCCTGATGCCACGCCGATGGTGTACGAGGATTCCGAGTCGGGCTGCACCGTGATCTGGGTGGTCGAAGCGAACGGCAAGAAAGGCAGGAAGGCGAAACATGCGGGCTCATAAAAATAGCCAGATGTTCGTGATCGGCCTGCTGGCCGTTGCCTGCCTGCTGGCCACGGCGGGGGGCTCCTTCGCGGAGACGGTGAAGATCCAGGCCACGATGATCCTGGCCTCGAACGACCCGGCGCCGCTGGATTCGCGGCTGGACAAGATCGAATACAAGCTGCGGCGCATCTTCGGCTTCGAGTACTACAAGCACTTCGGCGAGGGCGTCGCTGTGCTGAACACGCCCGGCCAGACGTCCCTCGATCTCGGGCACAGCTTCCGCCTCAGCATCGCCACGTCCGATTCGGGGGGCGACAAAATCCGCACCTCCGTGCAGTGGTTCCGCGGGGACGAAGTCGTCCTCAACACGACCGTCGGGATGAAGCGCGGCGTGCCGGTCATCCTCGGCGGCATCTCCCACGGGAACGGAACGCTGATCGTCACGCTCGTGGCGGAGTAGGCCAGACTCTTTCTCGTTCTCGTAATCTTAATCGTGCTCGTAATCCTGCGTGCTCGAAGAGATTACGATTAAGATTACGAGTATGAGTAAGAGTAAGACTGTTTGGTTCCCTTCGAATAAACCGCCGCCCCCTCCGTCTCATCCAGTGAACAACACGGAAAGGAGACGGCCATGAAGAAGACAATGTTCACATTTGTTCTGATGGGGGTGCTGGTGGCGGGGCCTGCGATGCAGGCGAGCGCGATCAACCGGGAATGGTCGGCGGTGCTCGGATTCCTCGGGGGGTACATGGTGGCGAACGGCGGGTTGTGCCAGAGGACGGTCTACCAGGAGCCGGTGTATATCGAACGGCCGGTCTATCGCGAGACGATCATCATCGAGGAGCCGGTGGTCACCGGTCACTACGAGATGGAGGAGCGGACGATCTGGGAG
>CAYQYB010000067.1:0-11003 GCA_964421535.1 uncultured Verrucomicrobiota bacterium | reverse complement strand
ACGCCGATCTATGTGACCGCCGGATCGGTCCAGGTCAGAACCGCTCCGGTTTGCATGCCCGAGGCGATCGCGTTCTCGCCGGACGGCGACTTGTACGTGGCCGAGGACCGGCCCGGCGGGCGTCTGATCCGCTTCACGCTGGACGGCCGCGGCAAGGCTCTCGGCGGCGAGGATGTCTGGATCCCGGGCGATTGGGGCCGCGTTTCGTGGGAGGGTGTGGCCGCCGGGCCCCGCGGCGAATTGCTCCTTTCCGGCTCCTCGGCGGAGGACGCGATCAGTGGAGATGCGCCAGGGCTGTTCGAGGGTGTCCTGCTTTGCCGCGACCGCGACCGCAACTGGTGGGTGCTCGACCGCCGGCCGCTGCGCTCCTTTTCGCAAGCGGCGTTCTCGCGCGACGGCAACAAGGTGGTCTACGCGTGCGAAGTCACCGGCGAGATCAACTGGCTGGACGTGGCCGGCGAGCGGCGACGCTGGGGTGCGAGCCGGAACTACGCGGCGCGAACGGCCGAGGGCGTCTGCATACTGCCCGACGGGCGCATCCTTGTGGCCGAGGAACGAGGACGGCTTGTTTCCGTGGATCCCGAGACCGACGAGGTCACTCTGGTGGCCGATGTGCCGGGCAAGCTGGAGTCGCTGGTGTGGGACGAGCGATCGCATGTCCTTCTGGCGACGGAGGATCTCCACGGCACGCTGTTGAGCTGGAACCTGGGCGCCCCGGAGTGGTCGGGCCAGTACGCGATCGACCGCGCCCGCTTCGAGCCGGTCCGCACGCCGCGATACATTCCCGAGCGTTGCCCGGCGTTCCTCGCGAACGTGCTCGAATTCGGCGATCTCGAGTTCGCCACGGGCGGAGCGCCCGTGGCGTTCCGCGTCTTCGCGGCACGCGTGCCGATCGTGGCGGTCGATGCCGTTGCCGTGCCGCTCGGCCCTGCGGACAGCGCAACCGATCCGCTGGCGCGGCTGCAAGCCGTCGTGTTCAGGCCGGGCAGCATGACGGTTCCGGGCATTGCGCAGTCCGGCCCCCTGGCGATCGTCATCGCCACGACGCGTTCCGGCAAGGTGATCCGGACGCGCTCGGCGCAGGTGTCATCCGTCGTGATGCCGTTCGGCGCGCCCTATACGGAGACTGCGGAGACGATGCGAGTGACGGTTCCCTATCCCGGCGCGGTGGGAGTCTCGGAAGAAGGGATCTGCAACCTGCACCTGATGGGGCTGGGCGAGACGCCGGACTTCCACATCGTGCTGAATCCCGCTGAGCCGCACGCGAGCTACGTGGCTGTCGATGACGGCTCCGGGAGCATCCGGCAATATCAGCTCTCCGGGCCGCGCGGCGAGGATCTCGCCCGGAACATGGTGATCTCGCATTCGAAGGAACTGGCGACGCAAGCGAAGTGGCTTGGCCGGGACGGGAGATTCGCGCTCGAAGAGCGCGGCATCAGCACCTCAACAGCGTCAGCTCGGTGAAAACCGCCTGCTGAAAATCCGGTGCAGGGGCCACATCCCGACGAGCGCCAGGCCCGCCAGGATTCCCGTGTCCCCGGCGCCCGCCACCATGATAAAGCCGGCCTGGATCAACAACAAGCCGCTGATCAGGAGCCCGACCATGTAGGGCACCATCCACGGTGTGGTGTCTCTCTGCCGCGGATGCGAAGCGGCCTCGAGCATGCTCGCGACTTCGAGCGTAACGATGCCCGCGAGCAGGAACGCGCCCGAGAACCCGAGCCACGAGGGAATCGAGCCGAACACCTGGATGCGCGCGATGAGCGCGAAGCCGAACACGAGAACGACGGCGGGAATCCACCGCTCCTCGCCGATGGACGTCGCGACCATCTCCCGTCGTGCGATGTGCGAGACGGCCGCGATGTAGCCGGAGATCGTTGCGACCGCGAGCAGGAGCGAGGCCGGAAGCGGCTCGACGGAGGGAACCGCCGAGGCGCCTAGCATGACGTTGAGCCCGCGGCACGCGCCGATCGTCAGGGGGCCGAGAACCGGGATACTCTTGAAGCCGAGGTTGTAGAGGAAGCTGGTGAGCACGAGCATGAAGCCGATCCACCAGGCCTGCGGGTCGAGCAGGCAGGTGAATCCCTGCCCCGCCCCGAGCAGGAGAAGCGCGGCGATCGCCGCGGCGAGAGGCCGGATCTGCCCGCTCGGGAGAGGACGGTCGGGCCGCTCGCGGCGGTCGGTCTCGATGTCGCACAGGTCGTTGACGATCAGTCCTGCGGCGTAAAAGCAGAGGCTGGCCGCGACGGCCCAGGCGCCCGGCAGAAGGCTGACGCTGCCCTGCGTGACGAGAAGAAAGCCGGCGACGGGATCGCCCGGCACGGTCAGCAGGTTGGGCAGCCGCAGGAGCCGGCCCCAGGCGTGCCATCGCGAAGGGTTCAGAGGTTCGCTCATGGGGCGGGATGGTCCTCCGGTTCCGGCGGCGGGGCGCTCTCCATCTCCCGCCGTTCATCCACGTGCGAGGCCTTCACGCGCCCGGCGATGTGGCCGGGGATGACCACGCCGAGGTAGACGAAGAACGGGTACGGCGTGAACTGCCCGAACTCGCCGCCGATGTACGTGCAGTACGCGGGGTACAGGACCTTGTAGCCCTGCTTCTCGTCCTCGGCGGGCTGGGTCCTCAGGTAGCCGATCGCGTCGCCGGTGGCCTTGGCCTCCGGGAAGAGAGCGACGAACGGCAGCATGTAGAAGAAGGCGTACGTGCCCTTCCAGTTCCGCGGCGCGAAGTCCTTGGCGTGGCCGCCCTCGTGGATGGCGACGGCGCGGTGGTTCGAGTAGATGCTGACGGTGTCGGTGTAAGGATTGTAGTTGTCGCCGCCGAAGATCCGGCCCGGCAGGATCGTGTAGAAGAGGTTCGCGATGATGCCGATCGTGTAGCGCCAGCCCCACCCCACGGACTTGTTCCGGAAGAGCCGCGACCACTCGCCGCCCGGCGCGTACTGGTTGATCCGCACCTTGACGTTCCTCAGGTCGTTCGTGGCCAGGTACTCCGCCAGCGCCTGCTCGACTTCGGGCGAAATCACGTGGTTGTCCATGCGGCTGTCCAGAAGGAGAATCTTCGACGGGATGCCGAACACCCAGCCGACGCCGTCGATGAACGCATTCGGCCGACCGCGCTCGATCTGCGCTTCGCCCGGCCGGAGTTTGAGCACGTTCTTCGATTCGATGTTGTGGCCGTACTTGTAGGGAACCGTCGCGCAGCCGGTGGCGAAGGCGAGGAGCAGAAGGACGAGTATGGCATTTCTCATAACGACGAGGCTCCGCGATTGCCGGGTTGGTAGGTGTTGAGCACTTCCATTAGGACCGGTTCATATTTCTCGAACAGCTCGGGCGGCGTGGTGAAGAGGATGTGATGCGCCACGCGGTTCTCGACGAAATCGACGGCGAGGACGCGCACATGGTGCAGCTTGCAGGTTCGTTTCACCGCGGACCGGCCCTGGAAGCGAAACGCCTCGAAATCCGTGCGGATGCCGGTCTGCCGCTCGCTTGCCTCGATGTCCTTGAACAACGACGGGAGGTCGTCGTACCCGACCGGCGCCGCCATGATGCTCATGTCCGCGCCGTTGGGTCCGTAAAACACGGCGCTGTAGTTGCCTTTGCCCGCGCCGGACGACTGTTGCCAGCCCGCCGGCGGCACCACGCTGAACAGCCCGGCCGGGTCGACGTAGCGCGGCCCTCCCAAGCCGAGGAGGATGTTCTTCAGTTCGGTCGGAACATCGACGATGTTCGCGGGTATTCGCCGCCGCATGGCGGCGATGTCTGCGATGACCGCGACGAGGACGATCAGAATAAAGCCGAATACCGCGACCTTGAGGAACACGGGGCGTTCCGCGGGCTTTGCGCGGGCAGGATCGGGGCGCCACGGGCGCTCAATAGTCTTCATTGAAAAAATAACTAAATCGTAAAATAATGATGCTGGCAAGAGTGGACGCGCACATGTCTTCCGCGTCCCCGGCAAAGAGAGGCAAATATGAAGAAGATCATGTCCGTTCTGGCTTTGGCGCTTTTGAGCGCGATGCTCCTGGCCCATGCACAGGCGCCCCAATATGGCTCCGAACTTCGCGGGTCGCTGAACACGTGTCTGCCCGAGTCCGACCTGTACGACTACGCCTTCGGCGTGGATGTCCAGGTCCGGAGCTGGCTTTGGGATCCGGTCGGGCTTGCGCTGGGCGCGGGCTTCTCCGCGTGGCAGGTGAAGGGCGGGGATTTCAAGGTCGGCAACACCACCGCGTACGATCTCGGCGGACAGTTGATCGCGATCCCGGTGGGTCCGTCGGTCGTCTACAAGATCGCCGACGTGAGCGACTGGAACGTGACCGCGGAGCTTGGCGTGAGATATGTGTTTGCCCAGTCCGACATCGACTACCGGCGCGAGAACACCGGCGAGCGGGCAAGGCTCGACATCGACGAAGGGTCCGTTGCGATCCTCGCCGTGGACTACGAACGGTACCTCGCCCCGGGAACGTCCTTCTTCGCCGGCATTGGCTATCAGCTGGATATCGACGAGGGCCGGATCCAGATCTCGGACCTCGGCCACGCGCCGAACGAACTGCAGGCCTTCACCGCAAGGATCGGGACGAAGATTGAGTTCTGATGATCTTTGCAAGTACCGCGATAAATCGTCCTCGAAGGATCACTGGAGACGGCTCTTTTCGAGAACGAGGACGACGACGAGGACGAGTAGGATGTCCTACCGCTGGTACGCGCCGGGGTCGATGTACGGCAGGTCGAGCTGCGGCTTGAACCGGTCCGTCTGGCTGTAGAACGCCTTCGGGTTGTCGAACATCACCTTCGCGATCTGCGCGTCCGTGAACCCGTTCTGCTTCATGAAGCGCGCGGCCTTCGGCAGGCTGGTCGGGTCGGATACGCCCCAGTCCGCAGAGCTGTTCACGAGCGTCTGCTCCGTGCCCCACTTCTTCAGGATGTCCACGACGCGCTCCGGGTTCAGCTTGGAGTACGGGTACACGGTGAGCCCCGCCCACACCGGCAGCTTGCGCGTGAGGTCCATCGTGTTCTCCGTGTTGTGGTCCACGATGATCCGGTTGAAGTCGTAGTTCAGCTCCTTGAGGATCGCGAGCGTGCGCTCCACGCCCTTCCGCTTGCTGACGTCCGGCGTGTCGTGCGGCGTGTGGATCAGGACCAGCATCCGCCGCTCTTTCGCCATCTCGAGCTGGCGCAGGAAGATCTTCTCCTCGTTCGCGGTGATCCGGTTGAAGCCGATCTCGCCGATCGCCAGGCAACGCTCGTGGCCGAGGTACGGCCCGATCCCGTCGAGGACCTCGTTCGCGAGCGCCACGTCCTCCGCCTCCTTCGGATTGACGGAGACGCAGGCGTAGTGATCGATGCCGTAGCGCTTCGCGCGCATCGCCTCGAACTCGAGGATCAGCTGGAAATAGTCCCAGAACGTACCCGCGTACCGGCGGTTCGTGCCCATCCAGAACGACGGCTCGATCGCGACGCGGATGCCTTCGCGGTACATCGCCGTGTAGTCGTCGGTCGTCCGCGAGTACATGTGGATATGCGGTTCAATGATGGTCATGCGTGCAGGATAGGCGATTCAGAGAGAGTTTTCAACCGGCGCAGGAAGCGCGCCGCGGACGCTACGATTTCTTCTCGGCCTTGGCCCGCAGGCTGTTGAGCTTGTCGCGGAGGACGGCGGCCTTTTCGTAGTTCTCGGTCGCGATGGCCTGGTCGAGCTGCTCCTGCAGTTTGTCGGCGCTTGTCACCGGGCGCTGGTCCTTGATCTGGCTCATCATGTCGATGAGCAGGTCCACTTCCGGCCGGTCTTTCTCGACCTCGCCGTATTCGGTGAAGAACGCCTGGATGTCGTCGAGCGCTTTCTGAAGAATGCCGGCGGCCTCCTCGTGCTTCTTGTCGGCCATGGCCTTCTCCGCCTTCGCCCGCGCGTTCATCATCCGGACGTACGGATAGAACTGCAGGAACTGCCAGGAAAGATCGTCGTTCTCGGCGTGCCGCGAAGCCAGCTCGAGGATCGCCAGGTTGTGGTCCGTGTCGCGGATGACGCCGTCGAAGTGCCGCAGGGCGTGGAAGGACAGGTAGCGGTAGTAGTACTGCACCGCCTCCTGCTGGAGCTCGGCGCAGGCGTCGGAATTCAGGCTCAACGACTTCTTGCTTTGCGGCGCGGTCTGGGTCTGGGCGCGGTAGTAGTCGAGCAGGGACGCGTAGCCGCGCGGGCGGACGCCGTCGGGCCGGCCCTCGACCTCCATCTGGAACAGCCCGAGGTCCAGCCGCAGCTGCACCTTCATCGTCCCGTCGCGCCCCTTGATCCAGCGCGCGCGCACGTTCGTGGGATCGTAGTCCCAGTTCCTGAGAATTCCTGTGATGTCGCAGTTCAATTTCGTCTCCACTAATAAGGATAAGGACAAAGCGCTATTTTTTCAAATGGGCTAAGCGTAATTCTTCTCCCGCGTAAGACCCTGCGCGGGGTCGGAGACCCCGCCCACAGGAATAGAATGGTATTGGTGCTGACGCCGGCATGTTTTATAAAGGCTTCCATGAATCGCACCCCTTTGTTCGAATCTCATCTTGAATTAGGCGCGAAGATGGCGCCGTTCGGCGGCTGGGACATGCCGATCCAGTACGAGGGCATCTTGGCCGAGCATGCATGGACCCGCACCAAAGCCACGATCTTCGACATCTGCCATATGGGCGAATTCGAGCTCCGCGGCCCGACCGCGGAGGCCGATCTCGAGCGGCTGCTCACGCAGTCCATCGCCGGCATCGCCGTCGGCCAGTGCCGCTACGGCTACCTCCTCCGCGACGATGGCGGCGTGCTGGACGACCTCACCTGCTACCGGCGAGACAAGGACCACTTCTGGCTGGTCGTGAACGCCGGGACGTGCGCGGGCGACGCCGCGTGGATCCGCCGGCATCTTTCGCGGCAGACCGTTTTCACGGACCTGTCGCCGATGACCGGAAAGCTGGACATCCAGGGGCCGGAGTCGCGCGCGGAAATGGAGAAGGCGCTCGGCGTCCGCCTGCCGGACCTGAAGTATTTCCGGTTCACGGACGTCATGCTCGACGGCACGGCCTGCCTGCTCAGCCGCACCGGCTACACCGGCGAATGGGGCTACGAACTGTACTGCCCCGCGAGCGAGGTCGAGCGGTTCTGGGAGATGTTCATCGAGCGGAGCGAGATCAAGCCCGCCGGCCTCGGCGCGCGGGACACGCTCCGGCTGGAGGTCGGCTATCCGCTCTACGGCCACGAGCTGTCCACGGAGCGCACGCCGATCGCGGCGAGCCACGGGCAGTTCATGGAGCTGAACAAAGAATTCATCGGCAAGGCGGCGGTGAACCGCGACCTGGCCAACGGCGTCGGTCAATTTCTCGTCGGGCTTCAGCTCGACAGCAAGCGCGCCGCGCGCGCGCAGGACAAGGTCGTGTCCGGCGACAAGGTCGTCGGCGAGATCACCAGCGGCTCGATCGCCCCCAGCCTCGGCATCGCCGTGGCCATGGCGTACGTGGACAAGGCGCTTTCCCAGCCCGGCCAGCGGCTGGAGATCGACGTCCACGGCAAGATGCTTTCCGCCACGGTCGTGGATCTGCCGTTCTATAAGAGCGGGACGGCGCGCCGCAAGGGCCCGTGAAGCGGCTACGGTAGGGCGAGGCGTCCCCGCCGAGCCGGGGAGAGACAAAGAACGCGGCTCAGCCGGGAGGCTTCGCCCTACCTGATGGGATGCCCGCAAGGTAGGGCGAGGCGTCCCCGCCGAGCCGCAGGACTAACGCCACGGCTCAGCCGGGAGGCTTCGCCCTACCTGAAGAGAGAATCACATGGTAGGGCGAGGCGTCCCCGCCGAGCCGGATGCAAACAGGAACCCGACGATGAAGCCGGACCTTCCCCAGCGTAAGAGACTATCCCACGAGATTCCATCGTGGGTCCCTGATGGTGAGCGCTATTTCATTACCATCAACAGCAAACCCAGAGGACAGGATCAGCTTTGCCTACAGGGCAAAGCCGAGGTTCTCATGCAAAGCATCGACGTCTATGAGCAAATCGAGCGCTGGTACGTCTGGCTGATGGTCGTCATGCCGGATCATCTTCACATGATTGTCTGTTTCAATCGAGAAAGCGGAATCCGGCCGACCATCAAAGCGTGGAAAAGTTACCACGCGAAACATCTGGGCATCATCTGGCAGTCCGATTTCTTTGAGCATCGATTGCGAAATGGCGCGGAATTCGACGAGAAATGTTTCTACGTGCGCAACAATCCAGTCCGTGGCGGCCTGGTCATCAAGCCGGAGGATTGGCCCTATATTTGGCAACGTCCCAAGGTAGGGCGAGGCGTCCCCGCCGAGCCGGGGAGAGACAAAGAACGCGGCTCAGCCGGGAGGCTTCGCCCTACCTGATGGGATGCCCGCAAGGTAGGGCGAGGCGTCCCCGCCGAGCCGCAGGACTAACGCCACGGCTCAGCCGGGAGGCTTCGCCCTACCTGAAGAGAGAATCACATGGTAGGGCGAGGCGTCCCCGCCGAGCCGGGAACAGCAGTTCCCTATTGAGCCGCGCCCTGTTCGCGGGTAGATTCTTCCGCGCGGTTTTTTACTCACGGGAGATGATCCGATGTCACACACTTCTTTCTGCGCTGCGAGCGACCCCGAGCGGCGCGCGATGCTTGATGCCGTCGGGGCGAAGTCCTTCGACGACCTGTTCGCGGACGTGCCGCGCGAGTTCCAGACGGAATCGTTCAACGTGCCGGAGGGCCGGTCGGAGCTGGAGGTCATGCAGGGCCTGCGCGGGCTGGCCGCGCGCAATTCCAGCCGCCTGATCAATTTCTGCGGCGCCGGCTTCTACGACCATTTCATTCCCGCGGCGGTCGATGCGCTGACCAGCCGGGGCGAGTTCTACACGGCGTACACCCCCTACCAGCCCGAGGCGTCCCAGGGCACGCTCCAGGCGATCTACGAATGGCAGACCGCGATCACGCGCCTGACGGACATGGAGGCGGCGAACGCTTCGCTCTACGACGGCGGCACCGCGCTGTTCGAGGGCCTGACGATGGCGCTCCGGATCACGGGCCGCAACCGCGTGCTCGTGGACGAAGGCGTCAGCCCCATCTACCGCACGATGCTGAAGTGCTACACGCGGAACCTCTCGATCGAGTACGAGGAAATCCCGCTGGCCGCGGGCGTCGCGGATCGCGACGCGTTCGAGTCCAAGCTGAACAACAACGTCGCCGCGATCCTGGTCCAGAATCCGAACTTCTTCGGGTGCCTGGACGACCTGACCGATCTGGTCGCGTCGGCGCACGCGGCCGGCGCGCTCGCGGTGTTCTCGTCGTATCCGCTCGCGCTCGGGCTGGTGAAGACGCCCGGCGCGATGGGCGCGGACATCGTCACCGGCGAGGGCCAGAGCCTCGGCTTGCCGCTGTCGTTCGGCGGGCCGTACCTGGGCTTCATGACAACGCTGAAGAAGCACGTGCGCAAGATGCCGGGCCGCATCGTCGGCGCGACGCAGGACGCGCAGGGCCGCCGCGGTTTCGTGCTCACGCTCCAGGCGCGCGAGCAGCACATCCGCCGCGAGAAGGCGATGTCCAACATCTGCACGAACGAGGCGCTCTGCGCGCTCCGGGCGCTGACGTACCTCTCGCTCATGGGCAAGCACGGACTGGTGGAAACGGCGCAGCTTTGCGCCGCGCGCGCGGCCTACGCCCGCAAGCGGCTGAAGAACATCGATGGCGTCCGCCCGACGTTCCCCCACCACTACTTCAACGAGTTTGCCATGACCCTGCCGCGCGACGCGTCGGATGTCGTCAGCGCGCTGGTGGACCAGGGCATCGCGGCAGGCTTCCCGGTCGGCCGCTACTACAAGGGCATGGAGAACGTCCTGCTCCTCGCGTTCACGGAGAAGCGGACGAAGGAAGAGATCGATGTGCTCGCGGCCAAACTGGAATCTGTGCTGTAACGGATTCTTTACAAAAGTTAACGAAGGAAGCGAAGGGGATGCATCCGGACTACACCAGAGCTGATGAATGGAGCCGGAAGGTGATTGGAGCTGCCATCGAGGTCCATCGCTTGAAGGGGCCGGGGCTGATTGAGTCCATTTACGAGCGATGTTTCATGAGGGAGTGTGAGATTCAACAGATTCCGGCTGTCAACCAGACCATTGTTCCTCTTGAGTATAAAGGGTTGGTCTTCGAAGAGCCCTTGCGAATGGATGTCTATGTGGACAAGTGTCTGGTTGTTGAACTCAAGGCAGTTGAGCAGGTTCTGCCAATTCACAAAGCGAAATTGCTGAGTTATATGAAACTTGTAAATGCACCCCTCGGATTACTGATCAACTTCCACGAAGTTCTTCTGACTCAGGGCGTTTCGAGAATGATCTTACCAGGAGCGAATCAGAACTAGAGCCTTCGTTCCCTTCGTTGCCTTTTGTTTAGGTCGTTGAGAAAGGAATAGACGTTATGAAGCTAATCTACGAGAAAAGTTCTGCGGGACGCAGAGGTGTCCAGCTGCCCGCGCTGAAGGAAGACGAGATGCCGCGAATCGACGCGACGCTGCTGCGCGGGAAGCCCGCGGAGCTGCCGGAGCTGTCCGAGGTCGAGATCGTGCGCCATTTCACGGCGCTGTCCCGCCTGAATTTCTCCGTCGACACGCACTTCTACCCGCTTGGCTCCTGCACGATGAAGTACAACCCGAAGGCCTGCGAGGCGGCCTGCGCGCTGCCCGGGCTCGTGGATATCCACCCGCTCTGGCCCCAGCTGCGGCGCGGCGGACTGCTGACACAGGGCGCGCTCCAGATCCTGTACGAGACAGAGAGGCTCCTTTCGGAGCTGACCGGCATGGCGGAGTTCACGCTCCAGCCGCTCGCGGGCGCGCACGGCGAGCTGACCGGCGTGATGGTCATGGCGGCCTATCACCGCGACCGCGGCAACCGCAAGACGCACATCATCATTCCCGACTCCGCGCACGGCACCAACCCCGCGAGCGCGGCGATCGGCGGCTACGACGTCGTGACCGTCCCGTCCGACAAGAACGGGAACATGGAC
>CAYQYB010000066.1:0-11091 GCA_964421535.1 uncultured Verrucomicrobiota bacterium | reverse complement strand
TTTTTCCGGCGTGTTGCCGTAGCGCTGGATGTCGAAAATCAGCTCGTCGTCGGAGGCCGGGCCGCCGGCGACCAGCGCGCCGGGCAGGAGCCAAAGGAATAGAAGAAGAGGTCTATGGCTGATCGTCATAAATGATCCCGAAATCCGGCCGGAGCATGCGGCACCCGTTCGTCGCGCCGCAGGAGTAAACATCGCTGCCCGCGAGATCGAGCAGGAGCGCCAGGCTCCCGTACTCGCGCTCGCCCGCGTCATTGCCGATGCCCTGGCAGTCGTTGGTCTGCCGGCCGAAGTAGGAGTCGTCGCCGGCCGAGTCCACGAGGATCGCAAGCGCGTTGTTGATCGCCCGGCCCTGCGCGTGCTGGATCGCGGCGTACGTGTCGTCGCCACCCTGCTCGAACATCATCCCGACCCCGTAGTCGTGCGCGTTGCCCTGCATCAGGATGCCGCCGGTGTAGAAGTCCCTGCCGCCGCCGTCGGCGAAAAGCGCGGAGCTGAGATGAATGCCGGAACCCTGGCCGTACTGGTACATCGAGTACGTGTCGTCGCCGCTCACATCCAGAAGCATGCCGACGGAGTACCAGTAGCTGGCGCCCTGCCCGAACACGTCGGCCACGTACGTGTCGTTGCCTTCGAGATCGATCAACGCGGCGACGCCGCCGCCCGCGTACGGCCGCATGCCGATCGCCAGCCCCTGCGCCATCGAAACGTAGCGGTCGTCGTTGCGCTCGTAGTCGTGCTCCACACCGCCCGCGAAATAGCGGTCGTTGCCGGCCGCGTCAACCAGCAGGCCGACACCCATCACGCCCGCGTACGCCTGTCCCGAAAAACCGATGTCGTAAAGATCGTTTCCGGCGCCGTCGCGGAAGCACCCCACCCCGCCGTAACCCGCGGCCTGCGAGTGCGCCTGCGCGCGATATGTATCCCGCCCTGAAACGTCCTCCAGCCAGCTGACGCCGAAGAAGGCGGACGCCTGGCCGACGTACTTCGCGTGATACACATCGTCGCCGCCGCAATCCAACAGCACGGCCGCGCCGAACACGGCCGCGCCGGGACCGACAACCCGATCTCCGATGTAGCGGTCGTTGCCCGCCAGGTCCACGATCGCGGCAAGCGGACGGCCCTGCAACCCATTCGCGCTTCCCGCGTCGGCGGAATACGTGTCGTCGCCCGCCGGATCCAGGATCAGCAGGTCCGCGTTCGTGTACACGTCGTCGCCGCGCGAACCGAACATCACCCCGTCGATCCGGGTCGGCTGCTCAGGCCAATTCGTCATGGACATCGCGGAATCGCGCGCGGCGTAAACTGCCCGCTGAAACGCGCGTCCCGCCTCCAGGAGCGCGGACACGTCCACCTTCGCCAGAACACCGAGGAAATTCGTCGAGGACGGTTCGGGATCGATGACCAGGCTCTCCGCGATCGCCCGCTGGATTTCCTGCGACGAGATGCAGACAGAGAGAAGGTCAGCCCGCACATCGGGCTTGTCCTCCGCGTTGAACGTTCCCGCGAAGAACGCCGCCGTGACGTAGCGCTTCTCCTCATCGGTCAGAGCGGCAAGCGCCTTCGACAGAATTTCTCGGCTCTTCTCCGCGGCCGCCGAAAAATTGGCCAACCCACCCCGGCTTCGCCACCCCTCCGAAGGAGGGGATTTTCCTGCCACGCTCCCCTCCTCCGGAGTGGACACAGGGGTGGGTAATTCCACCTCAAGCAGGCAGGCGGTCTCCAGCCAGACGGCCGCCGGATCATTCGACGACATCGTCGCCAGCAGCTCGTCGCCCATCGCCGGCAGGCCGAGCGGTTCGGAGAGGAGCTTGCGCGAGCGTTGGAGGACAATCTGCGGCTTGCCCCGGTCCTTTTCGAAGCCCAGGTCCGCGCGGGTCATCTTCATGCAGCGCAGCGCATCGTCGAGACGCGCCTGCTCGTTCGTGCCGAGGATCGGGCGAAGGTCCCCGGCCGGCGCGGACGCCGCGAGGAAGGAGCTTGCGAGAAGGATTTTCCAAACCTTGGAAAAATCGACGCCGAATTTTCCAAACCTTGGAAAATTCTTTCCGCTCATTTTGCCGCCAGGCCGATTGCGAGCCATGCCATCATCCCGAGCGTGACGCCGACTTTCAACAGCACCACGAAGAAGCGAGCCACCACCGTTCCGAGGGCAATATGGACGGCGGGCTCGATCCGTTTCAAGCGATAACGTTCGACGGCATAGACGAGGCCGAAGCTGCCGGCCGTCATCCCGACCAGGCTGCCGAACACGGGAATCGGGATGATCGCGCCGACGATCAACCCGGCCACGCCGCCGACCAGCGCCGCTAGGCCCGACCAGTTCGAGCCGCCGCGTTTCTTGACGCCCCACACGCCCGCGACGTACTCAACGACCTCGACGCAAATCGCGATCCAGATCATCAGGAGCAGCGTGCCGATTCCCGGGAAGCCCGAGTCAACCAGCAGCATCGAGAGCAGGGTCGCCCCAACCACCAGCCACGTCCCCGAAATGGAGAGACACGAAAGCAGCAGGCCGACGAGACACATCACCCAGACCAGCACGAAGCCGAGGTTCGTGAGGACGCTGTCGAGAAACGATAGAAGCGACGCCATCATACGTTGAAAGCAAAACGCCGGGATGCCCCACCTGGGGCATCCCGGCGTGAGAATACCTCAAACCGGTTTTTATTTCCAGAGCCTGCGGCTTATTCGATCGTCTTGATCACAAAGCCCGGCTCGACCCAGTTTCCGCCCGTGGCCAGAATGTCCACGCGGGCTTTTTCCAGCACTTCCTTCATCTCTTCCGCCGACAGCTCCTGGCGGAACAGCGGGACCTGGATCTCGACATCCTTCGAGAAATTGATGCGCTTCGTGATATCGCGATAGCCGGCCTTGCTCACCGTCAGCACATGGTCGCCTTGGTAAATGTCCAGTTCCTTGACCGGCGTGGTGCCGACGAGGATGCCGTCGATTTCGACCAGCGCGGGATCCGCGTCGGACTTGATGCTCAGCTTGCTCTTCGGGCGGGCGGCCAGCTTGGACATGCGATCCTGGAGCGCCGTCTCGAGATTCGGCACGGCCTTGGCGATCGCCTTCTGCATGAGCTGGATCGCATCATCCTCGGAGATGACCGTGTAGTTCGCGGCCGTCTGCCGGAAGTTGCCGTCGGCGGAGCCGTCGGCCATGGCGATGACGGAACCGTCCACCGTGTCCAGCGCCTCGATGGCGACGCGGAGGGACAGCGTGGAGAACTCGGTCTTGTACCCGCCCTGATCCACCACCTTCTTGCCCGTCGAGAAGCTCATCAGGCTTCCGCGCAGGACCGCGCCGGCGTTGAGAGCCTGGGCGGCCTGAATGAAGGAGGGCTTGGTCGGGGTCGCCTTGCCGTCATCCGTCAGGTTGAGTTTCTCCATCTGCTCGATGAAGTCGCGGCGATCGACCAGGACAAAGCCTTCCTTGCCGAGCATCTGCTGGCCGAGGACGATCACGCCCTTGCCGGCGAGGGCGGCCGGCGCGATGCCGCCGCCGAGTTCGGCGTCGGGCTTCATGCCGGTCTGGTCCAGGAAATCCATCAGCGCAACGCGGATTGGCTCTGCGGACGCAACGGACGCCCCGAGAATCGCCGCCGCCAATATGGATATGAAACGCCTCATCTCACACCTCCGTTTTGGTTGTTTCATGCAGACTTTACCACGTCAGTTGTGCCGGTAAACACTAATACATTCACACCTTTCCAGCCTTCTGCAAGTAAGACGTCCGGCCCAAAGAAACCTTCAAAAGAAATTGCACCCGGGCCCGCCAGGCGTAGAATATTTCGCATATTCATGTACCGGAATCGGAGGTTCCCGATGAAGACATGTATAACCGCGCTCGTCCTTGTCCTCTCCCTCGCCATCGGCTCCACGGCATCCCTGATCGCCAGCGACAATGGCGGAAATTACGCAGGCTGGGGAACGGACGGCCAGAATGGCGGCAGCGGATTCGGGTCTTGGACTTTCAAAACCTTCGCGAGCGCCGGGTTCGCGGGTTTCTACATGGACACAGGAACCCCGGGGGTCTCGAACTGGGCCATGTACGCGAACCAGGCCAACCTCGGCGGCAGCCCGCAGTCGGTCGCGTTCCGGGACTTCACGGGCGGCTCGCTCAGCGTGGGACAGACCTTCAGCGTACGGTTCTACAACACCGGGGTCGACTACGGCGGCGGCTCGGTCGGCCTCACGCTCCGCACGGGCAACATCACGAACGGGGTTGCCGACTACAACAACGGGAGCCGGTTCGAGTTCAGTTTCCTGCAGGGCGCGACAAATTACTATATCTACGACAGCGCCGGCACGTTCCACACGGCTATCCCCTGGCAGAACACGGGCCTCGATCTCTCGCTCACGCTGACCAGCGCCGACACGTACGATATCCAAATCGTCCAGCTCGGTACCGGCACCACGAACCTGTTTACCGGCCGCACGCTCAGCGGAACGTCCGGCAACGGGCTCGACAGCTTCGCCCTCTACAACCGCTTTGCCGGACCCGATGCGGACCAAGGCAACATCCGGTGGAACAACCTGGAAGTCATTCCCGAGCCTTCCGTGATGTACATGATCCTGTCCGGGATCTCCGTCGCCGGTCTCCTCGCCCTCCGCAGGATTCTCGGCTAGGTCGCGCTTCCAACAGGAAAGGCGGGCATCTCACGATGCCCGCCTTCTTCAATTCGCCTTCCGCAGACTACAGCTTCGGGGCGGCGGCCGGCGCGGCCGAATTGGTGCCCGCCGCGGGGGCCGGGGCGAGGATGCCCGCGCCTTCGATGGTCACGCTCCAGTCGTGCTTGAAGTAGTCGCCCGCCGTCCAGATCTGGCCAAGGTTGTTCGGCTTGCTGTCCGCGCCTGCGTCCTTGAGCAGATAGGCCTGGGCCGGCTCGGAACCTTCAGTCCAGCCTTTCAGCTGGAAGACGTAGAAATTCTCGCCCGGCAGGGTCACGTCCGCGCCGACTTCGAACTTCCACACGTCGAGCATGACGGACTGGTCCATCGGCTGGCCGTGGAACCGGCCCGCGTCGCTCTCGCCGCTGCCGAGCCAGACGTTCGTCACCCAGTTCCCCATGATCCACTTCTCTTCCTTGCCGTTCCACCAGCGGACAAAGACCTGCTCCTCGGCGTCGCCCGCGAACTGGTTGGCGGTCGTGATGTAAAGCGTCACCGCGTCCGCATCCGGGATCGACACCTTGGCATTGCCTAGGAACGAGAATCCCTGGCCGGGGACGAATTCCTGCGTGCGGTCGGATGTCGCCACGTTGTGATAGGCCCAGTCCATGTTGAGTTCGGCTCCGCAGAGCGATGCGCCCACAAGGAAAACAGCGATCGGAAGAACGGCAGAATTGCGTTGCATGATGGATATCCTTTCGAAGAATGTTCCGTTGATGCGACTGCAAAAGGATAATGCGGGGTCGGCGGCATGAAAAGGAAAACCGGAATCATGCTGGCCGTTGGCTTTCTGGCGCTCCTGCCCCCCCCTCCCGCGCCAGCGCAGGGCTTTTTCGGCGCGGACAGGCCCAACGACCGCCTCGGCCTCCTCTGGAATGCGCCAACTCCGCTGGAGGATTACGTACGCGAAATCAACGCGTACATCGCGAAAGGCGAGACGGACAAGGCGGAGGCCCGCATCCGCGAGGCGCTGATCGAAACGAAGAACAATCCGGAACTGCTCGTGCTCGCCGGGCACGTCTTCACCGCGAAGCGCCAGTTCTTCATCGCCGAGGACTACTGGGCGCTTCTCGCGGCGCAGTTTCCGAGCAACGCGTGGGCCCAAGCCTGCTGGGGCGGAATGCTTCTCAGGGTCGAACGGTGGGAGCAGGCGGAAGAAGTGCTCGCCGCCGCGCGCCGGATCGACCCGAAGGAACTCGTTGCGCGGTACAACCTGGCGTGCAGCCGCCTGCGATCCGGAGACGCACTTCCCCTTTGGATGCTGGAGGGGCTCACGACGGACGAGATCGGCCGCATCGCCACATGGATCGGCAGCGAACAGGACGTTCTGGTTGAAATGCTGAAAGAAGATGGCTATCGAACACTCTGCCGCGCGGTTCTCACGGGAGATATCGGTGTGAAGGGAGCGATGGCCCCCACCAAGCCGCCCGATCTCGCGGCCCTCAACCGCCAGATGAACGATGTCGCGGCCGCAATCTGGCAGGCCCACCAAGCGAAGGAACGCCAGGATTGGCCGGCGATTTTCAGGAATCTTGAGCGCGCGAAAACGCTTGGCGCAACGGCGCCTGCAATACGCGACGACATCGAGAGATACCGATCCCTCACGGCCCCCGCAGGCTCAGAAAACCCCTGAAAACATTGGGGTTCCAATTCTTAACTTATTCCTTTTACCCGGGTAGAATGGATGTGGTAAAAAGAAGTAGAGCGTTTAACTTGCTCAGTTTATCAATGAAGAGAGTGGCTGTCATTGCAGGATTGACGCTGTGTGCCGGGTTGCCGGTTTTCGCGGCCAACGTGGCATACGATGCGGCCAGCAATTCGACCTACGATTCAGGTTGGACATCCGGCATGAACGGAGGCTCCGGCTTCGGGGCCTGGACCTTGTCGCCGCAACCCAACGGCAGCGCCGGCTTCTTCGTCTGGGACTCCACCCAGAACGGGACCTACCCCAGCGGCGGCATCAACACGGGCGGCGAATCGCTCGGCTTGTATGGAAACGGCGCCACGGCGGATGCGTACAGAAGCCTTTTGGGCGGATATCTTTCCGTCGATCAATCATTCAGGATCGATTTCGACAACGGGTGGCTGAACAACGGATTGTCCGTCGGCTTCGGCCTGCAGAACAGCAGCGCGCAGAACCTGTTTGAGTTCTGGTTCAGCGGCGGGGACGCATTTTACACGATCAGCGATTTCTCCGGAGTCCACGCGAGTTCGAACGGTTGGACCGACGGCGGACTGCGCCTCCAGGTTACGCTGACCGGCACGACGAACTACAGCCTGTCCGTCATCCAGGGCACGGCGACGAACACGTACAGTGGATTCCTGCTCAGCCAGGCGAACCAGGGAATCGAGCAGTTCCATGTCTGGAACGGCGGCGTGGGGAGCGGGCAGAACTACGATTTCTACATCAACAGCATGGCCGTGGTTCCGGAACCCGGGACGATGGCGCTGCTGGGCATTGCGCTCGCCGGATTGACGATGTTCTTCAGGCACGTGCGCAGGCGAAGAGGTTTCTAGGAGGAAAGCGGGAAAGGCCATCGGGGGATCAGCCATGGGACCAACGCAGAGGATCACAATCAAGGACATCGCGAAGGAGTGCGGGGTTTCGCTCAGCACGGTTTCGCTGGTGCTCAACAACAACCCCCGCATCAGCGAGAAGACACGGAACCGCGTCCTCGCGTCCGTGAAGAAGCACGGCTACCAGCCGAACATCCACGCGCGGGGCCTTGCCTCGCAGACCAGCGAGGCGATCAGCGTGGTCGTCCCCCATCTGAACCACGTCTTCGCGGACATCTACTTCGGCGAGATCGTCAGCGGCATCTACGACCGCGCCTGCGAGGAGGGCTACAAGGTCCTGCTCGACATCGCGAACGACAAGTTCATCGACAGCGAGGAGTACCTCACCCTGCTGAAGTCCCGCCGCGTCGACGGCATGCTCTTCATCGCGTCCTCGATCGAAGACGACTATCTCAAGGTCTTCGACGGCAGCCCGTTCAAGTTCCTGCTCGTCAACCACTACTTCCCGAACAGCTCCCTGAATTACCTCGGCGTGGACTACCGCGACTCCGCGCGCCAGGCCGCCGACCACCTGCTGACCCTCGGCCACAGGAACATCGGCGTCATCGCGGGCACGAACACGCACACGGGGCTGGATTTCCGGGACGCGTTCATCGAGCGCTGCCGCGCCGCGGGGCTCAGCGAGAAAGCCGTTCCGTGGGCCGACGGGGGCAAGGATTGGAGCCAGGAAGGCGGGTTCGAAGCGACGCGGAAGCTGTTCAGCGTAAACCCCGATCTCACGGCCATCATGGCCGGCAACGACCGGATGGGCATCGGGGCGATACGGTACATTCACACGCACGACCTGAAGATCCCGGACGACGTCTCGGTGATGGGCGTGGACGACATCCCCCAGGCCAAGTTCACCACGCCCGGCCTGACGACGATCCGCCACGAACTCTACCCCATGGGCCGCGCCGCTTGCGAACGCCTGCTGGCCCTGTACCGGGGCGACATCACAACCTGCCACGAAGTGCTGCCGGTCAAGCTCGTCGTCCGCGAGTCGACCGGCCCGGCGAAGAAGTGACGCGCCTCCATTTCCGCGGACTCTCACGACATGCAAGCTCAATGGATCATTGTTGACGGCTACAGCCTGATCCACCGGCAGGCCAGACCCGGCAAACGCCCCAGCGAACTGCTGATGGCCCGCCAGCACCTCGTGCGCCGGCTGGAGGAAGTCGTCGGCAACCTGGCCGCGCGCATCACCGTGGTCTTTGACGGCACCGCCCGGGGCGGGCGCGAGGGGTACGAGGCTTCGTCGATCGACGTCGTGTTCTCGCCGGCGCACCAGACCGCCGACACGGTCATCGAGCGCATGGTCCACGACGCGGGAAAGGCGGCGGGCATCCTGGTCGTGACCTCGGACCGGCTCGAGCGGGAAACCACCGCGGCGGCCGGCGCGGACACCATGTCGTGCGGGGATTTTCTCGACCTGTGCGAGCGGACGCGAAGCCGCCTGTCGCAGCACACCTCGGTTCATCAGAAGAAGTCCGGCGCCAAGCTCGGCGATTTCTTTCCGGACTGAAACGTCCTCGCCCTCCTACTTCGCCGGCGGCGCAACGATCCGGATGGCTTCGATATTCTCGGGAACCAGTTCCAGATCGCCCTTGTACTCGGTGATCTTCCCGGTCACCACGACCTTGCAGCCTGACGCCAGGGCGTCCCGTCCCGTCCCGAAAACACTCTTGTCCCACAGCACGAGCTTGATCGCGCCGGTCGCGTCGGTCAAAGGATAGATCACCCCACCCTTGACTGAACGCGGCTCGCCCAGAACGCCCTGCACCGTGCATCGCTTCCCCGTCAGGGCGGCCGTGATCGTGTTGATGCCGACCTCGCGGGCAGGCTCCACCTGCGGCTTGGATGCCGGCGTCACATCCACGAGCGTCAGGTCGGCGGAATTCCCCACCTTGATCTGCACCCGGCCCTTAAACTCGGTCACCATCCCCTTCGCGTTCATCAGCGCGCCGACCACGGGCTTGCTGCTGTCGTCGAGATGACGCGCGACCGTATCCCAGTAGACCACGGAAACCTGCTTGTCCGCCTCCTGCAGGGTCACTTCGTACGGAGCCTTCGAGCCCTCCGCCGGCGCCTTGACCTGCGTGACGCGGCCCGACACCCTGACGATCTTTCCCGTCATCGCGGCCGCCACATCCCCCACCGCCGTCAGCGCCATGTCGCCGGATGGCGCCCCGGGCCCGGCCACCATGGACTTCGCCGCGCGAGCCGAGACGAATTCCATGTCCATGCCCTGGTTGAGAGTCAGTTGAAGCTTGTCTTTGTAGCTCCGCACCGCGACATGCGCGCGGATCGGAGCCCCCGGCGCTAGCAGAACCTTGTCGCGGATCTCGTCGTAGACATCCTGCCAGAAGGTCAGTTCCTGCTGGCCGCCGGCATCCGTGACCACCACGGTCCACGGGGCCTTGCTCCCGGGCCGCGGCGCGATCACTTTCGTGATGCTGCCTTCCACGACAACGCTCTTTCCGATCATCCCGCTGTTGATGTTCTTGAGCGCGGTGGGCCGGGTGTCGGCATGCGTCAGCACCAGCTGATCCGGAACCTGCAGCCGCAGCACGGCATCCTCGTCCGCGGACACGCTGAGGCGCCCGGCCACCTCAACGCGATCCCCCTGCCGGGGCAGGCCGTACTTGTCCACGAGGGCTTGCGCCTCGGACTTGTAGGCCTGGACGAGGACGACCCCGCTCCCGTCGTCGACGGTGAACCGCAGGGACCGGACGTGTTCCCCCTCCTTGAAAACCCGCGCGTCGGCGACGACATCGCCGGCCACCCGCACCGCGGAATGGTTCATCGACGGCTTGATCTCGCCGATCCTGACAAGGGGGATATCGCGGTGCAGAGCCGACAGATAAAGCCAGCCGAAGCCGATCGTGCCGATCACCAGCGCCACATACCGGAACCAATGAGGCCGAGGTCTGTCGTTCATGCGCGTCTCCTTCTTTGCACATGCGCCCTGAGAACGCCCACACGCTTCCATTTCACCTTACTTCAAGGGCTGTGTCTTGGATAGACCTTTTGCTTCTTTTCCCGGCCGCCCAACGATCTTTGGCGCACTAATATCTGGATTTGGCAAAGTCCGGCGTCTATTTTTGGCTCAGGGGCAGTCAGGGGAAGTTTCTTCGGTCGTGATTCGGAGCGAGCGCAGCACCATGGCGAAACCATCCGACAAGCCGGCGAAGAAAACCGCGGCGAGCAAGAGCCCGGCCGAAACCAAAAATTCGGACGAGGTGATTCCGCTTCGGCAACTGAACATTCTGATCGTCGACGACGACCCCGTGGATCGCATGACCGCCCTCCGGGCGCTGAAGGGCACGAAACTCGCGCCGAAGATCACGGAGGCCACCGACCTGGGATCCGCGTTCGAACTCATCCGGAAGAACTCGTTCGACATCGTCCTGCTCGATCACATTCTCCCCGACGGCAAGAGCATTGATCTGCTGCGCAGGCTGCGCGACGCGGGCATTCGCCTTCCGGTGGTGATCACCACCGGCTACGGCGACGAGATGCTGGTGGCCGATCTCCTGAAGACCGGCGCGGCGGACTATCTGCCCAAGGACAGGATCACGGCAGACACCATTTCGAGGGCCATTTCGCACGCCATACGCGTCTACAAGAACGAGGAGGACAAACTCAAGAAGGACACCCTTCTCGAAGCCGGCGCGCAGGCCGTCATTCTCCTGAACACCCAGACCGACCGCATCTCCGTCATCAGCGGCGCGCTGGGCATCCTCGGCAAAGCGCTCGGCGTGGACCGGCTGACGGCCTTCGAGCAATCCATGCATGCCACCGCCAAGCTCCCGGCGATCAGCCACCGGTTCGAATGGTCACGCGATTCCGAGGATTTCAA
>CAYQYB010000065.1:0-11186 GCA_964421535.1 uncultured Verrucomicrobiota bacterium | reverse complement strand
CCTGAACGACAAGTGGGGCATCGTCGAAGGCCTGATGACGACCGTGCACGCGACCACGGCGACCCAGAAGACCGTGGACGGCCCGGGCGGCAAGAAGGATTTCCGCGGCGGCCGTGCCGCGGCCGGCAACATCATCCCGTCGTCCACCGGCGCCGCGAAGGCCGTGGGCAAAGTCATCCCGGCCCTCAAGGGCAAGCTGACAGGCATGGCGTTCCGCGTCCCGACCCTGAACGTTTCCGTCGTCGACCTGACCGTCCGCCTCGAGAAGGCGCCGGGCGCCGATGCGGAGTCCGCCTACAAGGCGATCAAGGACGCGATGAAGGCCGCCTCGGAAGGCGAACTGAAGGGCATCCTCGGCTATACGGAAGAGGAAGTGGTCTCGTCCGACTTCAACCATGACAAGCGCACGTCGATCTTCGACGCCGGCGCCGGCATCATGCTGAACTCCAACTTCGCCAAGATCGTGTCGTGGTACGACAACGAGTGGGGTTATTCCAACAAGCTCGTCGACTTCATCGTCTACATGTCGTCGGCGAAGTAAGAAGGAACAGCGGAGTGCTGGAGTGTTGGAGTGACGGAGTGCTGTGAACGCCTCCTCTCAATACTCCAGTACTCCATCACTCCAGTACTCCGTTCGGAACAGGAGGAGCCTATGAACAAGAAAACTGTCCGCGACGTCGACTTCAAGGGCCGCCGCGTCCTTTCACGCGTGGATTTCAACGTGCCGATCAAGGACGGCAAAGTGTCGGACGACACCCGCATCACGGCCGCCCTGCCCACCATCAAGCATGTCCTTGACCACGGCGCCTCGCTGGTCCTGATGAGCCATCTCGGCCGCCCGAAAGGGAAGGGCTACGAGGCCGACTTCAGCCTCAAGCCCGTCGCCGCGCGCCTGCAGGAGCTCCTCGGCAAGCCGGTCAAGTTCGGCGCCGACTGCATCAGCGCCGAGACGATGGCGATGGCCAAGGGCCTGAAGGCCGGCGAAGTGCTCCTCGTCGAGAACACGCGTTTCTACGCGGATGAGGGCAAGGCCAAGGTCAAGGACGACGCGACGGAAGAAGAGAAGAAGGCCGCGAAGGCGGAGATGAAGAAGAAGCAGGCCGAACTGGCCGAGAAGCTGGCGCCCCTCGGCGACGGCGAGATCTTCGTCAACGACGCGTTCGGCTCCGCGCACCGCGCGCACTCCTCGACCTCGCTGGTCTGCAAGTTCTACAAGCAGAACGTGGCCGGCTTCCTGATGGAAAAGGAAATCGACTACCTCGGCCGCGCGCTCGAGAAACCCGAGCGGCCGTTCATCGCGATCCTCGGCGGCGCGAAGGTCAGCGACAAGGTCAACGTCATCACCAACCTGCTGACCAAGGTCAACTCGCTGATCATCGGCGGCGCGATGGCGTACACGTTCTACCGCGCCAAGGGCATACCGACCGGCAAGTCGCTGGTCGAGGAAGACAAGATCGATCTCGCCAAGGACATCCTCGCCAAGGCGCAGGCGGCCAACGTGAAGCTGCTCCTGCCCGTCGACAACGTCATCGCCGACAAGTTCGACGCCGCGGCGCAGACGAAGACCGTGGGCGAGGCGATCGACGACGGCTGGATGGCCCTGGACATCGGCCCGAAGTCCGCGCAGATCTTCGCCGACGAGATCAAGAAGTCGAAGACCGTCGTCTGGAACGGCCCGATGGGCTGTTTCGAGATGAAGCCGTTTGCCGCGGGCACGCTCGCGGTCGCGAAGGCGATCGCCGAGACGAAGTGCCTCAGCATCGTCGGCGGCGGCGACAGCGTGAGCGCCGTGAACAAGAGCGGGCTGGCGCCCAAGATGACCCATATCAGCACCGGCGGCGGCGCGAGCCTCGAGTTCCTCGAAGGCAAGCAACTCCCGGGCGTGGTGGCGCTGACGGACAAGTGAAGAGTGGAGAGATGGAGTGCTGGAGTAATGGAGTGATGGGAAGACGATGTTTTCCAGTGCTCCAACACTCCATCCCTCCAGTACTCCGGAAGCAAGCAAGAAACTGATAAGGAGTCCATGGTGAGAAAGCCAATCGTTGCCGGCAACTGGAAGATGAACAAGACGGTTGCCGATGCGTTGAAACTTGTTGAAGGCCTCAAGCCGCAGTTGAAGGACGAGCAGAAGGTCGACGTCGTCCTCTGCCCGCCGTTCACCGCGCTGGCCGCGGTCGGAGAGGCGATCAAGGGCACGAAGATCGACCTCGGCGCCCAGAACATGCACGCGGAGAAATCCGGCGCGTACACGGGCGAAGTCGCCGCGGACATGATCCGCGAGCTCGGGTGCCACTACGTGATCCTGGGCCACAGCGAGCGCCGGCAGTATTTCAAGGAATCCGACGAGATCGTGAACAAGAAGGCCAAGGCCGCGCTGGCCGCCGGCCTGATCCCGATCGTCTGCGTCGGCGAGCTCCTCGCCGAGCGCGAGGGCGGAAAGACCGAAGCGGTCGTCGGAACGCAGGTCCGCGGCAGCCTCGCGGGGCTGAGCGCGAACGACATGATCAAGACCGTCATCGCGTACGAGCCCGTCTGGGCCATCGGCACCGGCAAGACCGCCTCGCCGGCGCAGGCGCAGGAAGTTCACGCGTTCATCCGCAAGGTGCTCAAGGAAATGTTCGACGAGACCGTCGCGCAGTCGGTCCGCATCCAATACGGCGGAAGCGTGAAGGCGTCCAACGCGAAGGAGCTTTTTGGCCAGCCGGATATTGACGGCGGGCTGATCGGCGGAGCGGCCCTCGAGGCGCAGTCGTTTGTCGATATTGTCCGCGGCGCGCTGTAAAAAGGAAACGGAAAGGGAAGTGCCATGACCATTATTCAATACCTGCTGATCGCCGTGACGGTGTTCTCCAGCATCGTCCTGCTGATCCTGATCCTCCTCCAGAAGACGAAGTCCGACGGGCTGGGCCTGGCCTTTGGGGCGGGCGTCGGCGAGGCGCTCTTCGGATCGCGGGCCGGGAATGTTCTCAGCAAGCTGACGATCGTTTTCGCCTGCATATTCCTTGCGTCAACCCTCCTGCTCTCGATCGTGTTCGCGGGCTGGCGCGGCCGCTCCCTGATGGGGCAGAGGCAGGGCGTGATGGCGGGCGCGATGGGACAGTCCGCACAGCAGCAGGCCCCGGCCCAGCAGCCGTCCGAGCCCGGCATGCCCGAGCAGGCCGGCGGCGCGCCGACGTTGCCCGGCGCATACCTGGGCGACCAGCCCGCGGCCGCTCCGGCCGAAGCTCCGGCTCCCGCCGCGGCACCGGTTGCGGCTCCGGCCCCGGTTGAAACCCCGGCGCAGTAGCAACTCGATGAACGCGTGATTACGTTTCAACCCACCCCCCGCTTCGCGGACCCCTCCCGAGGAGGGGATTGTCAGAAGAGTCCCCTCCTTTGGAGGGGTGGCCGAAGGCCGGGGTGGGTTTGGACGGCTAACATCTCACAAGCACCCCTTCGAGCATTGGCCGGAGGGGTGTTTTGTTTTCTGCTCGCGCTTGCGGGCGGCTGCGGCCGCGGCCAGCTCGAGGGGGAGGGCGCCCCCGGCGAGATGGTGTACTTCGGCGAGACGTCCAAGATCCGCGGCTTCGACCCCGTCAAGGCCGGTGACGTTTCCTCCGCGCTCGCCGCCAGCAAGGTGTTCGAAGGGCTCCTTCAGTATTCCTACCTCGACCGCCCGTACCGGGTGGAGCCGCTGCTCGCCGAATCCATGCCCAAGGTGTCGCGCGATGGCCTGACCTACACGTTCAAGATCCGAAAAGGCATCTTCTTCCAGGACGACCCGTGCTTCAAGGCGACCGGCGGCAAGGGCCGCGAGCTCGTCGCCGAGGATTTCATCTACTCCATGAAGCGCATCGCCGACCTGAAGAACGGCTCGTCGGGCTACTGGGCGTTCAACGACCGCATCGCAGGCCTCGATGCGTGGAGGGAATCGACGGGCGGCGAAGCTCCGTCCGACTACGCCGCGGAAGTCGAGGGCCTGCGCGCGCTCGACGCGCACACCCTCCAGATCAAGCTGACGCGGCCGTACCCGCAGCTACTGTGGATCCTGACGATGCACTACAGCTTCGCCGTCCCGCGCGAGGCGGTCGAGTTCTACGGCAAGGAGTTCGTCAACCATCCCGTCGGCACCGGGCCGTACATCCTCAAGTCCTATCGCCAGAACTACCGCTACGAGTTCGTGCGGAACCCGAAGTGGGCCGAGACAGGCCGCGCCGACGCGTACCCGGACCTCGCGCCCGCCGGCACGGACCCGCAGCTGCTCGCGGACGCCGGCAAGCCCGTCCCGTTCATCGACCGAATCATCCAGTACGTGATCGAGGACTCCACGACCGAGTGGCTGATGTTCCTGACCGGCCAGCTCGAATCGTCCGGCGTCTCGCGCGACAACTGGGACGCGGTGATCACGCAGGACAAGATGCTCGCCGGCGAGCTCGCCGCGCGCGGCATCCGCCTGCTCTCGTCGCCGACCCTCGACCTGTTCTACATCGGCTTCAACATGGATGATCCGGTTGTCGGCAAAAACAAAAAGCTCCGGCAGGCGATGACCTGCGCCTTCAACACGGACGAGTACATCCGGTTCTACAACAACCGCATCGTCCGCCCGAACGGCCCGATCCCCAGCGGCGTCTCGGGCTACTCGGACCAGCCGTCGCCGTTCCCGTTCGACCTTGATCGCGCGAAAAAACTGCTGGCCGAGGCCGGGTATCCGGACGGCAAGGACCCCGCGACCGGCCGCCGGCTCCAGCTCACCCTGGAGCTGGGATCCGCCGAAAACCCGGAATTCCGGCAGGCGGCCGAGCTGTTCGCGAACTTCATGGAGAAGATCGGCGTCGTCATCAAGCTGAGCTACAACAACTGGCCGACGTTCCTAGAGAAGATGGAGCGGCGGCAGGCGCAGCTGTTCAGCCTCGGCTGGGTCGCGGATTATCCCGATGCCGAGAACTTCCTCCAGCTGTTCTACGCGCCGAACAGCTCGCCCGGCCCGAACCACGCGAACTACAGCGACCCCGCGTTCGACAAGCTCTACGAGCAGATCCGCGAGATGCAGGACACGCCCGGGCGCACGGAGCTGTACCGGCAGATGTCCGACATCGTCGTCGAGGACTGCCCGTGGATCTTCACGATGAACCCGCTCGCGTACGGCCTCCAGCACCACTGGCTGAAGAACTACGTGTACCACGATTTTCCGTACGGGATGATCAAGTACTACAAGATTGACGTGGAAGAACGGGCAAAGTGGAAGGCGGAGTACGGTAAAAGATGAACGCCGAACTTCGAACGCCCAACTTCGAACGTCGAAGTGAGGATCCCATCCTTCGACGTTCGGCGTTCAGCGTTCAGCGTTCGGCGTTCTCCGGATAAACATGTTCCTCTACATTGCCAGCCGAGTTCTGCAACTGATCCCGACCGTCCTCGGGGTGATCCTCATCACCTTCATCCTCTTCAACGTCGTCGGCGGCAGCCCGGCCGCGATGACGCTGGGCCGGCACGTCACGCCGCAGGCGCTCGAGGAGTTCGACGAACAGCGCGGCTTCAACAAGCCGCTGTTCTTCGGCTGGTGGACGAAGACCCGCGCGCTCGAGGACGATGCGTTCCGGAAGACCCCGGGCGCCGAGTCTGTCGAGCAAGGCTTCATCCGGATGACGAACGGCGCGTACACCGTTCCGCTGGCGTTTTCGCTGCGGCCGCAGACGACGTACCGGCTGAGGATCGAGTATCGGATGGCGGAAGCACCCACCCCGGTGTCCCCTCCGGAGGAGGGGAACTCGGAAAAGGTCCCCTCCTTGGGAGGGGTGGTCCCGCCGCGGGACCGGGGTGGGTGTGCCGGTGTGATTTCTCCAAACATTGGAAAAACCCCGCTCGAATTTTCCAAGGATTGGAAAAAAACGGAGCTGATTTTCCAAACCTTGGAAAAAACGTCGGCGAAGGATCTCGTGTTCAAGGTGGACGGCGGCGCCTTGGAGGTCCGGTCGGTTGAACTGCGGCGGAAGATGTCGAGCCCGCTCGATTCGCAGCTGGTCTTCTTCCTGAAGCAGATCGCGCGTTTCGATTTCGGCATGTCGAGCAGTCTGAACCAGCCGGTGTCCGGCCTGCTGCTGAAGGGGATGGGCCCGTCGCTGTTCCTGATGATCCCGGTCTTCTTCCTGGAGCTGTTCCTGGCTGTCGGCTTCGCGCTGGTGTGCGCGTTCATGCGCAACACGGTCGTAGACCGATTCTTCGTGGTGCTGTCGGTCGCGCTGATGAGCATCAACTATCTTGTGTGGATCATTGCCGGCCAGTACGTGCTGAGCTTCAAGATGGGCTGGTTCCCGGTGTGGGGCTTCGCGTCGTGGAGCTACCTGCTTCTGCCGGTCCTCATCGGCGTGATCAGCGGGCTGGGCTCGAACCTCAGGTTCTACCGGACGATCATGCTCGACGAGATGTACAAGGATTACGTCCGCACGGCGTTCGCGAAGGGAGTCGGCAAATCCGGCGTGCTGTTCAAGCACGTGCTGAAGAACGCGATGATCCCGATCGTGACGAACGTGATCACGGCGATCCCGTTCCTATATACCGGCAGCCTTCTGCTCGAGAGCTTCTTCGGCATCCCCGGCCTCGGCTATCTCGCGGTGAACGCGGTCAACTCGTCCGACGTGGACGTGATCCGCGCGGAGGTCTTTATCGGCGCGGTGCTGTTCGTGATCTTCAACCTGATTACCGATCTGTGTTACGCGTGGCTGGATCCGAGGGTGAAACTTGAATAGTCCAAAGTCCAAGGTCCAAAGTCCAAAGTCAGAGGGAGCGGGGCGTTCGCTCTGGGCCGACGCGTGGGCGCAACTCCGCCGCAGCCGGCTGGCGATGACGTGTCTCTTCGTCGTTCTGGTGTACACCGTGATGGCGATTTACGGCGAGACGGTGTACCGCGTGTGCCGGATCAAGGACATCACTCCGTCGTACCAGAAGCAGAACCTCGGGGAGCAATACCTCGCGCCCAGCCTGCCGTCCAAGCACCCGATGGGCACGGACGGGCTCGGCCGCGACGTGTTTCAGCGTCTGCTCCAGGGCACGCGCATCGCGTTCCAGGTCGGCATCATCACATCGCTCATCGCGATCCCGATCGGCGTCATCCTCGGGTGCATCGCGGGCTACTTCGGCGGAAAGACGGACGACTTCATCGTGTGGCTCTACTCGACGTTCGCGTCCATCCCCGGACTGCTGTTCATCCTCGCCATCGCGATGGTCGTGGGGAAGGGGTTGCTGGGTGTCTACCTCGGGATTGGTCTGACCACATGGGTCGGGCTGTGCCGTCTGATCCGCGGCGAAGTGATCAAGCACAAGTCGCGGCCGTACGTCATGGCGGCGCGCGCTCTTGGTCTCGGGAACTTCCGGATCATGTTCAAGCACATCCTGCCGAACGTGTTCCACATCGTGATCGTGTCGTTCACGCTCCGGTTCCCGGCGGCGATCAGCACGGAAGTGTTCATGAGCTTTCTTGGGATCGGCGTGCAGGGTGAGCCGTCGTGGGGCGTGATGATCAGTAACGCGCGCCTGCGGCTGTGGCACGGCGTGTGGTGGGAAATGACATTCGTCACCCTCGCGATCTTCGGCATCGTGCTCGCGTTCAACCTGCTCGGCGACGCCCTTCGCGACGCCCTCGATCCGCGGCTGAAGACGGGCGAGGTGTGATTTGCCCATCTCCGCCGGAATCCTGAAATATAGTCAAAAAAATATCCGGAAAACCGGCCGCGTCGTTTCTTTCTTTAGTAGACGCGATTTCGAAATCGCGTCTACGAAGACGGAAGAAGACCGTAGTAAAAAGCCGTTGCCGAAGGCCGCGTCTTTGTGTATCAATCGCTGTTCCTGTTCTGCCTAGGTCGAAAGGAAAGATAAATGAAGGATATTGCAATTGCCAATGTCAGAAACTTTGCCTTGATGGGTCACACCGGTGCCGGGAAGACAGTTCTTGTCGATGCCATTCTCTTTAAGATGGGTGTGAACGACCGCTTTGGTTCGACGGCCGACGGCTCCAGCATGGCCGACTGGACTGACGAGGAGAAGGAGCGGAAGATCACGGTCTGGGCAAAGCCCTTCGACGGCATCTACAAGGCGACGAGTGGTCAGAAATACGACGTCGTCATGCTCGACACTCCGGGCTATGCGGATTTCTACGGGCAGGTCGTCGGCGCGAGTACGATCGCGGACGCGGGTCTGATCGTCGTCGATGCGACCGGCGGCATTCAGATCGGCACGAACCGCGCGTGGCGGCGGTGCGAGACACTCGGTATGCCCCGCGGCATCGCCATCACCGGCCTCGACAAGGAAAACGCCGACTTCGATGCCTCCGTGAAAGCGATCCAGGCGATCTGGGGCCCGCGCTGCATTCCGGTGGTCATCCCGTCCAAGGATGGGAAGAAGGCGGTCGACGTTCTGGCCCCTGCCGGCGCGCCGGCGGACATGGCTGACGAGGTCGAGCTGTTGAAGAACTCGCTCATCGAATCGGCGGCCGAGTCGGACGACAAGCTGATCGAGAAGTATCTCGGCGGCGAAGCGCTGACGCCGGACGAAGTGGCCGCCGGCCTGCGCAAGGCCGTGGCGGACTGCAAGCTGGTGCCGATTTTTGCCGTTGTCGCGAAGAACGACATGGGCGTGATCGAACTGCTGGACAACGTCGGGCGGCTGTTCCCGAGCCCTCTGGACCGTCCGGTCAAGGATGCCGCGGGCAACGCGGTGGATGTTTCCCCGACGGCCCCGTTCTCCGGCATGGTGTGGCGCGTGATCAACGACCCGTTCGTCGGCCAGCTCAGCTTTGTCCGCATCTACAGCGGCACGCTGAAAGCCGACAGCGAAATCCACAACGCGACCAAGGATACGAAGGAGCGCATCGGTTCCCTGTTTTTCCTGAACGGCAAGAAGACGGAGACGATTCCCGAGGCCGAGGCGGGCGACATCGTGGCGCTGGCCAAGCTGAAGACCACGACGCTGAACGACACGCTGTGCACCCTGGGCAAGAACTTCAAGTTCACCCCGATCGTGTTCCCGAACCCGACGGCCGCGTACGCGGTGGCTCCGAAGACGCAGGGCGACGAGGACAAGATCGGCACGGGCCTTCACCGCGTGGCCGACGACGACCCGACGATCAAGGTCGAGCGCAACGCGGAGACGAAGGAACTGATCATCTCCGGCATGGGCGATGTGCATCTCGACGTGACGCTGAACCGCATGAAGAAGCGGAGCAACGTGGACATCGTGCTCAGCACGCCGAAGGTTCCGTACAAGGAAACCGTGACCGCTTTGGGCGAGGGTCACTACAAGCACAAGAAGCAGTCGGGCGGGCGCGGCCAGTACGGCGAGGTGTATTTGAAGGTCCTGCCGCTCAAGGCGGGCGAGACGGAATGGTTTGAGGATGCGCTGGTGGGCACGGCGGTTCCCCGCAACTTCCTGCCGGCGATTGAGAAGGGACTCCTGGAGGGGTTGGCCAGGGGCGCGATCGCGGGCTATCCCGTGATCAACACCAAGGTGGCCGTGTACGACGGCTCGTCGCACGACGTGGACTCGTCGGAAATCGCGTTCAAGATCGCCGCGTCGCGCGCGTTTGCGGACGGGATGAGCAAGGCTCGACCGGTGCTCCTGGAGCCGATCATGACGGCGAAGGTCATCGTGCCGGACCAGTACATGGGCGACATCACGGGCGACATGAACCACCGGCGCGGCCGGATCCTCGGCATCGGCAACGAGGACGGCATGCAGGTGATCACCGCGGAAGTCCCGCAGGCTGAAATGTTCAGGTACTCGTCCGAACTGCGAAGCATGACCGGCGGCCGGGGCTCCTTCGAAATGGAGTTCAACCGCTACGACGTCGTGCCGGGGAACATCGCGCAGAAGGTCGTGGCCGAAGCCCAGAAGAACAAGAAGGAAGAGAAGGAAGAGTAACCAGTAACCAGTGACCAGTGACCAGTCATCAGTAACTGTGGTCACTGGACACCGAACACTGGTCACCGAAACCGGAGGTTTCAATGAGTGGTCACAATAAATGGTCATCGATCAAGCACAAGAAGGGCGCGGCGGACGCCAAGCGCGGCAAGATCTTCAGCAAGATTGCCAAGGAAATCATGGTGACGGTCCGCGCCAGCGGGTCCGATCCGAACTCCAATATCACCCTGCGCGCGCTGATCGAGAAGGGCCGTGCGGCGAACATGCCGTCCGACAACATCGAGCGCGCGATCAAGCGCGGCGCGGGCGAGTTGGAAGGGGAGGTCCTGGAAGAGGTGACCTTTGAGGGATACGGCCAGGGCGGAGTGGGGCTGGTCGTCCAGACGCTCACGAACAACCGCAACCGCAGCGCCGCGGAGGTCCGTCACGTCTTCACGCGCCACGGCGCGAGCTTCGCGGGACAGGGGAGCGTCCTCCGCTCGTTCCAGCGCAAGGGCGACATCCTGGTGGAAGCGTCGAAAGTCAGCGAGGAGAAGCTGATGGAACTGGTCCTGGACGCGGGCGCCGAGGATATGACGAAGGAAGGCGACGAATTTGAGGTCATTACCGATCCTTCCCAGTTCATGAATGTCGTGGATGCCCTGAAGAAGGCCAATATCCCGATGGCGCAATCCGAAATTTCCCTGATCCCCGATGTTGTCGTTCCGATCAACGACAAGTCGAAGGCCGAGGCGATGATCCGGTTCATCGAGGAACTTGAAGACCTCGACGACGTCCAGAACGTCTACTCGAACTTCGACGTGGATCCCGCGATCGCGGAACAGCTGAGTAAGTAACCACCATCGTCCTCGTCCTCCTCGTCGTACTCGTCGTCGAGGACGAGTGCGAGGACGACGACGAGGACGAATGCGAGTCATCGGCATAGACGCGTCCCTTCGCTCGACCGGCATCGGCGTGGTCGAATCGCAGGGGAGCCGGCTGAAGCTTGTCGAGTTTTCCACCGTCCGCAATCCTGCTTCGCTTTCCCATTCGGAATGCCTGCGCCGCATCCTGGCGGAACTTTCCGCCCTCCTGGGCCGCCACCAGCCGCAGGCGGCTGCGATCGAGGGCGGCTTTTACTTTAAGAATGCGAAGACCGCGCTGGTACTCGGCGAGGTGCGCGGCGTGGTGATCGCCGCGAGCGCGTCGGCGGGAGTTCCGATTTACGAGTATTCCCCGCGGCTTGTGAAGCAGGCGTTGACCGGGTTTGGCGGCGCGCAGAAGGACCAGGTCTCGAAAATGGTGAAGTCCATCCT
>CAYQYB010000064.1:0-11282 GCA_964421535.1 uncultured Verrucomicrobiota bacterium | reverse complement strand
AACCGCTGAAGTTGCCCCGGATATATACCGTGTCGCTTTGAGCCGCAAATTGCTTCGGATTTGAACCGGCGATAAACTCGTCGATACAGGTCACGCCATCGCCATCGGGATCCGTGTCGGCGTCGGCGGGATCGGTTGGATTCAGACAATGCTGACCTTCCCAGTTGTCCGGCATCCCATCATTATCGCTGTCCGATTCTTGGGGATTGGTGCCCCAAAAAAACTCGTCCGCAAGAGGCAGTCCATCGCGGTCGGAATCCATTAGAACGTTGTTTGACGCGGCGGGATTCAATCCATATTGCACTTCCCAACCGTCTGACAACCCGTCGCCGTCCGTATCCCACAGGTTCGGGTCGGTGTGGTATAAGAAATGCTCCCTCGCGTCCGCCAGACCATCGTTGTCGGAATCCACTCCGGCTTTTCCGGCCGCGAAGAAGACAGGCCCCGTGTCCTCGGTCAGCTCGTAGGTCCAATAAACCGTGTCGGTTCCTTCGGTCATAAGGTTAGTCGCAGCCAGGGTCCACCAGAAACTGAGGAGGTTGGTGCCGGTGAAGATTTCTACCGCGTTCGTGAAACCAGCGGGTATGTGCGCCTGAAGTTCCACATTGGTCAGTCCTTGCTCCGGTCCCTGAATCGAAAGCCAGAGATGGTTGCTGTAGTCTTCCATTCCGAGCAGCATCATTCCGTCGCCTTCTTCCTCGGAATGCAACTGCATCTCAGCGGCGGCCGCAGCCACTTGGGTTTGCGCATAGAGATACGGCTCCACGTCTTCAACCGCGATCAGCTTGATTTGAATTTCGATGCGGGCTGGATCGTAAAGGCTTTTGAGAGAAGCCGTGATTTCCGAATCGTGGTATGCGGGAAACAGTTCCGGATAACGTTCTTCAAGAAAGGTGTAGGGGCTGTAATCCTTGGGTGCTGGAAGTGCGTAGACCTCCTTGCCGTCGGCGTTCACGAAGTACGTTTCCCGACTGACGAAATCTTCGGCGATGGTCAGCGGATAGACGGGGACGCTGTTCTCGTAGACGGGCACGATGGCGTCAGTGAATTCGGCCGGAAATGACTTCGCATCAAAGGGCAGAATACCGGGTGCGCCATCCTGTCGAAGGATGAAGTCCTCGGCGGGAGGCAGAATCGAAATGTAGCCCTCGCGCTGCTCGAGGTAGAAATCCTGAAGGTCATGGATATCGAAGACCTGGGCGGCCATGAAAGCCTTGTAAGCTTCCGGGTCAACTCCTGCCTTATCCTCTTGCTGGGAGAAGGCAACGAACACGATTGAACAACACACGACGCATGGCAACAACAACCCCACCCCGATTCCTCGTTGCTTCATCGCTCCCGCCTTTTTTTGACCTCCTTTGAAACTCATTTCAGAGCCGCGCAACAAAGAGGCGCGACTCAAGAACACGCCCGCTGGAGGCACTGGTATGCCTGTCGACGAACATGAAACAGGAGCCGCGCCCGATTGGGCGCGTCTCCGCTTCGTTGTTCATCGACTTAGAAATTACCAGTTTCCCAGCGAACAACTTCGCGTAAAACGCAAAGTCAGCCTTCTCAAAGATCACGGTCCCATAACAACGGGGGCCGTCCCAGCGTATGCCATAGGCACCAAGCTCGAGGCGAGAAAAAAGATCATTCCTCTACTCGAAGCCCTGCGGTAAGGCGCGCCGTTGGAACGGCATTCAGGACGGATTCGACGAAGCAAATCCCTCCGGATGCTCGGCCCGTTTATTGAACGGAGGGTGCCGTTCCGCTTGCCTCGCCGAAACCTGGCGAAGGCGGGTCGGCGCCGGGTCGGGTCACTTCACCCGCGTGTAGTGCTTCTTCGACAGGTCCAAGCCGAAGAGCCCCTCGATCTTCAACATCCAGCGATGCTTCTTCTCTTTCGCCGTGAGCTGATGCGCCGGGTTAGGCTTGAAGATGCCTTCGGACTTCGGCAGCCACTCGCGGACAACCTTCGGGTGGGTACCGCTGAACGGCCGCAGGATTTCCGGATCGATCTCGGAGCAGTCGATCTTCCTGGAGACCTTGCCCCAGTACTTCTCGATCTGATCCTTGTTCGCCTGAATGCGTTCTTCGCCGCGAGCCCAGCCGTAGTGGAAAATCCGCGCGCCGCTGTGGGCCGCCTTGGGGTAGCGGCCGGTCTTCTGGTCCTCAAGGACGACGAAGAAGAGGCCCTTCGGCGCCCAGCACGGGATCGTGTTGCGGATGATCCTCGGCGCGGTCCGGTACCAGCCGGGCGACCATGCGTAGGTGTTCGCGTTGCCGTAGAAATGGATGTAGTCGAAGATCAGCGACTCGACCTCGGGATTGTCGAGATGCTGCTCCATCGCGGCACGGATCTTCGGAAGGTCGTCCTCGTGCACGACTTCGTCGCCCTCGAGATAGAACGCCCAGTCGCCGGTGCAGTTGAACAGCGCGATCGATTTCTGCTGGCCGTAAACGAAGCCCTTGATCGACACGTCCGGCTTCATATTTTCGTTCCACGTCGTCTTGATCACGCGCACCTTCGGGTCGCCGATCGACGCGAGCATCTCCTCCGTGCGGTCACGGCAGGGACCGAGCGCAACGACGAACTCGTCCACAAGAGGAAGGATCGAGCGGATCGACTGCACAAACGGGTAATTCAGCATCTCGCCGTTGCGCAGGAATGTGAAGCCGCTGACTTTCATGATGACGGCACGTTACAGAACGGCCCCGCGCTTGTCAAAGCCGCCAAAAGTGCTTTTGTCCCGCCATTCAGCGTTTATACTCCTCCCGATTCATGAACCCGCTGAAGTTCGTCCGGAGAAAAATCGAATTCGCGCTGACGCTCGCCGCCTGCTGGCTGATCGCGCCGCTGCCGCGCCGCGCGGTGCTGGCGCTGGCCCGCGCGCTGGGCGCGCTGGGCTACCATTTTGCCGGACGGCTGAAGGCCGTGGGCCGCGCGAACCTGGACGTGGTCTTCGGCGACACGCTCTCTCCGAAGGAGAAGGTGCGCATCCTGAAAGCGTCGTGCTGCACGTTTGCCCTGGTGACGCTGGACCTCGCCTGGTTCTCGCGGAACACGGCCGCGCGCGTGAACGCCTACACGGCGTTCGAGCGGGATCCCGCCGAGGTCATCGGCGGCAAGCCCTACATCTGCATCACCGGCCACTTCGGCAACTGGGAGGCTCTCGGGCTCGCGGCGTCTCTCCGGGGCTACCCGCTCTCCAGCGTGGCGATGCCGCTCAAGAACCCGGTCATCGACCAGCTGTTGCGCCGCCAGCGCGAGGCGACGGGACAGATCATCCTCGACCGCGAGGGCGCGGTCCGCTCGATGCTGCGCACGCTCAAGGAGGGCGGGCGCGTCGCGCTGCTTCTCGACCAGAACACACAGCTCATCGAGGGCGGCATCTTTGTCGAGTTCTTCGGTGTCCCGGCGACGGTCTCGGCCGCGGCGGCGTCTCTGGCGTACCGGACCGGCACGGACATCGCGTTCGGCTTCAGCATCCCGGACGCGAACGGCTGCTACCGCATCCATATCCCGCCGGTGATCAACCCGCCGCCGTACCGCCGGGACAGCGCCGACCAGACCATCCTCGAACTCACCCGCCAGATCACGCGCGTGTACGAGGACATGATCCGCGCCCATCCCGAGTGCTGGCTCTGGCTGTACAAGCGATGGAAGCACGTGCGCCCCGGCGACTCCAGGGAACGCTACCCGTTCTACAGCTCCGAGCTGCGGCCCGATCTCATCCCGCCGTCCTACAACCGGGTGAATCATGACGACTGACCGCGCGCGGCCGCTGGCCTCCCTCGTGCTCCTGTTCGTCGCGCCGCTGGTCGTCGGCGCCCTTCTCGCGCCGCACGCCGCCGCGGGGCTCGCGTGGCTCGGCCAGCACGTCGACCTGGGCCCGCACCTCGCGAATCCCAAGTTCAAGCGCGTGCTGTCGCGCTGCGTGATGCTGACCGCTCTCGTTCTCCTGTACCCCGCGATCCGGATGTCCGGGCTCACGAGCGCCGCGTCGCTCGGCTGGCCGCGGCAGCCGAAGCGCTGGAGCACGATCGCGCGCTGGTACGGCGCCGGCGTGCTGTCGATGCTGCTCATCTACGCCGGCTGCGGCCTCCTGGGGGCGTTTCACTTCCAGGCGCGATCGCCCGACGCGCTCCACGCCCTCGGCAAGTGGGCCGGCCTGTTCGTCGGGTCGGTGTTCATCGGGATATTCGAGGAGACGTTCTTCCGCGGCTACGTGTTCGGCGTGTTCCGGAAACGCCTTCGCTTCTGGCCCGCGGCGGCGGCCGCCAGCCTGCTCTTCGCCGCCGTCCACCTCATGCGCCCCGCCACGCCGGACGGGATGGACACGACGCATTGGGCGGCGGGCTTCAGGATGCTCCCGCACGTCCTCGACGGGTTCCAGATGCAGTACTTCTGGCCGACGATGACGAACCTCTTCCTCATGAGCCTGCTGTTCTGTATCCTCTACAACCGGATGGGCAGCATCTACGCAGCCATCGGGCTGCACGGCGGATGGGTGTGGGCCATGGGCGTCGGCAACTACCTGTTCGACCGCAATGGCGACCGGCTCAATGCGCTGTTCGGCGCGAGCGAGACCGTTTCGATGACGTGGATGGGCACGATCGTCATCGCGGCCTTCCTGGCCATGGCCCTGTGGATGCCCCCGCGAAAGGCGGAGAACGTTGGAACACCGTAATGTCATCCGTTCGGCGTTCATGATCGGCGGGTTCACGTCGATCAGCCGCGTCCTCGGGCTCGTGCGCGACTTCCTCACCGCGGGCTTCTTCGGCACGTCCCTCCCGATCTCCGCGTTCGTCGTCGCGTTCCGCATCCCGAACCTGTTCCGCGCGCTGTTCGGCGAGGGCGCGCTCTCGTCGGCGTTCGTCCCCGTGTTCGTCGCGGCGAGGAAGAGCGAGGGAGACGAGAAGGCGTGGACGCTCGCGCGCAAGGTGATCTCGCTGGTCGGCCTCGTCCTCGTGTGCGTCGTCGCCGCCGGCGTTCTCGGCCTCACCTTCTTCATGCACCGGCCCGGCCTCGGGGAAAAGGCCGCCATGATCCTGCCGCTCGCGCGGATCATGCTGCCGTACCTGTTCTTCATCTGCATGGCCGGGCTCTCGATGGCGATCCTCAACTCGTACCACAGGTTCGCGCTGCCCGCGCTGACGCCCAGTCTCCTGAACATCACGTGGATCGCGTTCCTGCTCGTCGTTTGCCCAAGGATGGGATCCACGCTCGAGGAGCAGATCTACGGGCTCGCCTGGGGCATCTTCGTTGCGGGCGCGATCCAGCTCTCCTTCCAAATTCCGGCGCTGGTCCGCTGCGGCTGGCGGCCCGGCTTCAGCCTCGGCCTCGACGATCCGCGCGTCCTGCGCGTGTTCACGCTGATGGGACCGGCCGCGCTCGGGCTCGCGGTGACGCAGGTCAACGTCATGATCAACAGCCTGCTCGCCACGTGGATCGGCTCGTGGGCGCCGGCGGCGCTGTTCTACGCGGAGCGCCTGCTCTACTTTCCGCAGGGCATCCTCGCCGTGGCGCTCAGCACCGTGCTCCTGCCCGTCCTCTCGAGCCATGCCGCCCGCGCCGATCACCAGCAGATACGCGACACGGTCAACCATTCCCTGCGCACCCTGCTGTTCGTCATGATCCCCGCGGCCATCGGCCTGCTTGCGCTCGCGCGCCCGATCGTGCAGATGATCTACGAGTGGAACCGATTCACCCCCGAATCCACCGCGCTCACCGCGCTCGCGCTCCAGTTCTACGCGCCCGGCCTGATGGTGTTCTGCCTCGCGAAGGTCTTCGTCCCCGTGTTCTACGCGACGCAGGACACGAAGACGCCGGTCAAGATCGCGCTCGTCGCCGTGACGCTCAACTTCACCCTGAACGTGCTCTTCATCCTGACCTGGCCGCTGTACACGAAGCACGCAGGGCTCGCCCTCGCCACGGTCATTTCGGAAGGCTTCAACGGCCTCACGCTGGGATTCCTCCTCCACCGGCGACTCGGTTCGCCCGGCTGGCGCCAGATCCTCACGAGCGCCGCGAAGAGCCTTGCGGCCGCGGCGGTCATGGGCCTCGGGGCCGCCGCCATTCACGCGATGCTGTTCCGGGCGGGGGAAGCTCTCGGGCTGATGGCCAAGCTGAACCAGATCCAAGCCGTGTTTCTCAGCATCGCGGGTGCGCTGGCGATCTATCTCCTGGCCGCCCGGTTGCTCCGCTGCGGCGAGCTGAACGATGTGCTCGACGCGCTCCGGCGCAGACGAAGCAGGACGCAGGAACAGCCGCCCGTGAACGAAGAGGCATGACGCGGACGCGTCTTACGCGCCCTGCTTGCCCGGCCCGCCGCTGGTGCGGCGGATCTTGAGCGGCATTTTCAGAACGGCCTGCCGGCCGGCCTTCCGCCGTTTGTCGTCGAGCTGTTCGTAGAGAAGCCGCGCGGCTTCCTCGCCCATCCGGATCATCGGCAGGTGGATCGTCGTCAGCCCCGCGTAGGACGCGAAGAGGATGTCGTCCCACCCCGTCACGGCGACCTTGTCGGGCACGGCGATGCCGCGCGCGTCCAAAGCCTCCAGCACGCCGAGGGCGATGGAGTCGTTGAACGCGACGAAGGCATCCGGCGGACTGCCGTGCGTGTTGATGTACTCGAGGGTGATCGTGTACGCGAGCTCGCGGGTCCACGCGCCCTGCACCACGGAGGCGTTCACGCCGCGGTACTTGGCCGCGCACCGCATGAAGAAGCGGCGGCGCTCCTGCGCGTCCAGGATGTCCGGCGGCCCGGAAAGATGCACCAGCCGGCGGCGGCCCCTCTCCACGAGATGCTTCACGAGATCGTCCATCGCGGCGAAGTTGTCCGCGATGACCGAGCCGACGTTGCCCCAGCCGCGGCTTTCGTCCGGCGGCTTGCACGCGCAGAGAACCATCGGCCGGTCGCCCGGCTTCACCGGGTGGGAGAACATCTCGCTCGCCGGCGCGATCAGGATGGCACCGTCCACCTGCCCGCCCGAGGCGAACTTGCGCCACATGCTGACGTAGTCGTCGATGTTCGGCGCGAAGCTGCAGAGCAGGTGCCCGCCGCGCCGCTCGACCTCGGCGACGATGCCGCGAAGCACCTCGGCCGCGAAGCCGCTCTCCATCCAGCGCCCCAGCACGCCGATCAGCCCCGTGGATGCGCCGGTGAGGCCGCGCCCGAACAGGCTAGGATGGTAGTCGTACTTCTCGATGAGCCGCTGGATCCGCGCGCGCGTCTTCGGGGACACGTCGGGCTCATTCCTCAGCACGCGGCTGACCGTGCTCTTGGAAGTGCGCGCGAGCTTCGCCAGCTCGATAACGTTGAGTGCTTTTTCGCCCATGTGCAAACCCGGACGTATGGTATCGGGAAACGCCCGCAGCCACAAGAAACAAGTCACCCACCCCGGCTTCGCCACCCCTCCCAAGGGAGGGGATTCTGCATCGATCCCCTCCACCGGAGGGGTGCCCGAAGGGCGGGGTGGGTTGCGCTACGGCACTCTCACCCCGGTCCGGTAGAAGAGAGCGCCCGGCGAATTGGTCACCGTCAGCCAGAGGGCCCCGCCCGCCCCGTCGCCGGACACGGAGCCGCCGACCTGCACCCACGGCTCGCCCGTCAGCAGGTTCGTCTTCCAGTACGCATCGTACAACCGGCTGTTGGTCGTCGGCGCATCGACGCGCAGCCGGCCTTCCACGGTTCCCGTGATCGCCGAGATGCGGGCGTGAAAGACGGATGCGGTGTTCGTCGGGACGCTGTCGGCAACGTACTCCTCGAGGTTGTTCCGCGCGTCCGTGTCCACGTCCTCCGACGGCCGGCAGTTGGTGATCGAGGTGAAGTAGCGCAGCTCCCACAGGTCGGGGATGCTGTCCTCGTCCTGGTCGGGCGTCCACAGGTTCACGTACGAGTAGTCCTTCTGGTAGAACGAGTCGCCGAACAGCTGCGCGTTGGTCGGGTAGTTGTTGGCGATCTCGCCCGACTTCAGGAGCCACAGGTTCTCCACCGTGTCCGTGCCGTCGCGCAGCGTCATGAAGTACGGGCAGTACCAGACCGTGAGCGGATTCGTGTACGGCCGGCCCAGCGCGTCCAGCGGCTGGGTCCATCGGAAACGGTACACGCTCACGGTGTGGCTGTCGGCCGGCGGCAGCCCGTGGAACGGAGAGGCGGGCGTGAACTCGGCCGTGCCCACGAACTCCATCGGCGTCTTCACGTCCAGCCAGTTCGTGATCAGCGTGCTCCAGAACGCGGTCCGCATGCCGACCACGCCGGTCACCGACACGTCCGGCGCGATCGTCGGATGCTCGGCCAGCACGTAGAAGGTGGTCGTCGTGCGCGCGTAGTCGACTTGGAGGAACGAGCCGTAGTCGCCGCCCGGGACCGCCTCGGTCAACGGGTCGCTCGTGCCGCCGCCGAAGTAGCCCCAGTCCAGGATCAGGGGCGGCGCGTAGCCGCCGCGGAAGAGCCGCGCGTCGTCGATCCGCGCCGTCGCCCCGTTGGACGTGGCGCTCGCCAGGTACTGCACCATGACCGTCGCGCGCACCTCGACGAGGTTCGTGTCGGCGCAGGTTCCGGTGACCACGTACTCGCGCCAGCCTGCGTCCGCGGGCTCGACGAAATTCGTCGCGCTGTCCGCCTGCAGGCGGTTGGTGAACGTGCCGTCGTACCACTCGAGGCGCACCTCCGCGTTCGTCATGAGGAAGTTCGTGTCGCGGAGCATCCAGACCGCGAACGTGTACGTGCCCGGCCCCGGCGCCACGTTCTGCGAGATCCGGGTCGTGAACGGCGGCGTGTTCGTCGCGGAACCTTCGAAGACGGCGGACGAGCCGCCGCGGCGGCCGCCCCAGTTCGCGCGGTAGTTGGCCACGTACTCTGTCTGTGCGTACCACTCGCTGCCCCGGAACTGGCCGGGATTGCCGCGCTCGAAGCCGGTGTTCGCCAGGGTCTGCACGCCGGTGTACGAGCCGGCGTAGAACGCGGCGTCGTCCACCTGCACGCGGTCCGGGTCGCCGAACCGCGGCCAGAACTGCGCGTGCACCCCGGGCACGACGTACAGGATGTCCCGCTGCGTGCACGTGCCGCTGACGTAGGCGTGGTGCCAACTCCCGTCCCGGGGAAACCCGGTCAGGTCCGCGCTGTCCACCTGCACGACCGAGCCCGAGACGGTCACCCACTCGAGCCGCAGCTCGAGGCGGTTCGGGTCCACGTACGGGTCGCTGCGCAGCCACGCCGCGAAGGTGTACGTCCCGCCGGTGACGGCCATCGGCTGGATCACGCCGCTCTGGTTCAGCGAGCGGTTGGTGAACCAGCCCGGCAGGTACGCACCCTTCGGGCTCGACCGCGCCGACCACTCGTCGCGCGTCGCGTCGCCGTATCCCTGCCAGCCGGCGTTCAGCCAGTTCGACACGACGACCGTCGGAAACTCGAAACTCTCGTTCGTGAAGACCGTGCGGACCTGCGGCCGCACGTTGAAGTAGGCGTAGTCCTTGTCCCACTGGTTCGAGTGGAATAGCTGGGGAAATTCCGGGTAGTTGTTCGTGCCGGCCCCGTCGAGCAACACGAGGTACTTCCGGTCCTCCAGCGTGCCCGCGTAGTACGAACTGAGAATCGGCGCATAGTACACCTTGATGGGCTCCGGGTACGGCACGCCGTTGCTGCACGGCTGGGCCCACTCGCACCGGTACACGTCGAGCTCCAGCGTCCCGCTCGCCGGCAGCCCGTGGAACGGCGCGTTCGTCGTGAGCACGACCGTGCCGACTTTCGCCATGACGTTCGTCTCCGACGAGACCCAGTTCGTCGTGCCGGGGATCTGGTACGCCGTGTAGAGGTTCACGCGGCTCTCGGAATCCGGGTACTTCGCCAGGTCCGGGTGGTTTCCGAGAACGTAGAAGGTCGTCGTGGTCCGCGCGTAGTTCGGCTGCAGGAACGCGCCGTAGCCGTTCGTGCCGGGCACTCGCTCGACCGCGGGATCGAAATGGCTGTGGCTGAAGTACGCGTTGTCGATGACGATCGTGTTCGTGTAGCCGTCGGGCACAAGCCGCGCGTCGTCGAAGTACATGGACTTGTTGTCGCCGGTCACGTCGTATTGAAACGTCGCCACGGCGCGCAGCTCGAACAGGTTCGTGTTCCCGCAGGAGCCGGACACCGTGTACTTGTGCCATGCGTCATCGCCAGGCACGGCGAGGTCCGAGACGGTGTCCGCCTGCACCTTGTTCGTGTACGTCGCGTCCCGCCACTCGAGGCGCAGTTGCGCGTTGCTGACGACGAAAAGGTTCTGCCGCATCAGCCAGATCGAAAACGTCCACGTGCCCGTCGTCTGTGGGTACACGTTCTGCGAGAAGATTGAGATGTAGTTGTAGCCCTTGCCCGACCACCAGCCCTCGAGAACGCCGTGCCATTTCCCGGACGTGGGCCACCAGTCGTGACGGCTGTTGCCGACGTGCTGGCTGACGACGCCCCACTGGCTGCCCAGCCACCAGCTCCAGTCGTTCGTCCCGCCGCGCTCGAAACTTCCGTTCACCAGGTACTGAACGCCCGTGTACGCGCCGGAGTAGAGATCCGCATCGTCGAACAGGATGGCCACGGGGTTGGTCGCGCCGTCCGCGTGCTTCGACTCCAGGACCGCACGGACAAACGAAAGACTGCTGCTGGAGCACAGGCCGGAGACGTGCACGTGATGCCACAAGGCATCGCGCTCAAGGTGGGCGAAATCCGCCGCCGACGCGGCCTGCACATCGTTGGTGAATGCGTCTTTCCACTCCAGCCGCAGTTGGAGATTTGTAGGGTTCGCGCCCGGCTCCAGTTTCAGCCAGCCGCAGAAGCTGTACGAACCGGTGGCGACGGGCACATCCTGCCAGACGCGGGCCTCGCCGGCTGTCGTCGCGTTGATCCACGCCCCGCGGCTGCCCAGCCACGCCCCTTGGAATGCGCGCCACGCGCTGCCCGAACCGTCCCAGTTCGCGCCCGTCCAGTTCGTGGTTGCCGCCGGGTCCTCGAAAGAGGCGTTGGAAAGCAGATTGGCCCGGGCGGACGGCGCCAGCAGAAACAGAACCACCAGTGAAAGCCTGAACACCCTCATGGAATCCCCCGTTTCACCGCATGATTTTAGCACCGCGGCCTGTGAAGGACAACCATTTGAGTTCCGTCAAAACCGGTTTATATTAATGTAAAATACGAGGTGCCCCATGAAAATCAGGGTGATGGTTTTCGAGGACAACCTGTTCCTGCGGTCGCTGATCAGCGAGTTCCTTGCGCGGCGCGGCCACGAAGTGGTCTCCTACTCGGACCCGACCGAGTGCCCGCTCCTGCGCG
>CAYQYB010000063.1:0-11644 GCA_964421535.1 uncultured Verrucomicrobiota bacterium | reverse complement strand
CCCCCCCGCTGGTCCCGCGCACGGACGCGGCCATGTTGATCGAGCTGCCCCTGCAGTTTCACGCCGCCGCGCCCGGCGGCGCGGCGGTGAACCCGCCCGTCCCCGGCCACACCCCGCTGAAGCTTCCGGCCGGCACCGAGAGCGGCACGGTCTTCCGCCTGCGCGGCAAGGGCCTGACCGGCATTCACGGGTATCGGAACGGCGACCAGCATGTCCGCGTGCACGTCGAAGTCCCGCCCCGGCTGAACGGCGACCAGCGCGACGCGCTCCGCAAGTTCGCGGAGACCTGCACCGACGCTCATCATCCCCAGCACAGGAAGTTCCGCGACGCCGCGGAAGAGTTCTACGCGCACAAGAAGGCGATGGAGAAATGAAGATGTGCGGGAGTGTGGGCGTGTCGGTGTGTCGGAGTTTCCCCGATCTCACCCCGATACTCCGACACCCCGACACTCCGACACGGTAAACCATGCGCTGCCACATCCCGCCATCCGACTGGCCACTCGTCGACATCGCTCTCTCCGATGACGAATCCCACCACCTCCTCCGCGTGCTTCGCGCGAAGCCCGGGGACAAGGTCGAAGTGTTCAACGGCGAGGGCGGGACGGGAGTTGCATCCGTCACGGCGGCCGGCCGCGGCGGCGTGACAGTTCGAATCCTTGAGCGCGCGGAACAGAAACGCCCGGCCGTTCGACTCGCGTTGATCCAGGCCCTGCCGCGCGAGCAGAAGATGGACCTGATCCTCCAGAAGGCGGTTGAGCTCGGCGCGTCGGAGATTGTGCCGGTGACCACGGAGAACGCCGTGGTCCACGTGAAGCAGGACCGCAGCGAGGGCAAGCGCGAGCGCTGGGAGAAGATCGCCCTGAACGCCGCGAAGCAGTGCGGCACGGCGTGGCTCCCCAAGATCGCGCCGGCCCGGACCCTGTCGGCCTTCCTCGCTGCCGAACGATCGTTCGACACCCTTCTCGTCTGCGCGCTCGACGAGAGGACGGTTCCGATTCGCGACGCCATCCAATCCATCAAGTCCCGTGCCGTTTCGAGCATCGGGGTACTGGTCGGCCCGGAGGGCGATTTCAGCCCCGCGGAAATGGGGGCCATCCGCACCGCCGGCGCCGTGCCCGTCAGCCTTGGCGACAGCGTCCTGCGCAGTGAAACCGCGGCGATCTACGCACTGAGCGTCCTCCGTTACGAGTTCCTGTAAACCCGCGGAAATCGCGCGGTTTTTTTGGCTTTTGCACGCTTTGCACGTGCTGTAAGGTGTTTTATTTCGGGCGATGGGGCGCGTGTTCATGGATACCCGCTCAAAATCCAAAGCTGGCCGAACCATCATGTCGTCGGTGCTTGCAGCGCTGATCGCATCGGTCGTCCTTTTCTCGCGCGCCCAGATCGTGCAATCCAGCTTCGAAGAGCCGCTCAGCCCCACGTGGAAGGGGCCGGAGGGCGGCGGTGCATGCGGCGGGTTCGGCGATGGCACCGTGGTCAGCATCGGCAAGGAGGATTTTGTCCGCTCGGGCAAGCACGCGGTGAAGCTGTTGGTCGGCGACGACGGCAACCCGAACGCGATGGCCTGGGCCGGCGTCATGCAGACCCTGCCTTGCGCGGCCGGGAAGAAAGTCCGCGTCGGCGCGTGGCTATACTACAGCTCAGCGCTGATGCCCCTTCTCCACACGTCGCAGGCCCAGCTCAAGATCGAGTATTTCGAGGACAAGGAGGCCAGGCAGCTCCTGCCCGGCCATATTTTTCTGAGCACGCCGTTCAATCCGGCAACGTACAAGCCGGACAGCTGGCACCTGATCGAAGCGTTTGACCGCGCGCCGCAGAACGCCTGCAGCCTGAAGTTTTCGATCGTCGTCACCTCGCAGAGGGCCACGGCGCACAAGCAGGCCGTCTGGCTGGACGACATGTTCGTCGAGGTCCTGGCATCGAAGTCATCGGGTAATCGCCCGACGGCGGATACGACCTGGAAGAAAGCGCTTCCACCTCCATAAACGGCGTGCAAATCAATTGCGTACCTGCGCCGGACCCGCTATAACTTCACCCTCGAAAGCCAAGATTGTTACCGGGTTAACGAATGAACATCCGCCGTTCTATTTTCGGGCTGTGCCTGCTCCTGTCGGCCGCGGGCTTCCTTCTGGTTTCCGGCTGCCTGCGTCCGCCGAACGACAAGACGCCGGACGGCCGCACGATCGTCACCTACTGGGAAAAGTGGACCGGGTTCGAGGGCGACGCGATGCAGGCGGTGGTCGATGACTTCAACAAGTCTCAGGACCGGATTTTCGTCGAGCGTCTCCCCGTCAGCTCCATCGATCGCAAGGTCATGCTGTCCACCGCGGGCGGCAATCCGCCGGACGTCGCCGGCTTGTGGTCGTGGGCCGTGCCGATCTACGCGGAAAAGGGCGCCCTGACCCCTCTCAACAAGTTCCTTGAGGCCGCAGGCGTTTCCAGGACCAATTACATTCCCGTGTTCTGGGATATCTGCTCGTACCGCGGCTTCATGTGGGCCCTGCCCTCCACGCCCGCGACCATCGCGCTCCACTGGAACAAGAAGATGTTCCGCGAGGCCGGGCTCGATCCCGACACGCCTCCGAGAACCCTGGACGAGCTGGATGCGATGGCGGAGAAGCTCACGATCGTGGAGATTGAACGGAAGGGAAAGACGGTGCGCGTGAGGTATCCCGAGCTTACGCCCGAGGAGAAGAAAGCGAAGAATTTTGACATCGTCCAGCTGGGTTACTCCCCGACGGAACCGGGCTGGTACAACCAGATGTGGTGCTACTGGTTCGGCGGCCGGCTCTGGGACGGCGACCGGAAGATCACGGCGAACAGCCCGGAGGGCGTCGAGGCGCTCACCTGGTTCGCCAGCTATCCGAAGAAGTACGGCTTGAGGAACATGCAAACCTTCGGGGCGACGTTCGGCAACTTCTCGTCCCCGCAGAACCCGTTTCTTTCCGGCCAGATCGCCATGGTCATCCAGGGCGTCTGGATGTACAACTTCATCAGCAAGTACTCGCCCGGCATGGAATGGGGAGCCGCCCCGTTCCCGCCAAAGGACCCCGTGGCGACGCCGCAGGTGACCATCGCCGAGTGCGATGTGCTGGTGATTCCCAAGGGCGCGCGGCACGTCGCGGAAGCCTTCGAGTTCATCCGGTACGTCAACACGCAGAAGCCGATGGAAAAGCTGTGCGTAGGCCACCGCAAATTCTCCGCGCTCGCGGAGACCAGCAAGGAATTCATCCAGAAGCATCCGAACCCGTTCATCGAAGTCTTCATCGACCTGGCGTGGAGCACCAACGCGCTGTACGTGCCGAGGATCACCATCTGGAACGAATACGTAGAGGAGATCAACGTGGCCTTCGATCGCGCCAACACGCAGATCGCCGAGCCGAAGGACGCCCTCGATATCACCCAGAACCGCGTGCAGTGGAAGTTTGACCGCGTGCTGCGGCGATGGGACAAGGTCAAGGACGAGCGCATCAAGGAGTGGAGCCGATGACCCGCGGGGAATTTCGCACGCTGTTGACGGGGCTGGCGTTTTGCAGCCCGTGGATTCTCGGCTTCCTGATCTTCACGGTGTACCCCGTCAGCGCCTCCATCTACTACTCGTTCTGCGATTACGATGTTCTGTCCAAGCCGGTGTGGATCGGCGCGCTGAACTACCGCGACATGTGGACCGACGCCGTGTTCTGGAAATCGCTGAGAAACACGTTCTACTACGCGTCCGTTTCGCTGCCGCTCGGCATGCTCCTTTCACTCCTCGTCGCCGTCCTCCTGAACAACTCCGTGGTCGGCCGGCCCGCATTCCGCACGTTCTTCTTCCTGCCCTCGCTGGTTCCCGTGGTCGCCATCGCCATGCTGTGGCTCTGGATTTTCAACGGCAAGTTCGGCCTTCTGAACTACGCGCTGAACCTGATCCACGTGACCGGCCCCAACTGGCTCGCCGAGGAGCGGTGGGTCATGCCCGCCCTCGTCCTGACTTCGCTCTGGGGCATCGGAGGCACCGTCGTGATCTACCTCGCCGCCCTGCAGGATGTCTCCCGGGAACTCTACGAATCCGCGGAAATCGACGGAGCCTCCGCATGGACCAAGCTCTGGCACATCACCGTTCCCATGATCTCGCCGGTCATTTACTTCAACCTGATCATGGGCATCATCGGGGCCCTGCAGGTCTTCGCGGGCCCCTTCATCATGTTCGGCGGCAGCGGCCCGAACCGCGCGGCCCTGTTCTACGCCATCTACATCTACCAGAACGCCTTCGAATACCAACAGATGGGTTACGCCTGCGCGATGGCCTGGATTCTTTTCCTGATCATCCTGTTCCTGACGTGGCTGGCCACGCGTACAACCCGGAAACACGTCTATTACGCGGGGGAGTAGCCGTATGATTAAACGATTCTTCTCAAAGCTCGCCATCTACATCCTGCTGATCGCCGGCTCGGCCATTTTCCTGATCCCGCTGTTCTGGATGATTTCCACCGCGCTCAAGCCGATTGATCAGACCATGTCCATGCCGCCGTCGTGGATCGCCTACCGGCTTTTCGCCGAGTTCGACGGCGCGCAGATTTCCGTCAAAACGGGCGAAACCATCACGACGCCATCGCTGATCGTGACGACGGAAGCGGGCGAGAAGAAGGTCGTTTCGCCGGACCAGGTGGTCAAGGGCAAGCTCGTGGGAAAGAACCGGGCCGGCGAGAAAACCAGGACCGCCGTCACCGTTCTCAAGGAGATCCCCGCGTCCGCCGATCGCCCCTGGATCCGCATCATCCCCGAGGAAACCATGGTCGCCATCCAGGCCGGCAAGGGCGACGACGCGCTGGGCGCAACATGGGATTTCGTCCCCGCCGATTCCCTCCGAAAGGAGCGCGCGCTCCGCTGGGATAATTTCGGCAAGGCGATCAAGGCCATGGGCATCCAGGAGTTCGACGCCCGCGCGCTGGCCAATGACTGGCTCGGCTTCCTGCCCGGCCCGATCGTCGGCAAGGTTTCTACCTACCTGTATGAGCACATGTCCACCCGGATAAAGAACATCTTCTCCATGACCTTCGTGATGTACCTGAAGAACACGCTCGTTCTTTGCATCCTGACGGTCATCGGGACCGTGTTCTCCAGCGCGCTCGCGGCGTACGGCTTCGCGCGCATCCCGTGGCGCGGCAGGAACAAGGTGTTCGTGATCGCGCTCGCGACGATGATGATCCCCTTCCCCGTCGTCATGGTCCCGATCTACTGCATGTTCAAAGCCGTGGGCTGGATCGGCAGCCTTCGCCCTCTTTGGGTGGGCTCCTTCCTCGCCGGCGCCTTCAACGTCTTCCTCCTCCGCCAGTTCTTCATGACCATACCCAAGGACCTCTCGGACGCGGCCCGTATCGATGGGTGCAGCGAGTGGCGCATCTTCTGGCAGATCATCCTGCCCCTCAGCAAGCCCTCTCTGATGGTCGTCGGCCTCTTCCAGTTCATGGGCACGTGGAACGACTTCCTCGGCCCGCTGATCTACCTGACGAACCAGAAGGATTTCACGCTCGCGCTCGGCCTGCAGTTCTACCAGAGCCAGCAGGGCGGAACCGAGTGGCACTACCTGATGGCCGCCAGCACCCTGGTCGTCCTCCCGATCATCGTCCTGTTCTTCTTCACGCAGAAGACGTTCATCGAAGGCATCTCGATGACGGGCATCAAGGGGTGACGGGAACGCCGAACGTCGAACGCTGAACGCCGAACTTCGAAGTTGGACGTTGGGCGTTCGGCGTTTAGTCATTCAGACATTGGAGAACAATGGAACCGCTAAACCGGGAGCAGCTTTCGTGGGTCGAGAAGACCCTTGCCTCGCTCACGCTCGAACAGCGCGTCGCCCAGCTCCTCCAGCCGAAGATCGACAACGAGGAGTCCGTCGATTTCCTCCTCAAGACGATGGAGAAGATCCCGTTCGGCGGACTGTTTGTCTGGGGCGCGAATCGCGAGGACCACATCCGCCGCATCGGGCGCCTCCAGGCCGCCAGCCGCGTCCCCCTCGTCGTCGCCGCGGACCTCGAGAACGGCCCCGGCTACGTCATCGCCGGCGCGGCGCAGTTCCCGGATATGCTGGCTGTCGCCGCCGCCGGCAGCGAGGAGCTCGCCTACTCCATGGGCAAGGCCGCCGCGCTCGAAGGGCGCGCCGCCGGCATCCACTGGACGTTCGCGCCCGTCGTGGACGTGAACCTGAATCCGGACAACCCGATCGCGAACACGCGCAGCCTCGGCGACAACCCGGAGCGGATCGGCCGGCTCGCCGCCGCGATCATCCGCGGCATGCAGGAGCATGGCCTCGCCGCGTGCGCGAAGCACTTTCCCGGCGACGGGATCGACGACATCGACCAGCACATCTCCACGTCCGTGAATTCGCTCTCGCTGGAGAAATGGAAAGCCGTTTCAGGCCGCACGTTCAACGCGGCCTTCGCCGCCGGCGCGTGGAGCACAATGATCGGGCACATCGCCTTTCCCGCGTGGGATCCGGAGAAGGACAAGCGCGGCGCGTACCGCCCCGCCACCGTCAATCCCCGCATCGTCACGGACCTGCTCCGCAAGGAGATGCAATTCGGCGGGCTGGCCGTCACGGACGACATGAACATGGGCGGCGTCGCGGGCTACATGAACCGCCGCGACCGCACCGTGGCCTGCATCAACGCGGGCTGCGACATGCTCCTCTTCCCCGCCCTGCCATTCGCCTACGACGTGTTGCTGGAAGCCGTCCGGTCGGGCGAGCTCTCCGAGGAGCGCGTGGCCGAGGCGGCGCGGCGCGTCCTCGAATTCAAGGCGCGGCTGAACCTGCACACCGAACTCAACGGCCGCTCGCCCAGCACCGGCGAGAGAAGCGATTTCGAGCGGGACGCGAAAGATATGGCCGAGAAAGCCATCGTGCTCGCGCGCGACGTCAACGGCCTGCTCCCGCTTCGAGGGCTGGAGCCCGGCGCCACCGTGCTCACGGTCACCATGACCAACGACGGCTTTGACCTCCCGGAGGTCGACAAGCAGCTGGAAGCGCGCGGGTTCCGCGTCCGCCACATCGTTGCCGACAACTACGGCTGCGTGGACAGGCTCATGGGCGAAGCGGACGCGATCTTCGTCAACTTCACGTTCAAAGCGAACTGGGGCGTCGGCTCCGTCCGCGCCGTCGGCCCCTTCAACCGGATGTTCATGAACGGCTTCCACATGGAACATCCGCGCGTTGTGTTCACGTCCTTCGGCTCCCCGTACCAGCTGCGGCAGTTCAGCACGCTGCCGGTTCTCGTCAACACGCACTCGATCTCGCCCGGAAGCCAGCGCGCGGCCGTCGCCGCGTGGTTCGGGGAGATTCCGATGAACGGAGTCAGCCCGGTCGGGAATTTGGAGCGGTTCTTCTAGTCCAAAGTCCAAGGTCTAAAGTCCAAAGTGGACCTCTGACCTTGGACCTTGGACTTTAGACTTTGGACTGATGAAGATCGCGACCTTCAACTGCAACTCGATCCGCTCGCGGATGGATGTCATTCTCCGCTGGCTCGCGGAACACAAGCCGGATGCGCTCTGCATCCAGGAAACCAAGGTGCAGGACGCCGAGTTCCCGCGCCAGCCCATCGAGGACGCCGGCTACCACGTGGCCTTCAAGGGCGAGAAGGCGTACAACGGCGTCGCCCTGATCTCGAAGTCGGCGCCGGCGGATGTCTCGTTCGGCCTGGACGACGAGCCGCGCGATGAACCGCGCCTGCTCCACGCGAAGATCGGCTCCGTCCACATCGTGAACACGTACGTCCCGCAGGGACGCGAAATCGACCACGAGATGTACAAGTACAAGATCGAATGGTTCGCGCGGCTGCGCCGCTATTTCGACCGGCATTTCAAGACGAGCGACCGGGTCATCTGGGCGGGCGACCTGAACGTTGCGGCGGAACCGATCGACGTCCACAGCCCCGAGCTGTACGGCAACCACGTCTGTTTCCACGCCGCGGCCCGCGAGGCCTTCGCGAGCTGCCGCTCGTGGGGGTTTGTGGACGTGTTTCGGAAGCATCACCCGGAGCCCGGCCAATTCACGTTCTTCGACTACAGGACGCCGAACGCGGCCCAGCGCGGAATCGGATGGAGAATCGACTACCTGCTGGCAAGCCCGGCTCTCGCGAAGACATCGACGGGCTCGGCCATCGACATCACACCGCGGTTGGGGGACAAACCGTCGGACCACACGTTCGTATCGGCGAAGTTCGAACTCTAGCGCATGTAGAAGCCGTGGCGTATCGGAGGGCGCCGCTTCGTCGGCGCCGATGGATGCGGTTGCGACGGAGCGCAACCCGGGAAAGGCCACGGGGTTTCCTAACACCTGCTAAGGCGAGAGGGCCAGGTCAACCTTGGTCTCCACGTTGAGTTCCGGCGTGATTGTGATCTGCACCTTGTAGCCGCCGCTGCGCTCGAAGTAGCCGACATCCTTCGCCGTGATGTATTTGACCGGCGTCACGGCCTCCATCGTCACGCTCGACTCCCCCTTCGGAACAACCGTGACGGTCTTCGACTCGCCCGGCTCGATCCGATCGATGATCTGCTTGAATCCGTTGCCGGAGAGAAGGACATCGGTCACCGCCGAGGTCGAGCTGTTGACCACGGTGATTTGCGGCGGATTCTTCGCTCCGCACCCGGCAACGGCCATCGCCGCGAACACGCACACCGCCAGACGCCAGACGATCGTTCTCATGGCAGCCTCCGTTTTCGATCCGTCAAATCTGCTTCAACTTCTCAAGCCGGAGCAGGATCAGGTTCACAAGCTGCTGGGGCATGTACAAAGATACGCGCTCCTTGGAATCGCCAAGCCCGAAGTAGCCGTACTCGTCGTTGGCCACGAGTTCGCTGTCGATGCGCACAACGCGGTTTGCGGCTTCGACCCGGTGGCCTACGCGCCACTTGGCGCTGCCCTTCGTCTGCATCTGGACGAAGTTGTACGCGTGCCACTTCTCGGAGAACACGCCCGGATCAAGCCAGAGGGACTCGTCCGGATGCTCGTTGACCAGCTCGACGGCCGCGATTCGGTCGGCGCTGTCCGTGACCAGCAGGAGCTTGTCGAAGCCGTTGCCGAATTCGCCCTCGACGGAGTAGTAGAAGAAACTGTCCTTGGGAAATCCGGGGCAGTTCACGTTCTTGCGGGGCGACACCGGCTTGGCAAGGATGCCGACCGCTTCCTTCAGCGGCATGAGGTAGTACACCTGCCCGAACAGGATCAGGGAGGAGTCGGGCTTCAGATCCACCGCCGGCTGGCCCTGCCCCGAAAGCAGGCCGACCAGGTCCTCGATGATCTTGCTGCCGCCCGGCTGCGTGTGGTTCCACGTCGGCGCCAGTGTCAGCTGGCCTTCGACCGGGGCCTGGGGAGCCGCCGCCGGGGCGGCGACGGCAAGGGGCGATGTCGGTTCAGCCTTTTTCGACCCGCCGCGGGTCGAGTCCATGAGGGTCGACTGCCGGCAGTCGGAGATCAGGCGATAGGACTGGTTGATCAGGTCCTGGATTTTGACTTCCGGCGGCGCGAACGCGCGGCACGACTCGAATTCCGCGATCGATTCGCGGCATTGCTTTTCCACGGTCTGCAGGATGGCGGGGTTGCTCTTGTCGGCCAGGTACGCCTTGTACTTTGCAAGGGCATCGTTGAAGAGCCTTGCGCCTCGCAGGAACGCCGGGTGCTTCCACTGAATGGACTCGCCGCCCTGCTTCTGCGCCCCGGATTCCTGCGGAGCGCTCTGCGCCTGAGACTGCCAGTAGGTGTCGCCTTCCCGTTTCTTCTCGCCCTGAATATACGACCGCGGCGGCAACGCCTTCACTTCCTCGCGCCCGTCCCAGTAGTCCTCCTTCACCGGCGTATGGGATTTTCGGTACGTAAGGTAGGACAGCGTCCCGTACGCCAGCATGACCGCCCCGGCCATCAGGAAGAGCGCGAACACGGCACGCGCGAGCTCGCCGCCAGGCTTCTTCGCAACTCCAACCTGCTCCCGCAAGTCCTTGGGCAGGATGATCTTCTGCTTGGTGACGGTTTTCGGTTTCTTCGGCACAGTCTCAACCGGAACGATCTTCTCGGCCTCGGGTTTCGGAGCCGGCTTGCTTCTGGCCAGCGAGCGGATCTCGCTCCGGAGCACCGTGCTCTGACCCGCGACCAGGGCGCGGGCGGCTGGCGGGTCCCCGCGCTGAATCTGCTCCATGTCGGCGATCACTTCGGACCAGTTCTGGTATCGGATGGTCCGATCTTTCACCATCATCTTCTCGATCAGCCACGCGACCCCCTCCGAGAGATCGGTGTTGATCTGCTGGGGATCGGGCAGGTAGTCGGAAATCTGCCGCTCCACCACCTCCATGTCGGCGCTGTCGCCGAACGGCAGGCGGCCTGTTGTCATGTGGTACAGCATGGCCCCGAGCGAGTAGATGTCCGCGCGGCAGTCCAGGTCCGGCTCTCCCCTTGCCTGCTCGGGCGAGACGTAATGAGGGGTTCCTTCCAGCATCTCGCGGCCCGAACCGGGGACATTCGTGCCGAACACCTTGGCGAGCCCCATGTCGGTGATCTTGATCGACCCGTCCTGGTCGACCAGCACGTTCGCGGGTTTGACGTCGCAGTGGATCAGCCGCGCTTCATTCCACGCGTAGGCCAGGGCCAGCGCCACGCCCTGGGCCACCAGCAGCGCGTTCTTCTCCGCAAGCCGGCGCTTGCGCTCCAGCAGTTCGCCCACCGTGCACCCCGCGACAAACTCCATGACCAGGTACACGAGGCCCTCGTGGGAGCCCGCGTCGTAAATTTGAACGATGCCGGGATGATTCAGCTTTGCCGCCGCCTGCGCCTCGAGCCGGAACCGCTGGATGGCCTCTTCGTCGCGGACAAGGCGGGGGGAAAGAATCTTGATGGCGACGACCCTGTCGAGCGAAAGCTGGCGGGCGGTCCACACGGCGGCCATCGCGCCTTCACCGACTTTTTCGATGATCTTGTACCCCGGAAGCTCCGGCATACTCTCCATCGGTCTCTCGCTCGTAGGGTTACCGCCAGCCAAATCGCGCATTTGGTCCATTAAACTAGCACTTTCGCGCAGGCTTGAGAATACCTTATGGGGTCGGCCCTGTTTACACCGCACAGAAACGGGTTGAAACATGAACAGGCGTGCAATACCGTCTGTCAAAGCAACAGTTCCATCCGACCACGAAACGGAGTGAGCCCTATGCAGAAGAAGACAGCCGCCCTATTCCTCGCCGTCGCGGCGCTGGCCGCGTGCAGCTTCGCGCAGGAACCCGTGATACACAGGCCCAAGATCGCCTGCGACGAACCAACGTTCAATTTCGGCCAGATGGAGAGCTCCAAGGATGTCGAACACACCTTCGTCCTGAAAAACGAGGGCGACTTGTCCCTTGAAATCAAGCAGGTCCGGCCATCCTGCGGATGCACGGTCGCGAACATCTCCCAGAACACGATCCCGCCGGGCGGCCAGGCGTCCGTGACGACCCGCCTGTCCCTGCGCGGACGCCAGGGCGCCCAGCACAAGACGATCAGCGTGGAATCCAACGACCCGCAGCAGCCCACGTTCACCCTGGCCCTGGAAGGCACGGCGGTCGAGGAACTGCGCGTCCAGCCCAGCCAGCTGTTCTTCGGACGCATCACCACGGACAGCACGGTCACCGGCATCGTCGAGATCGCCAT